>CAZONQ010000184.1:0-5033 GCA_964581125.1 uncultured Ornithinimicrobium sp.
CCGGGCCCGGGGCGGAGCCGGAGTCCGAGGCAGAGACGGAGCCGGAGGCAGAGGCGGAGCCGGAGGCAGACCCCGAGCCGGAGGCAGACCCCGAGCCGGAGGCAGACCCCGAGCCGGAGCCGGACCCCGAGCCGGAGCCGGACCCCGAGCCGGAGACCGGTCCCGACCCCGGCACGGCCGAGGCGCCAGAGGTGCCCGCCCCCAGGAGGGGCGCGCCGGCGCACCCGAGGGCACGGCATACCCCTCCGTCGAGGGCGCTGGCGCAGGCGTGGGTGGTCGAGCTGTGGATCGACCCCGACTGGTACGCCGTCCAGCAGACCGAGGAGACCATCCCCAGCCCCGGGGTGCCGGACATCGTGCTGCTGACCCGCAGCACCGCCCTCATCGGGCGGCCGTCGGGCAGCCTCGGTGCGCGACCGGAGGTCGACGCGGGCGCCGACAGCGCCGTGTCGCGGCGGCACGCGCAGCTGACGAGCGACGGCCGGCGGTGGTGGATCGAGGACCTGGGCAGCAGCAACGGCACGTTCGTCGGGACGGTCGGCGAGCCCCTGCCCTCCACGCCCATCACGCCTGGTCAGCGGGTCGAGATCGACCGGGACGACCGGGTCTACCTGGGGGCGTGGACCCGGCTGGTCGTCCGCCAGGCGACCGCGTCGGAGCAGCGCGGCACCGGCTGAGCGCCACCCTCCGGCGCGCCGCGAGGTGTCCAGGCCGGGGTCGGGCGCCTAGAGTCGGACCATGTCCTCTGCGCAGTCCACGACGCCCGGTCGTCCACGCACGCACCGCGGTCGGCTGCGCCGGTCGGGGCAGGCGATGGTGCGCGTCGGGGCCGTGCTGCTCGCCCTGTCGCTGGTGCTCGTGCTGGTCGGCGGGCTCACCACCCGCAGCCTGCTCAACAACCTCCGCGACAACTCCGCCGAGCTGCTCGACGGCACCGCGACCGTGACCCTGGGCGCGGGTGCCGAGCGGGACCTCTACGTCACCGGCGGGCTGGTGGCGCCGGGCGAGAGCGCGCCGACGCCGGTCGAGGACATCGTCTGCACCGTGGAGGGGCCCGCGGGCGAGGTCCCGGTCGCGCACCTGGCCGACGAGGGGCGCAGGGTCGGCCTGGACAACCCGCTCGCCCGCTTCCAGGTGGTCGGCTCCTTCCGCGCCCAGGCGGCCGGGGACCACACGATCTCCTGCACCGGCCGCGGTGTCGTCGTCGCGCCGGAGGTCAGCCCGGCCGACGGGCTGCTGCGCCTGGGCGGGCTCATGCTCGGCAGCATGGGCTCGCTGGCCGGCATCACGCTGCTCCTCATCGGCGGCGCCCTGCTGCTGGTGGTCCGGCACGGCACCGACGGCCAGGACGACGACGACGATGCCGTGGCGGACTCCGGCGAGCCGCCCGCCGAGGGGGCCGAGGAGTGGTGGGAGGACGAGACCCACGGCCCGGCCGCGCTGCCCGACGAGGACGAGCAGGGCGGCGAGGTCCACGACGGGGCCGAGGACGGTCTCGGGACCGAGGACGGTCCCCTTGCCGGGGAGGACCAGGAGGCCGACGAGGACCTCGCCGAGGTGGACGAGGACGGGTTCATCGAGCTGACCGACGAGGAGCTGGCTGCGATGTCCGAGGACGAGATCGCCGAGCTGCTCGCCTCCGGCGACCTGGTCTTCATCGACGACGAGGGCGGCGTGACCCACCAGGACGAGCCCTTCGACCAGGACGCCGCGCGCGACACCTACCGCTGACCGTGTCGTTCCGGCGGGGCGGAGCAGGCGCTGGTCTCGCGGCGTGCTGGTCCCGCTGGGTGCTGGTCCCGCGAGTGCTGGTCGAGCGGGGGCACGACGGTCGGAGGGCACGCCGGTCGGCGGGGCACGACGCCGGTCGACCCGGTCCCGTCCCTGCCGTTAGGTTGGTGGTGTGAGCATGCCACCGAGCGACTACGCCTACGGCCAGGCGGCCGTCCCGCCCCGCAAGAGCGGGATGACCACGCCGGGGAAGGTGCTCTTCTTCGTCGGGCTCCTCCTGTCGGTCGTCGCCGTGGCGGTGGCCGTCTGGGGGATCTGGAACACCGTGCAGACGGCCTCCGACATGCAGGCCGACGCCGTCAGCGTGGCGGACACGGCGACCGTGTCGATGGACGAGGGCCAGATGCGCCTCATCCTCGCCGACCAGGGCACCAGTCCCAGCTGCTCGGTGACGGGACCGGGCGGCGCCGACGTGCCGGTGCAGCAGGACCCGGCGCTGGAGGCCGCCGCCCAGGAGGGCCTGGCCGTCGTCGGCGCGTTCACCGCCGAGCAGGCGGGCGACCACACCGTCACGTGCGACTCGGCCGCCATGCTGAGCCCGGCGCTCGGCCTGGACGACGTGACCGGGGTCGTCGCGGCCGGCATCGCCTTCCTCGCGCTCTTCCCCCTGGCTCTCATCACCCTCCTCGGTCTCATCCTGTGGCTGGTCGGCCGCAGCCGCGACAAGAAGGCGGCGCTCGAGGCCAGCGGCTACGGCGGGCCGGGCGCGGGCGGTTATGGCACGCCCGCGGGCGGTGATGGCGCGGGTGCCGGAGCTGGTGCCGGGGGTGCCTATGGCACCGGCCAGCCCGGTGGCACCGGCCAGCCCGGCGGCTACGGCCAGCCCGGCGGCTACGGCCAGCCCGGCGGCTACGGCCAGTCGGGCGGCTACGGCCAGTCGGGCGGCTACGGCCAGCCCGGCGGCGACCAGGCCGGGATGCCGGGCTCGCACGACCCCTACGCCGCGCCGCAGGACCCGCCCCCCTCCCCGGGGTCGGGCGGCTGGCAGTCCGCCCCGCCCCCACCGCCCTCGTCCGGCTCGCCGACCGACCCCTACGCCGCGCCCGCCCCGGAGGACCGTCCCGAGGACGACCGCGGCGACCAGCGCTGACGCCACCGCCACGGGACCAGCAGGGCCTCGCCCCGGACCACGGTCGGAGATGCAACACCCTGCACCGCATGCAACGTCGCCGACGTCGCATGCGGTGCAGAATCTTGTCTGAGTCGTCCCCTGACCCCACCACCGCGCGACGAGCGCCCTCACCCAGGGAGGCGCTCGCCCCGCGGCGCTGACCTGCGTGAGCTGCGGGCTCTACCCTGCGTGAGCTGCGGGCTCTACTCGGAGGGCTCGTCGAAGGAGCGCCCGGAGGGGGACGCGCGGGGCTCCTCCCCGGCACGGGGCGCCTCGTCTGCCTGGGGCTCCTCGGCGGCACGGGGCTCCTGCACGGCCCCCGCCTCCTCCCCCTGCGGCACGCCCGCCTCGCCGCCCTCGGCCCCACCGCGGCCCTCGGCACCGCCGCGGCCCTCGGCACCGCCGCGGCCCTCGGCCCCACCGCGGCCCTCGGCCCCGCCGCCCCGAGCACCGCCGCCCCGAGCACCGCCGCCGCCCTGAGCCTCACCCTCGACCCCGCCCTCGCCGGACCGTCGCGCCCGGAGCGGCCCGAGCGGGTGGTCGAAGGTCACCTTGACGTCCTGATAGTCCTTGATCCGCGTGGACACGGCCGCGTCGCGGTAGGTCTGCAGGTCAGCCTCGGTCAGCGGCACCGACGTGGTGAACGGCCCGAGCAGCGCGCGCGGCCACAGCCGCTTGACGAGCACCACGTTGACCTCGACGGCGAAGACGACGACCTGCGCCGCCACGAAGATGAAGACGAGCAGGCCCAGCACGACGGCGAACACGCCGTAGGTGTCACCGGTGCGCGAGACGATCTGGTTGGCGTAGGTGATCCCGAAGCGCTGCAGCAGCAGCCAGCCGACCGCGGCGACGAACGCGCCGGGCAGCACCTGCGAGTAGTTCACCGGATAGCTCGTGCCCACCCACATGCCCAGGCTGAAGACGAGCAGCGCCACGAAGAAGCTGATGACCACGACGACGGCAGGGACGATCCGCCGCAGCTCCACGCCGTAGGCCCCCGCCTCGGTCGTCAGGATCGTGCCGGCCGTCGTGCCGACCAGCATCAGCCCGGCGATCGCGATGAGCGGCAGCGCCCTGATCGGCGAGCGGATGGGGTCGGGCCGCTGGTGCCGGGGCACCGCCCAGGCGATGTTCATCATGTGCAGGGTGGCCTGCGACGCGCGCACCGCCGCCCAGACCGCCACGACGGCGCCGACGACGACGGCGGTCGTGCTGCCGCCGAACCCCTCGCGGCTGATCTGCGTGCCGATGACCGGGAACTGCCCGACCGCCGTCGCCATGATCTGCCGCCGCAGCTCCGGCTCCCCCTCGAGCACGAAGCCGAGCACCGAGGTGAGCAGCATGAGCATCGGGAAGAGCGCCAGGAACCCGTAGTAGGTGATGAGCACCGACAGGTAGACGCCGTGGTCGTCGAAGAACTTGAAGACCACGGCCACCGGCACGCCCAGCCACGGGTGGCGTCGCTGGAGCGCGTCGAGCCGCCGCGGCAGGGTCTTCACTCTCAGGGCCTCCTGGTCTGGTGCCACGATTGTGACGCACCGGGCCCCCGGTCGCCGGGAGGACCGACGAGGTATGGCGTGCACGCCCGGTCGGGCGGTGGGCTCACCCAGGCTGGTGGAACGGCCGCTCGTGCTCCACGGGCAGCTCGACGAAGTCTGTGCAGAAGCCGGTGCGGGCGAAGACGGACCGGATCGGCTGCGGCATCCGCGCCACGCCCTCCTCCGTGGTCAGCCGGCGCGGGGCGCCGAGCCACAGCAGCTGCGGCCCGAGGTGCATGCGGCACCGGCCCGCGGCCTCGACGTTCTTGAGCCACTGCACCTCGGGGCCGTAGGTGAGCGCGATCGTCACGACGTCGCCGTCCCGGAAGGCCAGGATCGGCGTCCGACGGACGGTGCCGCTGCGGCGCCCGACGTGCTCCAGCTCGGCGAACCAGCCGTGTCCGGCCAGGTGCACGAGCACCGGGTTGACGAAGCGGTGCACGAAGGGCGTGACCGCCAGGGGCGCCGGCATCAGGGAGAGTCCGCCCCGCCGTTGACGTTGAGCGTCTCCCCGATCACGTAGGAGCTCTCCGGCGAGGCGAGGAAGACGTAGGCCGGCGCCAGCTCGACCGGCTGCGCGGCGCGCCCGA
>CAZONQ010000185.1:0-5013 GCA_964581125.1 uncultured Ornithinimicrobium sp.
ACGGCCAGGTCGCCGGCGACCTCGTCGACCCCGACGCCGACGCGGTGCTCGAGGCGGTCCGGGCCCTGGGGCGCCTCTGATGGCGCGGCAGGCACGCACCGGCTGGATGGTCGCCGGTCTCGCGTCCCGCGGACGCCGGCTGCTGTCCGCCGCCGTGGCCATCGTCATCGGCGTGGCCTTCCTCGCGCTCAGCCTGGCGACGATCACGACCGCCCAGCGCGGCATGGAGGACGCCGTCGGCGCCGGTCTGCGCGACGCCGGCCTCGTGGTCACCGGCCCGGAGGGCGCGCCGGTCGAGGGCGCCACCTACGACGAGATCGCGGCGCTGCCCGGCGTCGCAGACGTGCGCGGTGAGGCCTCGGTGAGCGCCGAGACGACCAGCCGCGACTGGGTCTACGGCACGACGGTCCCGGCCGCCGGGGTGACCCTGCTCCAGGGCGAGATGCCGGACGCAGAGGGCGAGATCCTCGCCAACCCCGAGCTCGGCGAGGGTCTCGACGTCGGTGACGAGCTCACGCTCGTGCGCCCGACGGACGGGTCCGAGGAGGCCGGCGGGGAACCTGCGGCAGCCAGCGTGACCGTCACCGTCTCCGGCTTCGCCGACTTCGGCGAGATGACCGCCCTGGCCTTCGGCCCCGGCTTCGCGGCGGGCGAGGGCACGCTGCGCACCATCGACCCGGCCATGACCTACGACGCGGTCCTGCTCGACCTCGCGGACGGCGCCGACGAGGCCCAGGTCCGCGCGGCCGTGACCGACGTGTGGTCCGAGGCCGTCGTCCAGACCGGGCCCGAGGCGGCGGCCGAGCGCGTCGCCGCCTTCACCGGCGGCACCAACGTCCTCGCCGCGATCCTCCTCGGCTTCGGCGCCGTCGCGCTCGCGACCGCCGCGATCGTCATCGCCAACACCTTCACGATCACCCTGGCCCAGCGCACCGGCGAGCTCGCCCTGCTGCGGGCCGTCGGCGCGACGATCGCGCAGGTGCGCCGCCAGGTGCTCCTGGAGGCCGCCGTCCTCGGCCTGGCCGCCTCCGCGGTCGGCGTCGGGCTCGGCCTCCTCGGGAGCTGGGGGCTGCTGCAGCTGGCCGGCCGCCTCGACCTCGGCATCCCGCTCGGGGACGGCCTCGCCGTCACGCCCGTCGTGGTGCTCGTGCCCCTCGTCGTCGGCCTCGTCGTCACGGTCCTGGCCAGCCTGTGGCCCGCCGTCCGCGCCACCCGCGTCTCGCCGCTCGCGGCCCTGCGCCCCGCCGGCCAGGCGACGGAGCGGCGCCGCGTCGGCTGGGTGCGCCTGGGGATCGCGCTCCTCCTCGTCGGGCTGGGCACCGCTCTCATGCTGTATGCGGCGTCCTCCCGGGACGTCCTCTCCGGCGTCCTCGGTGGTCTGGTCTCCTTCGTCGGCGTCCTGGTCGCCGCGGTGGTCGTCGTGCCGGCCGCGGTCCGCGCCCTCGGTCTCGGTGCCCGGCTGGTCGGCGCCCCGGGTCGCCTCGCGGTCGACAACGCCGTGCGCAACCCCGGGCGCGCCGCGTCCACGAGCGCGGCGCTCCTCGTCGGCGTCACCCTCATCACGATGACCTCGATCGGCGCCGCCTCGGCCGAGCGGACCGCGCTGGGTGAGATCGACAGCGCCTACGCCGTGGACTTCATGGTCGAGGCGGGCAGCCAGTACGTCGAGCCCGAGGCCACCGACGAGACGTCCGGCGAGGACGGCGCCGAGGAGATCCCCTCGGAGGTCGTGGCCGTCGCGCTGCCCACGGGCACCGAGGCCAGGGTGGCCGCCGCCGAAGGCGTGGAGACCGCCCGCGCGGTGGACACCGCATACCTGACCCTGGACGAGTCGATGATGGGCACGATGGCGATGGGGCTGGACCCCGCGCGCGACGGCGACGTGGTGCGCGGCGCGGGGCTGGCCGACCTGGAGCCCGGGACGATCGGGATGGGCAACTCGATGCTCGCGATGAGCGGTCTCGAGCCCGGCGACACCCTGCCCGTCCACGGTCCCGGTGGCAATGCGGACCTGCGCGTCGTCGAGCTCGCGGTGGGCTACAGCGTCGCGGTCAACGAGCAGGACCTGGCCCGGCTGGGCGGCGACACCGTCGAGCCCGGCGCGGTGCTGGTCCGGCTCGCGGACGACGCCGACGTGGCACGGGCGATGAGCGGGATCCAGGAGGTGGCGGACGCCGACGGGCTCGCGTTGTCCGGCGCGGCCATGGAGCGGGCGCTCATCACGCAGGTGCTCGACGTGCTCGTCCTGGTCACGACCGGCCTGCTGGGCGTCGCGGTCGTCATCGCCGTGGTCGGCATCGCCAACACCCTGTCGCTGTCGGTCGTCGAGCGGCACCGCGAGCACGCGCTGCTGCGCGGCCTCGGCCTGACCCGTGGTCAGATGCGCGGGATGCTCCTGACCGAGGGCGTGCTGCTCGCCGTCGTCAGCGCTGGGCTGGGCCTGCTGCTGGGCGTCGGCTACGCGGTGCTCGGCATCCAGACCCTCCTGCCCGAGGGCACGCCGGTCCAGCTGGCGGTGCCGTGGGGCACGGTCGGCCTCATCGTCGGCGTGGCGCTGGTCGCCGGCGCCCTCGCCAGCGTGCTGCCCGCCCGCAAGGCGGCGCGGGTCAGCCCGGCCGAGGGGCTGGCCGCCGCCTAGGGACCGGTCGGTCGCCGGCAGGGGACAACCGGCGACCGACCTCCGGGGCCGTCCGCGTCGGGACACGCGGAGCACGGGGCCCCGGCGCCCCGGCCGCGTCCGCACATCCACGTGCGGGCGCGGCCGGAGGCGTCTGAGGGGACCCGTGGTGGACGGATCCCACTACATAGGGTAGTAAGGAAGTGTGAGAACGTCCTCAGACTTCGTGCGGCGACACCCGGCGGTGGTGGCGGCGCTCGTCGTGCTGGGCGTCGTGCTCGTCCTCCTGGCCGCCGGCCAGGGTGCCGGGGCGCGGTGGACCGCGACCGTCTTCGTCGGCCTCGTGGTGCTGCGCACCGCCGTCGGCATGCTCCGCGACGTGCTACGCGGCCACTACGGCCTCGACATCCTCGCCGTCGTCGCGATGGTCGCCACCCTCGCGGTGGGGGAGTTCGTCGCCGCCCTCATCGTCGTCGTCATGCTCACCGGCGGGGAGGCGCTGGAGGAGTATGCAGCAGCCCGGGCCCGCGCGGAGCTCACCTCGCTCCTCGAGCGGGCGCCGCAGGTGGCGCACCTCGTCCACGAGCAGGGCGGGCGCGCCGACGGCGAGCAGCAGGTCCGCGACGTCCCGGTCGACGAGGTCGGGCCGGGGGAGCACCTCCTCGTCCGCCCCGGCGAGGTGGTGCCCGTCGACGGCGTGCTGGTCGACGACGAGGCCGTCCTCGACGAGTCCTCGCTCACCGGCGAGAGCCTGCCCGTCACCCGCGTCCACGGCGACCGGGTCCTCAGCGGCGCCGTCAACGGCCACCACGCCATGGTGCTGCGGTCGACCGCACGGGCCGCCGACTCGCAGTACCAGCGCATCCTGCGCCTCGTCGCCGACGCCGAGGAGGCGAAGGCGCCGACGGTGCGCGTGGCGGACCGCTTCGCGGTGCCGTTCACGGCCGTGTCGCTGCTCGTGGCCGGGGTGGCCTGGTGGGCCTCCGGGGACCCGGTGCGCTTCGCCGAGGTGCTCGTCCTGGCGACCCCCTGCCCGCTGCTGATCGCCGCGCCCGTGGCCTTCCTCGGCGGCACCAGCGCGGCCGCGCGCTCGGGCATCGTCGTCAAGGGCGGCGCGACCCTCGAGTCGCTGGCCCGGGCCCGGTCGGTGGCCTTCGACAAGACCGGGACGCTCAGTGAGGGCCGGCCCGAGCTGGCCCGGGTCGACGCCGCCCCGGGCCACGACCCAGACGAGGTCCTGCGGCTGGCCGCGTCGGCCGAGCAGCTCTCCGGCCACGTCCTCGCCGCCGGCGTCATCCGCGCGGCACGGACCCGCGGGCTCGTGCTGACGGAGGCCACCTCCGGCGAGGAGCGCGCCACGAACGGCGTGGTCGCCGAGGTCGACGGCCGCACGGTGGTCGTCGGCAAGCTGGCGTTCGTGCGCGATACCGACCCCACGGCATACCCCTCCGAGCTGGCGGCCGGGCAGACCGCGGTGGCGGTCGCGGTCGACGGGCGCTTCGCCGGCAACCTCGTGCTCGTCGACCCGCTGCGCGCCAACGCGCCCGCCACGGTCGGCGCGCTGCGCGAGCTGGGGATGCAGGAGGTCGCGCTGCTCACCGGCGACCACGAGACGACGGCGCTCTCCCTCGGCGAGCAGGCCGGGGTCGACCGGGTCGCCGCCGGCCTGCTGCCCGAGGACAAGGTGCGGATCGTCGACGCCATGACCCACCGCCCGGTCGTCATGGTCGGCGACGGCGTCAACGACGCGCCGGTCCTGGCGACCGCCGACGTGGGCGTCGCGATGGGCGCGCGCGGGTCGACCGCCGCGAGCGAGGCCGCCGACGTCGTCATCACCCGAGACGACATCGGCAAGGTCGTCCAGGCCGTCGAGATCGGCCGGCACACCTACCGCGTCGCGCTCAACGCGATCTGGATCGGCGTGGCGCTCAGCCTGGGCCTCATGGTCGTCGCGGCGTTCGGCCACATCCCGGCCGTCGCCGGCGCCCTGACGCAGGAGCTCGTGGACCTGGCGGCGATCCTCTACGCCCTGCTGGCGCTGCGGCCGGGCACCCGGCACCCCGAGGTGCTCGAGGGTGCCGCCGAGGTCGCACCCCCCGTCGCCGTCGACGCCTGAGCGGCGACCGGGCGCGCGCTCTGCGTCCGCCGGCCGTCAGCCCAGCCGCTCGGCGAGGAAGCCGACCGCGCGGTCCCAGTGCGGCTCGACCGGCTCGCCGTGGAAGACGTGCTCGGAGCCGGGGGAGACCTCGAGCATGCTCGAGGCGCCGGCCGCCAGCGCCGCCTCGTGCATCCGCACCGACTGGTCGACCGGCACGATCGAGTCGGCGTCGCCGTGCACGAGGAGCATCGGCGGCGAGTCCGCTCGCACCAGGTTGACCGGCGAGGTCCGCCTGGCC
>CAZONQ010000186.1:0-4960 GCA_964581125.1 uncultured Ornithinimicrobium sp.
TGAGCCGCTGCCACGACCGCCCGAGCTCGTCATAGCTGCCCATGTGCACGAGCCGGGCGGCCCGCCCGCCCGGGAGCGAGGACGGCACGACCTCCCCGTCGGCCTCGAACCCACCGCCGACCACGAACCCGACCTCGAGTTCGAAGCGCTCGCCGGGCGGTGCGGCATACAGCCCGTAGGCCGCGGTCGGCGTCGCGCCCTGCCGCCCCACGGCTGCGGCGACCTTGCCGAACGAGCTGTCGTAGAACTCGCGCAGCTCGTCCATCGTGACCGTGCCGCGCACGGCGGCGGTCGGCGTGGGTTCCAGGGTGACGATCTCGGGCTGCCCGCTCATGTGTGGGTCCTCGTCGACGCGGTGTCTCCGGTATGCCGTGCGCCCCGTCGGGCGCCGACCTCACCGGGCGGCCGTCGGGGGTCGGCGGCCGCTGGCTAGCATCCTGTCGCATGCCGACCGGGAAGGGAACACCGCGCCGCTCGATCGCGGTCGTGCCAACCGCCGGTGCCCCTGACGTCGCAGGGGTCTCGTGACCGCGGACCTCCTGCGGTTCCTCGCCGCCCTTGCACCGATCGTCCTGGTGCTGGCCCTCCTCGTGCTGCGGGTGCCGTCCATGTGGGCCGGGACCGTCGGCCTCGCCAGCGCCGTTGTCGTGGGCGCGACCGCCTTCCCGGTCAGTGGAGGGGAGGCGCTCCGTGAGGTGGGGAACATGGGGCCGCTCGTCATCGAGATTGCGCTGATACTCCTCGGCGGGGTGGGGCTGGCGCAGGTGATGACGCACGGCGGGGGACAGGCCCGCATCGCCGAGTGGCTCGAGGAGGCCGAGCGGGGAGCCGACCGGGCCCTGACGCTGCTGCTGCTCGTCTTCGGCCTGACGCCGTTCATGGAGTCGGTGACCGGCTTTGGCCTCGGGGTGGTCATCACCGCCCCGCTCCTCGTCCGGCTCGGTCTCACCCCGGTGCGCGCCGTGGTCACCGGGATGCTGGGCATGGTGCTGGTGCCGTGGGGCTCGATGGCGCCGGGCCTGCTGGTCGCGGCCCAGCTCGGCGGGCAGGACCTCGTCGAGCTCGGCGTGTGGTCGGCGCTGCTCTCGCTGCCGGTCCTCGTCGTGTCCATGGCGGGGGTGCTGGCGCTCAACGTCGGCCGGCCGGGACCGCGCCAGCTGCTCCTCGCGGCGGCCGTCGTGCTCGTCCAGTGGGCCGTCCTCGTCCCGGCGAACCTGCTCGGCCCACCGCTCGCCGGTGTCTTCGCCTCGGCCGCGGTGATCGCGATGCTGCTCGGCGTCACGCGTCTCTCACGCGGGCCCCTGCCGCGGATGACGCGCGACCTCGTGGTCGCCCTGGTGCCCTACGCGGTGCTCGTGGTCGGCATCCTGGCCGCGGCGGCGGCGCTCGCCGTCACCGAGGTCCTGCCGGGGTGGGTCGCCAGCCCTGCGCTCTGGCTCGTCGTCGCGGCGGCCGTCGCCACCGCCACGGTCGACCTCCCTGCCCCGCAGCGGTGGCAGCTCGTCCGCGGCACGCTCCGGCGGTGGGTGCCGATCGCCGGCAACGCGATCGTCTTCATGCTCATCGGGATCGTCATGGCCGCCACCGGCTCGGCCGAGCACCTGGCCACCACGGCGGCCGGAGCCGGCTACGGCTTCGTCGCGGCTGTCCCTGCGGTCGGTGCCCTCGGTGGCTACCTCACCGGCTCGAACACCGGCTCGGCAGCGATGTTCTCCGCCGCCACGACCACCGGAGCGACCAGCCTGGGGGCGGACCCGCTCGTCGCCCTCGCCGGCCAGAACGTCGCCGGCTCGATCGCGATCATCGCCTCGCCGCCCCGCGTCGCGCTCGCCACCGGCGTGGTGCTGGAGCCGGGACAGCGGCTGCCGGGCCGTGCGATGGCTGTGCTCCTGACGAGTGTCGCCGCCTCGACCGTGCTGCTCGGAGCGGCCCTCCTCGCCCTGGCCTGAAGAGGGCGTGGCCGCCGCAAGATTCGTCGCCACTGCCGGCGACCAGACGGTGGAGAAGGACTGGCGGGCCTACTCCTCTGGTCGCTCGCCGCGCTCCCTGTGGGCCTCCTCCGCGACCGGAGAGTGGCTTGGCGAAGATGGCAGCGTCAGTCCCGACCGGATCACTGCGGCGATTCGGTCCAGCATGGACTGAGTCTCTGTCTGAAGGCTGGGCTGGATCCTACGGCGCAAGCCCCTCTCGACGACGAGGTCCATCTTGCAGGACAAAATCAGTGCTGTTCCCTCAAGACGGAGCTCGTAGGTGGTGGTGCAGTCGACTGGGTACGTCGGGCATGCCACGACCACGCGGACAGGTCGCTCTACTTCCACGACCTCGGTGAGCGTCACCGACCGACGACCTTCTCCTTCGTCCCGAATGAAGCACTGTTGCTCGCCCACCTCCCCAAGAGGAGTACCGGGAACGTGGAACGCGGTCACCACGGCTGGGTCCGTCAGATGTGCAAGCTCGGGAGCCGTCAGGATTCCCCAGGCGCGATCCGCGTCCCCCGTGACGCGCGCAGAAGCACTGACGCTCACGTGCTCCACACCGAGCGTGCGCTCGGTCCACTGTCGCTCCATCTTCTCCATGAACGACATGCGTCAGTCCTTCCCTCTGCTCTGCGGCTTGAGCGGACGCTATCGTGTCCGGGCCCCGCGCCCCCGTGGTGAGCACCGCATCGAGCACACTGCGCCCGCGTGGGCCATGGCTTAAGCCGACCACACCCCTGCGGATGAGGGGGACGTTTGGCGACGCGCTGGGTGAGGAGCACTGCATACCGTCGAATCCAGCGGACAACCGGTCCGCGGAGGAGGTAGGCGGGAATGAGCGACCGACCGTTCGACCAGGACGAGCAGGCGCGGAGCACCGGCGACGTGGCGGTCCAGGAGACCGCGAGCGTGGCGGGCGATGCCAAGGAGGCCGGGCGCTCGGTCGCCCGGACCACGGGGGAGGAGGCCAGGGCGGTCGTCGGTGAGGCCAGGTCGCAGGTGGCCTCCCTCTACGACAGCGTCCGCACGGACCTGGCCGACCAGGCCGGCACGCAGCAGGGCCGCGCGGCGGACGCGCTGCGCAGCTTCGCCGGCGAGCTGGACCGGATGGCCGACGGCGCCGACCAGGACGGCGGCATGGCCGCGGGCCTCGTGCGCCAGGCGGGCGACCGGATGGACGGCATGGCCTCGTGGCTGGCGGACCGCCGGCCCGAGGACGTGCTGGACGAGGTCCGCAGCCATGCGCGGCGCAGGCCGGGCACCTTCCTCGCCGTCTGCGCGCTCGTCGGGCTCGTCGGCGGGCGGCTGACCCGCGGGCTGCGCGACGAGCACCAGCAGGACCAGGGGTCCTCCGGCCAGGAGCTGTCGGCCCCGGTGCCGGCACCTGTCACGCCGGCCGTCGCGGGTGCGCCCGTGCCGTCCTACGGCGGGCGCCCGAGCGCGGACGTCCCGGGCTCGCCGGGCACCGCCCCGGCACCGGTCGAGGACGTCCCGCCGGTCCGCGGACCTGGAGGTATGGGGTACGACGTGCCCCCGGTCACGGGGTCGGTCCCGCCCGTCGAGGGCGAGGGCGGTCGGCCGTGACCACCACGGGCGGCGCGCACGTCGCGCCCGAGCCGCGGTCGCGACCGGCTCCCGGCGAGCCGCGCCACGCGGAGCAGATCCACGGGGCGCACGACACCTACGACAAGGGCGAGGTGGCCTCGATCGGCGCGCTGGTCGCGGACATCTCCACCGACCTGTCGACGCTGATGCGTCAGGAGGTCGCGCTCGCCAAGGCCGAGGCCAAGCAGTCGGCGGCGCAGGCCGGGCGCGGGGCGGGGATGCTCGCCGGCGCCGGGACGGCGGCGTGGTTCGTCCTGCTCTTCCTGTCCGTGGCGCTCTGGTGGGCGCTCGGCTCGGTGATGGACCGCGGCTGGGCCGCGGTCGTCGTGGCCGTCGTGTGGGCGGTCGTCGCGGCGGTCCTGGCAGTGATGGGCCGCGCGCAGCTGCAGAAGGTCAAGGGCATGCCGCACACCGTCGAGACCGCCAAGCAGGTGCCCGACGCACTCAAGGGAAACGAGGAGCACGCATGAGCAACTACCCAACTGATCCCGTCCCGGCGAGCGACGACCCCGAGGTCCTGCGCGCCGAGATCGAGCGCACCAGGATGGACCTGAGCCGCGACGTCGACGCCCTCGGCGAGGCGGCGAGCCCCGGCAACGTCGCCCGCCGCCAGGTGGACAAGGCGCGTGACCGGGTCCGTGGCGCCGGCCACTCCCTCAAGGAGAAGGTCATGGGCAGCGACGACCCCTGGGACGACGAGCCCGGCCTGACCGGCCGCGCCTCCGACGCCGTGGACCAGGTCGGCAGCCAGGTCGGCGACCTCGCCGGCTCTGCCAAGGACGCAGTCACGGGCGCGCCGGCCGCCGCGCGGCGGCAGACCCGTGGCAACCCGATGGCGGCCGGCGTGGTCGCGCTCGCCGCCGGGTGGCTCGTCGGTTCGCTGCTGCCGAGCTCGGCCAAGGAGCGCGAGCTGTCGACCACCGCCAAGGAGAACGTCCAGGACAGCGGCGTGGTCGAGGAGGCCAGGTCCGTCGCCCAGGACGTCGTCGAGCAGGTCAAGCCGCAGGCGCAGGAGGCGGTCGACGCGGTCAAGGAGACGGCCGGTCAGAGCGCCGAGCACGTCAAGGACGAGGCGCGGTCGGCGACGGAAGACGTCAAGGCGAGTGCGCAGGACTCCAAGGAGACGGTCCAGGAGCACCGGAACCAGTCCTGAGCACGGCGGGCACCGGCCGGACCGCACCGCGGTCCGGCCGGCGCTCTGCAGTGTCTCTGCACGCGGTCAGCAGCGTGGGCGATACTGAGGCATGCGCACTCGTGGATCCGGAGCCCGACGACACCTTGCCAGCAGCCCCTTCAAGCGAGAGGCGGAGCCCGAGATCCAGCAGTTCGCGCTGGACGACCGGGTCTCGCACCAGACCTACGGCCTCGGGCGTGTGGTC
>CAZONQ010000187.1:0-2520 GCA_964581125.1 uncultured Ornithinimicrobium sp.
CGCCGACGCCGCCCCGCCGCCGGTCCGCCTGCGCCAGGTGCTGCTCAGGGAGCACCTCGGCGGCGACCGGCGGATGCCCACGGTCCGGCCGTTCATCGCGCGCGACCTGGCCCAGGACGTCGCCGCCCTCCTGGCCTCCGGAGCCACCTTCGACGGGCGGCCGCTGCGGGCGCGCGACGTCGCCGTCATCGCCCACAAGGGCAAGGACCTGGCGCTCGCCCAGCAGGAGCTGCAGCGGCTGGGGATCCCCGCGGTCAGCACCGGCGGGTCCACGGTGCTGCACAGCCCCGCCGCGCACGACTGGCTCGCGCTGCTCGAGGCGATGGTGGCGCCGCACCGCTCCGTGCTCACCCGCGCCGCCGCGCTGACCGACCTGCTCGGCTACGACGTGCGCACCCTCGACGAGGGCGGCGCCGGGCTCGACGACGAGCTGGCCGGGCGGTGCCGGGACCTGGCCCACGTCTACGGCCGGCAGGGCGTCGCCGCCGTCCTCGAGGTGCTCACCGTCGCGGGCCTGCCCGCCCGCGTGCTCGGCCAGGTCAACGGCGAGCGGGTGCTCACCGACCTGCGGCACGTGGCCCAGCTGCTGCACGAGGTGTCCCGCCGCGAGCAGCTCGGCCTGGTCGCCCTGCTGGAGTGGCTGCGGGCCGGCATGGCCGAGGACGCCCCCCAGTCGGCCGGCGCCCGGACCCGACGTCTGGACAGCGACGCGGCCGCCGTCCAGCTGATGACCATCCACGGCAGCAAGGGCCTGCAGTTCCCGGTCGTCTACCTGCCCACCCTCACCGACCGCTGGATCAGCGACAGCCCCGACATCCCGCTCTTCCACGAGCCCGAGCCGGAGCGCACCCGGTGCCTCGACGTCGGCGGGGCACCCGGCAACCCCGGCTGGGAGGCCTCGGTCCGGGCGCACAAGGACGAGGACGCCGGGGAGTCGCTGCGGCTGCTCTACGTCGCGCTCACCCGTGCCCAGTCCCAGGTCGTCACCTGGTGGGCACCGGTCACCAACGCCGCCGCCTCGCCGCTGCACCGGGTCCTCTTCGGCCGGGCACCCGGGCAGGGCGAGGTCCCCGACGTCGTCACGGTGCCGACCCGGGACGCGGCGGCCACCGAGACCCTGCAGCGGTGGGCGGACGCCGGCGCGTTCGCCCTCGAGCCGGCCGACCCCTCCACCGAGGTGCCGCAGGTGCCGCTCCCGGAGCGGCCCGACCTGCAGGTCGCCCGCTGGACGCGCCAGGTCGACCACGCGTGGCGGCGCACCTCATACACCGCCCTGTCGACCCCGCCCGGCATCCAGGGCCAGGACCTCCCCGGCGGGGTGGGCAGCGAGCCCGAGGCCGTCCCGCGGGAGGACGAGCCGGACACCCCCGACCCCGTCGTCGACGCCACCCCCTCCCTGCCCGGGCTCGAGCCGGTGCCGCCCGGCGCCGAGCTCCCCTCGCCGATGGCGGACCTGCCCGTCGGGGCGACCTTCGGCTCCCTCGTCCACGCGGTGCTCGAGCACGCCGACCCGCAGGCGGAGGACCTGCGGGCGGAGCTGCTGTCCCAGGTCGCCGAGCAGCGGGTGCAGTGGCCGGTCGAGCTCGACGAGGAGGCGCTCGCCGACGCGCTCGTCGCCGTCCACGACACCCCCCTCGGCCCGCTGGCCGGCGGCACGACCCTGCGCGACGTCGCCCGGGAGGACCGGCTCTGCGAGCTCGACTTCGAGCTGCCGCTCGGTGGCGGCGACCTGCGCCGGGCCGCTCCCGGGACCGCGGCCGTGCTCGGCGACCTGGTCCCGCTGCTGCGCGCGCACCTGCGCGCCGGCGACCCCGTCCGGGCCTGGGCCGAGGTGCTCGACCATGACCCGGAGCTCGCCGCGCAGGAGCTGCGGGGCTACCTCACCGGCTCGGTCGACGTCGTGCTGCGCACCGGCGGGCGCTACCTCGTGGTCGACTACAAGACCAACTGGCTGGGGCCGCCGGAGGAGCCGCTCACGGCGGCGGACTACCGCCCCGAGATGCTCGACGAGGCGATGGGCCACTCGTCCTACCCCCTCCAGGCGCTGCTCTACGCCGTGGTCGCCCACCGCTTCCTGCGCTGGCGGCTGCCGGGCTACGACCCGGGCCGGCACCTCGGCGGCGTCCTCTACCTCTACGTGCGGGGCATGTGCGGCCCGGCCACGCCCGTGGTCGACGGGCACCCGTGCGGGGTGTTCTCGTGGCGGCCGCCGGTCCGGCTCGTCACCGCCGTGTCCGACCTGCTCGACGGGCGCGCCGACCGGCCGGAGGAGGCGCCGTGACGATGCTGGAGACCTTCGAGCCGGTCGACGGCCACGACCGGCGGCTGGCGCTCGGGGCGACCGGGCTGCTGCGCGACCTCAACCGCGCCGGCGTGCTGACGGCCGCGGACGTCCACGTGGCCGCCACCCTCGCCCGCGTGGCCCGCGAGCAGGACGAGAGCGTCGTGCTCGCGGCGGCGCTGGCCTCCCGCGCGGTGCGCTCGGGCTCGGTCGCCGTCGACCTCGCGACCCTCGCCTCC
>CAZONQ010000187.1:2620-4925 GCA_964581125.1 uncultured Ornithinimicrobium sp.
ACGACCTGCCCTGGCCGGAGCCGGACGGCTGGACCGACCGGGTGGCCGCCAGCGCGCTGGCCGCGCAGGGCGCCCTCGTCGTGGACCAGGGGCTGGTCTACCTCCAGCGCTACCACCACCAGGAGGTCCAGGTCGTCGACGACCTGCGGGCCCGGGCCGCGCTGGGGCCGCTGCCCGTCGACGAGGCGGTCCTCGCCGCGGGCCTGGAGCGGGTCTTCCCGGGCGAGGGCTACGCCGAGCAGCGCGCCGCCGCGGAGGTGCTCGCCCACGCGCGCACCGGGGTGCTCACCGGCGGGCCGGGCACCGGCAAGACGACGACCGTCGCCGGGGTGCTCGCGCTGCTGGCCGAGCAGGCCGCGGCCGCCGGCGAGCGTCCGCTGCGCGTCGGGCTGGCCGCGCCCACCGGCAAGGCCGCCGCCCGGGTCGGGGCGGCCGTCGCCGGGGCGCTCGCGGGGATCCTGGGGCGCACCCCCGACCCCGCGACCCGCGCCGTGGTCGAGCGCCTGGGCGAGGTCGAGGCCAAGACCCTGCACCGGCTCCTGGGGTGGCGGCCGGACAGCCGGACCCGCTTCCGCCACGACCGCGGCAACCGGCTGCCGCACGACGTCGTCCTCGTCGACGAGGCCTCGATGGTCTCGCTGACGCAGATGGCGCGGCTGCTCGAGGCGCTGCGCCCCGGCGCCCGGCTCATCCTCGTCGGCGACGCCGACCAGCTGGTGTCGGTCGACGCCGGCGCGGTGCTGGCCGACCTCGTCGCCGGGGCCGAGGAGCACCCCGACCGCTCGCCGGTGGCCCTCGCCCGGCTGCGCACCGTGCACCGCTACGGCGAGACCATCGGCGCGCTGGCCGAGGCGCTGCGCCGCGGCGACGCCGACGACGTGGTCGCCGCGCTCCGGGCCGGCGGCGAGGAGGTGGAGTGGGTCGCCGACGAGGACCCCACGGCCGGCCTGCGCCGCCTCGTGACCGGGCACGCGCGGGCGGTCCTCTCGGCCGCGCGCGACGGGGACGCCGACGCGGCGACGGCCGCGCTCGGCCGGCACCGGCTGCTGTGCGCGCACCGGGAGGGACCCCAGGGCGTGCGCACGTGGAACCGGCTGACCGAGACCTGGCTCGGCGAGGACACGGGGCTGACCTTCTACGACCCGATGTACGTCGGCCGTCCCCTCCTCGTCACCGCCAACGACTACGCCAACGGCGTGCTCAACGGCGACACGGGCGTGGTCGTCGCCTCGCGCACGCCCGACGGGGCACCGGTGCGGATGGCCGTGATCGAGGGCGCGACCGGGGCGCAGCGCTTCGCGCCGAGCCGGCTGGGCGACGTCGAGACGATGCACGCGATGACCATCCACAAGGCGCAGGGCAGCCAGGCCGAGGAGATCACCGTGCTGCTGCCCGGGGAGGACTCGGCGCTGCTGACGCGCGAGCTCTTCTACACCGCGGTGACGCGCGCCGAGCAGAAGGTCCGCGTCGTCGCCACCGAGCCGGTCGTCCGCGCCGCCGTCGCCCGCCGCGTGGTGCGCGCCAGCGGGCTGCGCCAGCGGCTCGCCCCGACCGCCGGGGAGCACCCGGAGACCGACCCCCACCCCGAGAGCGAGGCCTGATGGACGTCCGCGACCTGCGCCCACCCGTCGAGGACGGCCCCTGGCCGCCCCCGACCTCCTACCCGCCCCTCGACCACCCGCCGCCGGAGGGCGCCCGCACCTGGACGGGCCTGAGCTACGCCATGGTCGACGGCTACCGCCCGATGGTCCTCGACCTGCACGTGCCGACCGCGGTCGAGCGGCCACCGGTCGTCATGTGGGTGCACGGCGGCGGCTGGCGCGAGGGCGACCGTCGCATCGTGCCGCTCCAGTGGGGCCAGCAGCGGTTCTTCCAGCACCTCGTCGACGCCGGCTTCGCGGTGGCGACGCCCGACTACCGGCTCGTCGCCGAGTCCTCGCTCCCGGGGCCGGTCCACGACGTCGTCGCCGCGGTCCGCTACCTGCGCAGGTATGCCGTGGAGCTCGGCGTCGACGCCTCCCGCCTCGCCCTGTGGGGCGACTCGGCCGGCTCGCACCTGGCCGCGGTCGCGGGTCTCGGCGCCGCGCACCCGCAGCCGGACCAGTGGCTGCTGGGCGCGACGGGCGTCGGCGACGGCGACGCCTCCGTCGGTGCCCTCGTGCTCTGGTACGGCGCCTACGACCTCACGGTCCTGCCCTCGCTCGTCGCCTCGCTGTGGCCGCAGACCCCGGCCTACGAGCGCGAGGAGCTGGCCAGGCGGACCTCGCCGGTCAACCTGGTGCGAGCGGACTCGCCGCCGATGCTC
>CAZONQ010000188.1:0-4920 GCA_964581125.1 uncultured Ornithinimicrobium sp.
CCGCCGCCGCTGATCTTGTTGGGGGCCTGCCACATGGGGTAGCCCTCGTAGCCGGGCATCTCGGAGATCTCCCACCCGAAGAGGCCGCTGTAGAACTCCGCGGCCCTGCCGGTGTCGCTCACCGGGATGTCGATGTGCGTGATGTCGCCGTGCGCCATCTCGTGCTCCTAGGTCGTGGTCCGGGCGGGTGCCGGGCCTGGGACGAGCGTGGCACGCGCCACCGACGGACGCATCCCCTCCGGCCCCGCCGCCTCCGGGAGCGTGACCTGCGCCATTTCCACCGCGTATGCTGTGGAAATGGCCACGTCGCACGCGTCCGACACCGCGCCGGACCCCGTGACCGCCCGGCGCGCGGGAGAACGACGGGCGGACATCCTGCGGGTGATCGCGGCCGCGCGCGAGGGGCTGGGCGTCCGCGCCCTGGCCGAGGCGACGGGGCTGCACGACAACACGGTGCGGTTCCACCTGGAGCGGCTCGTCGACGAGGGCCTCGTGGAGCGCCGCCAGGGGACCTCGACCGGGCCCGGCCGCCCGCCGCTGCTCTTCGTGGCGCGGCGCGACCACGCCGAGGCCGGTCACGACAACTACGAGCTCATCGCCCGGGCGCTGTCCATGCACCTGGGTGACGGCGAGGCGGCGGTCGCCGCCGCCGAGGCCGCCGGCCGGGCCTGGGGTCACCGCCACTCCGGCGACGACCAGGTGGCGGACGGGACCGGCGCCAGGCGTGGGGGCGCCTGGGAGGGCGGTCTCGACGAGCTGGCCAGGGTGATGGACGGGGCCGGCTTCGCGCCGGAGGTCACGGCCCGGCCCGAGGGCGGCGCGACGGTGCGGGTGCACCACTGCCCCTTCGGGAGCCTGGCCCGCGAGGACCGCACCGTCCCGTGCGCCGTCCACCTGGGACTGATGCGTGGCGTCGCCGAGGCGGCGGGCGGCGCCGTGCAGGTCGACGCGCTCGAGCCGTTCGTCACGCCGGCGGTCTGCGTGGCCCACCTCTCCCGGGCCACCACCGACGCCTGAGCGGCCGTCAGGCCTGGGGCGGGTGGGAGGAGACGAGCGGGGTGTCGACGCCGATGGCGCCGAGCTTGGCGGCGCCGCCGGGGGAGGCCAGCGGCTCGTCGCGGCCGGGCAGGGTGTCGAAGAAGAAGTCGGCGTTGTCCTGCAGGTAGGGCGTGAACTCGGTGGGCAGGTCGTCCTCGTAGTAGATCGCCTCGACGGGACAGACGGGCTCGCACGCGCCGCAGTCGACGCACTCGTCCGGATGGATGTAGAGCGCCCGCTCGCCCTCGTAGATGCAGTCGACGGGGCACTCCTCCACGCACGCGCGGTCGACCACGTCGATACACGGCTGGGCGATCACATAGGTCACGGCGACCTCCTTCTGCACGACGCTGACCCGTCCAGTATTCACGATGAGTCTCGTTGAAACAAGCAGGGGGTCGTCGGCGCGCCCGCGGCCGGTGCCGGTTCGGGTTGCCGCGCAGGACGAGGGTGACCGCATACTCGTCCATGGCCCGTCTGCGCACCGTCTCGCCCGACTCGCCCGGGTGGACCCGCCGACGCTCCGGCCGCGGCTTCACCTACCTCGACGAGCACGGCGGCCGGCTGCCCGGCGAGGAGGTCGCGCGCCTCAAGGCCCTCGCCATCCCGCCCGCCTGGGAGGACGTGTGGATCTGCCCCGCGCCCGACGGCCACATCCAGGCGGTCGGCACCGACGACGCCGGCCGGCGGCAGTACCTCTACCACCCCGACTGGCGCGCCCGGCAGGACGAGGAGAAGTTCGAGCGGATCCTCGACGCCTCGCGCCGGCTCCCCGCCGTCCGCCGCCGGGTCACGCGCGACCTGCGCCGTGAGGGCGTGCCCTGGGAGCGGGCCTGCGCAGCCGCGGTGCGGATGCTCGACCTGGGCTACTTCCGGATCGGGCACGACGTCTACGCCGACGCCCACGGGTCGTTCGGCCTGACCACCCTCGAGCGGCGGCACGTCCGGTCGGTCCGCGGCGGGCTGCGCTTCACCTTCACCGGCAAGGGCGGCGTGGAGCAGGAGCTGACCATCGAGGACGACGACGTCGCCGAGGCGCTGCGGGCGATGCGTCGCCGCCGCACCGGCTCGCAGCGGGTCCTGGCCCACAGGACCGACGGCCGCTGGCGCGACCTGGACGCCGACGACGTCAACGACTACCTGGCGGACCTCTTCGACGGAGAGCTCACCGCCAAGGACTTCCGCACGTGGCACGCCACCGTCCACGCGGCCGTCGCGCTGGCCAGCTCGCCGGAACCGGGGGACACGGCCGCCTCCCGCCGGAGGGCGGTGCGCGAGGCGGTCGAGGAGGTCTCGGAGTTCCTCGGCAACACCCCGACCATCGCCAAGGGGTCCTACATCGACCCGCAGGTGGTCGAGCGCTACGAGGAGGGGGAGACGATCACGGTCCCGCGTGCCACCGGGCGCACGCCGGCCCGTCGTCAGGGTGCGGTGGAGAAGGCCGTGCGGGAGCTGCTGGAGGACTGAGCCTCACGCGTCCGCGCGGTCGGCGCGGATCCACAGCGGCAGCCCCCACCACACGGCGCCGAAGAGCACCGCGCAGACGCCACCGGCGACCCAGCCCGCCTCGTCGCCGAGCACCACGCTGAAGATCAACGTGATGACGGTCGCCATCGTGAGCCCGAGCGTGAGCAGCCCGACCCGCGCCATGACGTGGGAGACCCGCACGAGGTCGTGCTTGCGGTGCTGCCGGAAGAGCGCCCGGTGCACGCTGACCGGACCGACGAGCAGGACGGTCGTGACGAAGGCGAGCGAGATCGCCACGAGGAACAGCCCGCGCAGGTAGTCGCTCAGCTCGGGGAAGCGCGCCTGGAAGGGCAGCGTCATGAGGAAGCCGGCCAGGATCTGCGTGCCCGTCTGCAGCACGCGCAGCTCCTGCAGGATCTCGACGAAGTTGCGGTCCATCCGCTGGTCGCGCGTCTCGCCGCGGTCGTCCTCCGGCGTGGGTCTGTCCCTCACCGGCGCCAGCCTAACTGCGCAGGGCCCTGATCAGCTCGTCCTTGTCCATGTCGGAGCGGCCCTCGATGTCGAGCTCGGCGGCGCGGTCGTGCAGCTCCTCGACCGTCCACTCCTCGTAGGGCGGGCTCTCCCCGCCGCGCCGGCCGACCTCCTCGCGGGAGCTGTTGTCGGCCGCGTTGGAGATGGCCGCGGCCTTGGACTTGCTCATCCCGTCGTCGCGGAGCGCCTCGTACATCTCCGGGTCCTTGATGCTCGGGCCCGGGTCCTCGTCCTTCTTCTCAGCCATGCCTCCACCGTGCCGCGACCGGCGTCGGCCGTCCACCGGAAGCCGCCGGTGCGGCTCGTGTGCCGGTCGGTGGCCGCTGGACACCGGGCGTCCCCACCGGCTATTTTCGTTATATAAATGTTGGGTTAACCCGGAGGCCCCCATGACCACGACGCCGAGCGCCCGTGACCAGTCCCGTGTCGAGACGCTGCAGGTGGTGGTCCGCGAGGAGACGCCCTTCCTGCCGAAGGTCGCGTTCACGCTCATCAGCCTGGCCTCGCTGGCCGGCGTGACCCTGACCAGCAGCGGGATGGGCCTGACCTGGGGGCAGACGGGCCTGCGCTGGCTCACCCTGTGGTCGCTCGCGCTCGCGGGCGGGTTCGTGGTCTGGCGGGTGGCCTATCTCCGTTCCCGGGAGGAGGGGGCCGACGACGCTGCGGTCCAGGCGCTCAACGGCGCTGCCTTCGGTCATGCCGACCGCGTCGCGCGGTGGGTCGCGGTCCTCGTGCTCCTGGGCGCCCCGGGCGGGCTGGGGGTCCCGGCCGTGAGCGGTGCGGGCTGGGTCACGTGGTCGCTGGTCGTCGGCTCGGTCGTCGTCGCCGCCCTCCTGGCCATGGGCGTCCGCCGTCTGCCCGTCGCCGCGTCCGCCGCGGTGGTGGTGGCAGGTCTGCTCGTGGGGTGGGCGTGGACCGATGCGGGTGCCGGCTGGCCGTTCTGGTTGCGCCTGCTCCACCTGACCGCCTTCACCCTGTGGCTCGGCGGGGCGTTGTGGAACATCACGGTGGCCATGCCTGCGGGGCGGGAGCACCCGGTCGTCCCGGCGGTCCTCGCCGGCGCACGACAGCTGGACCGCTTCCGCTGGGTGGTGCGCTTCGCGCTGCCGACGATCATCGTCACCGGGCTGGTCATGGCCGGTGCCTACCGGGCCCTGCCGATGTCGTGGTGGACGACGTTCCCGGGCGTCCTCATCCCGCTCAAGGTCCTGGCCATCGTCGCGCTGGTCGTCGTCTTCATCACCTGCCCGCTCTTCCGGCACTGCTCGCCGGTGCAGGGTGTCTGCGACATCGAGGACCTCGACCGGTCCGGGTCGCGGCCGTGAACCCCGCCACTCGGCCGCTTCCCGAGGGTGTCACGACTCGGGGCGACCACCTCCTGCTCGACAACCGGGCCACGCCCTGCGCCGTCGGGCTCATCCGTGCCGCCCGTGCGGTGCGGGCGATGGAGCCGGGGTCCGTCCTGGAGATCTGGACCCGCGACCGGGTCGCTCCGGTGGAGATCCCGGTGTGGGTCGAGCGGGAGGGTCACGAGATCGTGCGGCAGGAGCAGGCGGGCCGGTGGCCGCGGCGCTGGTTCGTTTTCGAGGTGCGTCGCGCCGCCTCGTCGTGACGTCCGGGGAGGTCGACCCACCGAGGGGTCGTGCGAGCGTTCCCCCGAGACAGCTGGTCAACGGTGACGGCCCGTGGCCCCACCAGCACCCCTCGTCGGGCTGCGGGACGCCGGGCTGACGCAGTTTGGTCCTGAGTCGGGTGGGTGCTGCGGGTGGGTGTGTGGTCAGGCGTGGGGCTCGTCGGTCTCGCCGTGCGGCTCGTGGGGCTCGCCGTGGGGCTCGTCGGGCTCGTCGTGGGTTTCGTGGGTCTGGCCGTGGGGGTCGTTCCTGT
>CAZONQ010000189.1:0-4876 GCA_964581125.1 uncultured Ornithinimicrobium sp.
GCGCCTCGCCCCACGCGCCCCAGCCGCGCTGGATGAAGTCCTGCCCGTAGCCGGTGGAGAGGGCGGGGTCGGGCATGAGCACGGCATACCCCTGGGCGACGAGCAGCCACGGGTTCCACCGCCAGGACCAGGCGTTCCACGAGCTCAGCGGACCGCCGTGGATCCACAGCAGCATCGGGTGGCCGCCGTCGGGCACGTCGCCGTCGGGCAGCGCCAGCCAGCCGCGCACGCGCGTGCCGTCCTCGGTGGTGGTCTCGACCTCGTCGAGGCGGCCGGGCAGCTCCGGGCGCTCGACGGGGCCCTGCAGCGGCGTGACCTCGCCGGTCTCCAGGTCGAGGCGCGCGAGCTCGGGCGGGAAGAGGTAGGAGCTGCGCACGCCGTAGGCCACGCGCCCCTCCGGGTCGACGACGAGGTCGCTCCACGCGGCGTCGTCGTGCGTGACCTGGGTGACCTCGCCGGTCGCCACGTCGATCCGGAAGACCGGGCGGCGGCCGTCCTGGTCGGCCAGCACGAGCACCGCGGAGCCGTCGGGCGTCCACGCCGCGGGGGTCGCCCACCGGTCCCAGTCGTGCGCGAGCGGGGTGCTCTCGCCGGTCGTCGTGTCGACGACGTGCAGCCGCGGGCGGGGGGCGTCGGTCGGGGTCGTGATCCGGTCGGTCACGACCACCGCGCGGGTGCCGTCCGGGCTCACCGGCCCGGGGGCCACGTCGGTCGCCTCCAGGTCCAGGAGGGTATGGCGTTCGCCGGACTCCACGTCGATCCGCACCAGGGCGGAGCGCTGCTCGGCGCGCGCCATCGGCACGGGCACGTCGAGGAGGGCGAAGGTGCCGTCGGGGGAGAGGACCGGGTGCGGCTCGTGCAGCGGCGCCGGGAGACCGTCGGTCAGCCGGCGCAGGCGCAGCTGCGGGGTGCGGTCGACGGTGCCGGGCAGCGGCGCGGGAGGCTCCTCCTCGGCGGCCGGGCCGTCCCCGGCGGCGGCCGTCCCCGTGGCGGCCGCGGCCTCGTCCCCGGCGGCCTCCTCGAGCGCGAAGACCAGGGAGCGGGCCGGGCCGAGGTCGTGGTCCCAGTAGCGGATCGGGTAGCCGGTGTGCAGGATCGCGTCGACCCCGCCCTCCTTGCGGGCCGTGAAGAGCGCCGCGTGCTCCTCCTCGTCGGCGGCGCCGGGCAGGACCCCCGCGACGACGAGCGTGACGTCGGCGTCCCTGGCGCAGACCACGCCGCCGACGCCGCCCGGGCGGGCGAGCACGACGCGGGCCTCGCCGCCGTGCGCGGGGATGAGCCACAGCGCGGGCTGGGCGTCGTCCTCGTCGGCGTCCGGGTCGGGGCGCGCCGACGTGAAGAACAGGTCGCCCGAGGCGCTGAACGCCGCGCCCGACTCGCCCTTGGTGCTGCGCGTGAGCCGGTGCGCCCGCCGCTCGCCGGTCGGGTCGACCTCCCAGACGGCCGAGGAGTAGCCGGTGCCCTTGCGGTTGATCGTCGCCACCGTCGTGACGAGCCGGCTCCCGTCCGGCGACAGCGCCAGGCCGGACAGCCGCGGCATCGCGACGTAGTGGTCGAGGTCGTGGAAGACGGTCGTCGGAAGGCCCATGGCTCCTTCCTAACATCCGGCGCCCACCGTGGCGCGGGCAACACCGGCCGGGGCCGTGCGCCCCTGCCCCGGAATCAATCCCGGCCCCGGGGGCGTTGCACCCCACGGAGAGAGGAGACTGACACCCGTGACGACGCACTCGCCGCTGTTCCGCCTGGAGACCGACGCCGCCCGGCAGCCGCAGCCCGCACCGCTCATGGTCGTGGCGCTGGACGGCTTCCTCGACGCGGGCATGGTCCGCTCCACGCTGGCCGAGCACCTCCTGGACACGCTCGAGCACGAGGTCGTGGCCAGCTTCGCCGTCGACGAGCTCGTCGACTACCGCTCCCGCCGGCCGATGATCACCTTCGACTCCGACCACTACGCGGACTACGAGGACCCCTCGCTCGTCCTCTACCGGATGACCGACGCCGCCGGCGAGCCCTTCCTGCTGCTCCACGGGGTGGAGCCGGACTTCCGCTGGGAGGCCTTCGTCGAGGCCGTCCGCCAGCTCGGCCTGGCCTTCGGCGTGCGCCGCGTCGTCAGCGCGCACGGCATCCCGATGGCCGTGCCGCACACCCGCCCCGTCGGCATGACCCGCTTCGCCAGCGACCGTGAGCTGCTCGGCGACCACACCCCGATCTTCGGCTCGGTCAAGGTGCCCGGCAGCGCCGAGGCGCTCCTGCACCTGCGCCTCGCCGAGGCCGGCCTGACGACGATGGGCGTGGCGGTCCACGTGCCGCACTACCTGGCCGAGGCGCAGTTCGGCGACGCGGTCGTGGCCGCGGCCGACGCCGTCATGGACCTCACCGGCCTCGTCCTGCCCACCGCCGAGCTCGTCTCCGCCGCCGCGCTCACCCGCGGGCGGATCGAGGCCGAGCTCGAGGCGAACGACGAGGCCCGCGAGGTCGTCGAGGGGCTCGAGCAGCGCTACGACCACTTCGTCGAGGGCCAGCGCCGCCGCAGCCTGCTGGCCGCCGAGGCCGCCAAGCTGCCCAGCGCGGACGAGATCGGTGCGGCCCTGGAGAAGTTCCTGGCCGACCCGGACGTCGCCGGCCCCGCGCCCCAGGAGCCCGGCGAGGGCCAGGGCGGGGCGGACCGCGCCTGAGGGTGCGCCCCCGGGCGACCGGGACGGTATGCCGTGCGCACCCCATACCGTCCTCGTCGCCCGGACCGCGGGGGTGCCCGGACGACGCGAAACCTGGCCCCCTGCGTGTCAGGATGAGGGCCGACACCCCCGACCGTAGGAGGACCCATGGGCCTGTTCGGCTCCGACGACCGTCCCGCGAAGCGTGACCAGGACCTGCCGGCCCCCGAGCCGTCCGGTCCGCTCGACTCGATCGCCAACGCCTTCGTCAACCGGATCATGGACGCGGGCATCGACGGCATCGGCCCGATGTCCTCCGCCGCCGAGGTCGTCGCCGAGATGCGAAAGAAGCACGGCACGGACGTCGACAGGGCCGTCAAGGAGGTCGTCTCCGACCACGTCAAGCTGGCCGGGGCCGGGGGCTTCGTGACCGGCGTCGGCGGGCTGGTCACCATGCCGGTGTCGCTGCCGGCCAACGTGCTCGGGTTCTACGCCATCGCCACCCGGATGGTCGCCGTCATCGCCGAGCTGCGGGGGTATGACGTGGCGAGCCAGGGTGCGCGCTCGGCCGTCCTCCTCACGCTCGTCGGCGCGGACGCCGACGACCTGCTGCGCAAGGCGGGCCTGGGGATGGCCACCGGCATGACCGGGTCGGGCCGGCTCGCGCAGATCGCGATGTCCAAGATGCCCAAGGCCGCCGGGATGATGATCAACAAGGCCGTCGGCTTCCGGCTGCTGACCACGGTCGGCGGCCGCGCGCTCGGACGGCTCATCCGCTTCGTGCCGGTGGCCGGCGGCATCGTCGGCGCGGGCCTGGACGGCCTGCTGATGAAGCGGATCGCCGACCAGGCGCGCCGGGAGTTCGTGCAGCGGCCGGCCGACGAGGAGGTCGTCCACACCCCCTGAGCCGGGGGGCGCGTCGTCCACAGATGCCGGGCCGGGGGTGCCGGGACCGGCCGCGCGCCGCGAGCGTGGGCGCATGGACCACACCGAAGCCCGGGACACGGGCCGCCCCACGCACACCGCCGGCACCAGCGCCCCCGAGGAGGGCCGCGCGAGAGCACCCGAGGAGCCGGTGCTGCTCTCGGGCACCGAGCAGCTGCTGGCCGCCATCCCGCACGTCATCGGCTACCACCCGCGCGACTCGATCGTGCTGGTCGCGACCGCGCCGGGCCCGGCGGACGCGCCGTGCCGACGACGGTCCGTCATGACCGCGCGGCTGGACCTGCCGCCGGCCGGCCACGCCGACCGGCTCGTCGGCCTCTTCGGCCCGCCGCTGGCCAGGGTGGCCGAGGAGACCGTCGACGGCGGGGCCGACGCGGAGGCGTGCCTGCTGCTGCACGTCTTCCTCCACGACGCGACGGACGACGTGGCCGACGAGGTGCTGCAGGCGGTGTGGACGCTCGCCGGCACGGGCGGCCACCACCTGCACGACGTGCTCCTGGTCCGCGAGGGGCGCTACCTGCCGCTGGTCGCCGACGGGTCGCCGGGGCGGCGTGCGCTGCAGGTCGTGCTCGGCCGGGGGCCGGCGGAGGTGTCGCTGCGCGGGGGAGCGCAGGAGGAGACGTGGCTGCCGGTGCCCGGTGCCGCCGACGTGCCGGGGGTCGCCGACCTCGTGCTGCGCGGGCGGTCGCCCGCGGCCGGCCGGGAGGAGGTCGCCGCCGCCGTGCGCCACCTCGACGCCGACGCCGCCGCGGCGACCGCGGCCGCGCTGGAGAGCGTCGGGACGGGTGCCGACGGGGCGGGCCGCGGGCCGGCGGTCCCGGAGGTGCTCGGCCGGCTGAGCCGGTGGGTGGTCGAGGGCGAGGACGAGCCGGACGCGGCCGGCCGCGCCGCCGTCGTGGCCGCGCTCGCCGACCGGGTCGTGCGCGACGCCGTCATGGCCCGGTGGCTGCCCCGGCTCTTCAGCGTCGAGGAGGTCCTCGGGCTCGAGGACGCCCGCGAGCTGCGCCGGCTCGTCCGGCCCTGGCCGGTCCCCGACGACGGCGCGCTCGACCGGCTGCTCGGGCTGGCGGCCCGGGTGCCGCGGGAGGTGGCGGCGCCGCTCCTCACGCTCGCCGGCACCGTCGCCTGGGGCCACGGTGAGGGGACGGTCGCCAACGAGGCGGTCGACCTGGCCCTGGAGAGCGACCCCGGCTACCGGATGGCGCTGCTGGTCCGCACCGCGCTGGAGCACGGGCTGCCGCCGTGGCGCAGCCGGGCGCAGGCGGCCTGACCGCCGC
>CAZONQ010000190.1:0-4863 GCA_964581125.1 uncultured Ornithinimicrobium sp.
CCGGGTCGGTCATCTCGTTGGTGTCCTGGCCGGCCCAGCCCTCGCCCTCCTCCCAGACGCCGAGGTGGACGTGGGCGTCCACGAGGCCGGGCAGGACCCAGCCCCCGGTGGCGTCGACGACCTCCGCGTCGTCCGGGACCGGCACGTCGGCACGCGTGCCGACGGACTCCACCCGCCCCTCCCGCAGCAGCACCACGCCGTCCTCCAGCGGATCCCGGTCGACCGGGACGACACGGGCTCCGACGAGGGCGAGCGGGCGGTCCTGGGTCATCGGGGAGCTCCTTCGTGTCGTGGCTGCGGGCGCGTCGTCCGTCGACGGCCGGACCCCACCCTACGCACCGGACGATGTGATGGACGCCTCACCTATCCGACCGGATTCATCGGGCGCCAACCCTTGTGCTAGATATGGGGCCTCTGGGAAGATGGGGAACACTGTGCCAGCGCCGGACGTTGGCACAGCCGAGCGTGACGACCGCCCCCTGCACGGCGGTCGAGACCGATACACCGACGTGTCACCCGTCGGCCCGGAGGTGGGCCCCAGTCCCCCGGGAGACGCGGTGACGATGACATGCTGCCCGGCGAGCGGGCGGAGACCCAAGGAGCACGACTGATGGACTGGCGCGATCGCGCAGCCTGCCTGGACGAGGACCCCGAGCTGTTCTTCCCGATCGGCAACACGGGCCCCGCCCTGCAGCAGATCGAGGATGCGAAGGCCATCTGCCGCACCTGTCCCGTGATCGACGAGTGTCTGAAGTTCGCCCTGGAGAACGGCCAGGACGCCGGGGTCTGGGGCGGGCTCTCCGAGGACGAGCGCCGCGCCCTCAAGCGCCGCAAGGCCCGCGCCCGGCGCGCCGGCTGAGCCGCCGCCGAGCCGCCCCCGCGGGGACTCACCCCGCGGACGAGGACCGCAGCCGCACGGTGAACCGCACGACGGTCCCGTGCGGCTTCGTCGTCTCCCAGGCGATCGTCCCGCGCAGGTCGCTGATCAGCGCCTCGACGATCTGCGTCCCCAGCCCCGACCGGTCCGGGCCGTCCCCCTCGGGCATGCCCTGACCGTTGTCGCTCACCGCGACGTCGACGACGTCCTGGCCGCCCACGCGGCGCCGCCGCGCCTCGACCACCACGCGTGGAGCGGGCCCGCCCTCGGGCGCCCGCGCCCCGTCTCGCCCCTCCTCGAAGCCGTGCTCGACGGCGTTGTGCACGAGCTCGGCCAGCACCATCGCCAGGTGCGTGGAGTCCTCGGCCAGCAGCCGGCCGAAGGACCCCCTCAGCTCAGTGGCCACGACGCTGCCCGTGGACGCGACCTCGACGGTCGCCCGCAGCACCCGCGCGGCCACCTCGTCGAAGTCCACCTGCTCGGAGATCCCCTGGCTCAGGGTGTCGTGCACGAGCGCCACGGTGGAGAGCCGTCGGCCCGCCTCGGCCAGCGCCTCCCGGGCCCCCGGGTCGTCCAGGCGCCGCGACTGGATCCGCAGCAGGGCCGCGACGGTCTGCAGGTTGTTCTTCACCCGGTGGTGGATCTCCCGGATGGTCGCGTCCTTGCTGAACAGCTCGCGCTCCCGGCGCCGGATCTCGCTCACGTCGCGCAGCAGCAGCAGCGCCCCGATCCGGGTCCCCGCCCGGGTCAGCGGCACCGCCCGCAGGGTCAGGTTGAGCCCGCCGGTCTCGATCTCGGTCCCCCACGGCGCCCGCCCGGTGAGCACGAGCGGCACCGCCTCGTCGATCGTCGTGCCCGGCACGAGACGGCTCGTGACGATCTCCGACAGGTCCGTGCCGTTGACCTGGTCGGTGTGGCCGAGCCGCCGCAGCGCCGAGACGGCGTTCGGGCTGGCGTAGTCGATGAGCCCGTCGGCCGTGAGGCGCACGACGCCGTCCCCGACCCGGGGCGTGCCGCGCCCGACACCCGTCGCGGCCCCCTCGATCGGGAAGCCGCCCTCGGCGACCATGCTGAACAGCTGCTGGCTGATCTGCAGGTAGTTGACCTCGAGGCCCCCCTGCTGACGCATGTTCTGCAGGTCGGTATGCCGCACGAGCACCGCGATCGTCCGGCCGCCGCGCACCACGGGGACGTACTGCTCCCGCACGTAGCCCAGCTCCTCGGGCGTGACGGTCCGCCCGGTGGACAGCACGTGCGCCAGCCACTGCTCGCGCTCCGGCGAGGCCGGCGAGCCGATGACGTCGTCGTGGTAGAAGTTGGGCCCGGTCGTCGGCCGCGCGTGCGCCGCGAGGAACCACGGCGAGATGTCCGGGTCCTGCTCGTCGTCGGTCGAGACCGGGATCCACAGGGTGAGGTCCGCGAAGGACAGGTCGGCCACCATCTGCCAGTCGCCGACCAGCCGGTGCAGCCAGTCGACGTCCGCGGCGGACAGCGTCGTCCGGGACAGGGTGTCACGCAGGGTCGGCACGGTGGCACTCTAACGCGCCGCCACGAGGGTGCCGCCGCGCCCCGGGACGTGGGCGCGGCGGCGGCTCGTGGGCCGGCTCAGTCGCCGGCGGACCCCTGCCGCACCAGGCTGCGGAGGGTGCGCAGCGCGACCGACAGCGGGGCCAGGTCGGGCTGCTCCATCTCCCCGACCGTGCGCAGCACCTGGCTGGTGCGGGTCAGCGCCGCGCGGTTCTCCAGCATCCAGTCCTGGATGCGCTCCACCGACACCGACCCCGGCGTGGTGCGGGCGGCGACGGTGGCGGTCAGGCCGCGCATGACGCCGTAGATGTCGTCGCGCATCGCGCCCCGGGCCAGCGACGTCCAGCGGTCGGCGCGCGGCAGGTTGGAGACGTGCGTGAGCAGCGCGTCGAGCCGGAAGGCCTCCGAGACGCCGAAGTAGACGGCGGCGACCTCCTCGACGCCCCGTCCCAGCTCCATGGCGAGCTCGGTGATGTCCAGCAGCGAGAAGCTGTCGAGGCAGGTGGCGTACTGCCGGGCCAGCTCCTCCGGGACGCCGCGCTCCCGGGCCCACTGCGCCTGGCGCTCCATCCGCTCGCGCTCGCTGCCCTGCAGCAGCTCCGGCAGCTGCGGCGCGAGCGCCTGGACGGACCCGGCGAAGCGCTCGATCTCGGCGGTCATGCCGCCGCTCAGCGAGCGGTTGTGGAGGAACCAGCGCACCGCCCGGTCGACGAGCCGGCGGAACTCCAGGTAGAGCTCGGACTGCGTCCCGGTGTCCACCTGGTTGTCGAGCGCCTCGACGGCGTCGGTGAAGGCGGCCATCCCGAAGACCTCGCGCACGACGTGGAAGGCGCGGGCGATCTGCACCGGGGTGGCCCCCGTCTCGTCCTGGGCGCGGTAGGCGAAGCTGACGCCGCCCCGGTTGACCATGGCGTTGGCGATCTCGTTGACGATGATCTCGCGCCGCAGCGGGTGGTCGCGCAGGCTGTCGCCGGCGGCCTCGACGAGCGGCGCCGGGAAGTAGTGGTGCACCGCGGCGTCCATCGCCGGGTCGTCCGGCAGCGGGCTGTCGACCAGGGCCTCCTTGAGCCCCAGCTTGGCGTAGGCGACGAGCACCGAGAACTCCGGGCTGGTCAGCCCCAGTCCCTCCCGCTCGCGACGCGACCACTCCTGGCCGTCGGGCAGGAACTCCAGCTCCGGGTCGAGCCCGGCCGTCTCGACCAGGTGGTCGATCAGCCGCTGGTGGACCGAGGCCATCACGTCGCCCTGGTGGCGTCCGTTGCCCAGGAGCACGTTCTGCTCGTAGTTGTGCCGCAGCACCTTCTGGGCGACGTCCTCGGTCATCGCCTCGAGCAGCTCGTTGCGCTGCTCGAGGGTCATCGCACCCTCCTGGACGAGCGGGGTCAGCGCGATCTTGATGTTGACCTCGTGGTCGGAGCTGTCGACGCCGGCGGAGTTGTCGATCGCGTCGGTGTTGACGTGCACCCCCGTCAGGGCGGCCTCGATCCTGCCCAGCTGGCTGAAGCCGAGGTTGCCGCCCTCGCCGACGACCCGGACCCGCAGGTCGCGGCCGTCGACGCGGATCGCGTCGTTGGCGCGGTCGCCTATCTCGGCGTTCGTCTGCTGCGAGCTCTTGACGTAGGTCCCGATGCCGCCGTTCCACAGCAGGTCGACCGGCGCGCGGAGGATCGCCCGGAGCAGCTCGGCGGGCGTCAGGCTCGTCACGTCCTCGTCCAGGCCCAGCACCTGGCGCGCCTGCGGGCTGACCGGCACCGACTTGGCGGTGCGCGGCCAGACGCCGCCCCCCTCGCTGATGAGCGAGGTGTCGTAGTCGGCCCAGCTGGAGCGCGGGAGGGCGAACATCCGCTGCCGCTCGGCGAAGGAGCTGGCGGCGTCGGGGTCGGGGTCGAGGAAGATGTGGCGGTGGTCGAAGGCGCCCACGAGGCGGATGTGCTCGGAGAGCAGCATGCCGTTGCCGAAGACGTCGCCGCTCATGTCGCCGATGCCGACGACGGTGAAGTCCTCCGTCTGGGTGTCCAGCCCCAGCTCGCGGAAGTGGCGCCTGACCGACTCCCAGGCGCCGCGGGCGGTGATGCCCATCTCCTTGTGGTCGTAGCCCGCCGAGCCGCCGGAGGCGAAGGCGTCGTCGAGCCAGAAGCCGTAGGACTGGGCGATGCCGTTGGCGAGGTCGGAGAACTTCGCCGTCCCCTTGTCCGCGGCCACCACCAGGTAGGGGTCGTCACCGTCGCGACGCACCACCTGCTCGGGCGGGACGACCTCGCCGCCGACCCGGTTGTCGGTGATGTCGAGCATGCCGCTGATGAACGTGGTGTAGGCGGCCTGCCCCTCGGCCAGCCAGGCGTCGCGGTCGACCGACGGGTCGGGCAGCTGCTTGGCGAAGAAGGCACCCTTGGAGCCGGTGGGCACGATGACGGCGTTCTTGACCATCTGCGCCTTGACCAGGCCGAGCACCTCGGTGC
>CAZONQ010000191.1:0-4766 GCA_964581125.1 uncultured Ornithinimicrobium sp.
GGGGTCATGAAGGCGGAGAAGACCAGGCAGAGGAAGAGGGTGATCCGCCAGCCCCTGAGCATCGTCCGCGCGGGCAGGATGCCGATCTGGTTGAGCGCGACCAGCAGCACCGGCAGCAGGAAAGCCAGGCCGAAGGCGAGGACGAAGAACATCGCCGTCGACAGGTAGTCGTTGGCGTTCTGGATGTTGGTGAAGTCGTCGGGCGCGAACTCGAGCAGGATCCGGTAGAGGCGGGGGAAGCTGAAGGCCGCCAGCGCCGCGCCGAGGAGGAAGAGCGGGATCGCGGCGAAGAAGTAGGAGAGCGCCACCTTCTTCTCCCGGGGCATCAGGCCCGGCATGAGGAAGGCCCAGCCCTGCCAGATCCACACCGGGCTGGCGAGCAGGATGCCGGCGAAGATCGCGACCTTCATCTTCATCGCGAAGGCGCCGGTGAGGTTGTCGAAGTTGAGCGTGACGATGCGCCCGCCCTCGGCGTTGCGCACGTCGGTCACGGGCGAGGAGATGACCTCGATGATCGGGTCGTAGAAGTACCAGCCGACGACCGCGCCGGCGGCCACGACGAGGCAGCAGACGAGCAGCCGGTTGCGCAGCTCGCGGAAGTGCTCCGCGAGGGACATCCGCCCCTCGGGGTTGGTCCTCCGCGCGGCGCGCGCCATCAGGCGCGCGGGGCGCCGTCGTCCCCGCGGCCCTCGTTCAGCCGGCGGTACTCCTCCTGGGCGGTGTCCCGGTAGCCGCTGGCGCTGCCGTCGGGCGCGTCGGTCGTGCTGCCGGGGACGGGGGGCTCGCCCGGCGCCTTGTCCTTGCGGGCGGCGTTGTCGTCCTTCATCTGGTCGACCTCGGACTTGAAGACGCGCATCGACTCGCCGAGGCTGCGGGAGACGTTGGGCAGGTTCTTCCAGCCGAAGAGCAGCACGAAGGCGATGATGAGGACGACGATGTGCCAGAGCTGGATGCGCATGGTGGGAGAGCCCTTCTTGGTGCGGTCGCGGCGGCGAGCCACGGTTCGCGGTCAGTCTAGCGGTGCCGGCTGGGAGGTCAGGTCATCTCGTCCTCGAGCGCCGCACGGGCCTGGGCGGCGACCTCGGCGACCAGCGGGCCTGGTGCGAGCACGCGCACTCCTCCGCCCTGGCGGCGCACGAGACGGTGCAGCCAGCGGGGGTCGCCGACGCGCATCGTCACCTCCAGCCGCCCCTCGCCCAGCTCGGTGACCGACTCGACGGGGAAGCTCTCCGCGACCCACGCCGACCCGGGCTCCAGGTGGAGCGTCACGACGAGGTCCTCCGGCGAGCCGCGGAAGGCACCGGCGGACAGGTCCCGCTCGGGCAGGTCCGCCGGTGGCGTCGCGGGCTGGTCCAGGACCTGAGCATCCTCGACCCGGTCGAGGCGGAAGAGCCGCACGCCCTGGGCCCGGTGGCACCAGCCCTCGATGTACCAGCGGCCGTCGACCGAGACGACGCGCAGCGGGTCGACGTCACGCTCGGTGGTCTCGTCCCGGCTGGCGACGCGGTAGCGCAGGTGCAGCCGGCGGGACCCGGTCAGCGCCGTCCGCACCGCGGCGACCAGCTCGGGGTCGGCGCTCGGCTCGAGGTCGACGTTCACCTGGCCGGCCGCGGCCGCGAGGTCGCCGGCGGCGTCCTCGAGCTTGGCCAGCGCCCGGTCCACGGCGTCGCTCTGCGCCAGTCCCGGGGTGGCCGCGAGGGCCCGCAGCGCCACGATCAGCGCGAGGGCCTCGTCGCGGCCGAGCCGCAGCGGCTTGGCGATCGAGTCGGCGTTGGAGACGAAGACGCGCCCGTCCTCCCACTGGGCGTCGATGAGGTCGTCCGGGTAGTGCCCCGGGGTGCCGCAGACGAAGAGCACCTGGAGGTCGTCGACGACCTGCTGCTCGCTCACGCCGAGCTCGGCCGCGGCCCGGGCCAGGTCGATGCCCTGCCGGTTGAGCAGCCACGGCACCATCGTCAGCAGCCGCCCCAGCCGGGAGGTCGCGCTCTCGTAGGTGCTCATGCCCGCTCTCCCCCGTGCGCGTCGACGACGGCCCGCAGGATCGTGCGCACCTGCTCGCGCAGGCCGGGCGGCTCGACCACGCGGACGTCCGCGCCGGCCGCGGCCACCTCCTCGGCCAGCCCGCGCAGGTCGCCGACCTGCAGCTCGATCGTGTCCCAGCCCTCCGGCGCCGACCGGCCCGCCACGACCGTGCCGCGCCGCCGCAGCGAGGACGCCGCGCGGTCGCGCACGTGCAGCCGCGCCGTCACGGCCGCTCCGGGCACGTCGCCCGAGGAGGCCCGGATCATGGTGAGCGGGTCGTGGTCGGCGGGCACGTCATACCCTCCCGGGCGCCCGGCGCGCGAGGGCCGTCCGCTGACCCGGTCGAGCCGGAAGACGCGGGGCGCGTCGCGGTCGAGGTCGTGGCCGGTGACGTACCAGCGGCCGTGCCAGCTGGTCAGCGACCACGGCTGGACGTGCCGCTGGGCGAGGTCGCCGCTGCCGCCGCGGTAGTCGAAGGTCAGCGGGGTGCGGGTGAGCACCGCGTCGCGCACCGGCTCGAAGGCCGGCTCGCTGGTGCGCAGCAGCGGCTCGATGCCGGCGACCGAGGCCTCGTCGCGCACGACCCCGGCGGCCTCGAGCTTGCGCATCGCCTGCGCGGCCGGGCCGGCGAGGCTGGCCTGGCTCCAGGCCCGGCTGGCCAGCCCGATGACGGCCAGCTCGTCGGGCTCGAAGGACAGCTCGGGCAGGGCGTACTCCCGCTGGTCGATGCGGTAGCCCGGCTCGTCGTCGAAGAACGGGTCGATCGGCTCGGTGCGCAGCGGGATCCCCAGCGCGCGCAGCTCGTCCTTGTCGCGCTCGAACATCCGCTCGAACGCCTCGTCGTTGTCGCTGTAGTCCGGCACCGCCTCGCGGATCCGCGCGCGCGACAGCGGCTGGCGGGTCGAGAGCAGCGCGATGACGAGGTTGAGCAGCCGCTCGGTCTTGGCCGCCGCGGGCGACGGACCCTTCGTGGCCTTGGGCATGGGGGTCAGGCTACTAGTCTCGTGGCGTGATCCAGTGGCGAGAGGGCACCGTGACCGGCGAGCGGCCCGGGTGGGACGGCGTGGCGGTCCTCGACGTCGCCGTCGAGGGCCTGGGAGACGTGCGCGCGCTCGCCTACCCCGACGTCGTCGGGGCGCCGCTGCCCGGCGACCGCGTGCTGCTCAACACCACCGCCCTCGAGCGCGACCTCGGCACCGGGGGGTATGCCGTGGTCGTCGCCGTCCCCGACCGGCCCGCGGCCTGGCCCTCCCCGGACGTCGACGCGCCGGGGCACCTGGTCAAGGCGCGCTACACCCCGCTGCAGACGATGGTGCTGGGCGCCGACGACCCCGAGGGCGAGCACCACGCCCTGCTCGAGGACGCGGACGACCTCGAGCGGATGCCGGTCGTGGCGGCCGACCTGCACTCCGCACTGCCCGCTGTGCTGGCCGGCGTCCGAACGGTCCGGCCCGACGCCCGCGTCGCCTACGTCATGACCGACGGCGGGGCGCTGCCCGCGGCGTTCTCCCGCACCTGCGCCGACCTGCGCTCCGCGGGCTGGCTGGCGTCGGTCGTCACGGCCGGGCAGGCCTACGGCGGCGACCTCGAGGCGGTCACCGTGCACAGCGCGCTGCTGGCCGCCCACCACGTCGTCGGCGCCGACCTCGTCGTCGTCGCCCAGGGCCCGGGCAACCTCGGCACCGGCACCCGGTGGGGCTTCTCGGGCGTGTCCGCGGGCGAGGCCCTCAACGCGGCGGCCGTGCTCGGCGGCCGGCCCGTGGCCTCGCTGCGTGTCTCCCAGGCCGACCCGAGGCCGCGGCACCGCGGGCTGTCGCACCACAGCGCCACGGCCTACGGCAGGGTGCTGGCCCGTGGTGCCGAGGTGGTGGTGCCGGTGGGGAGCACCGGCCTGGCGGACACCGACGCGTGCCTGGGGCAGGTGCGCGGCCAGGTGGCCGAGCTCGTGCGCACCGCCCCGCACCTCACCGTCGTCGAGGTCGCCGTCGACGGGCTGCTCGACGCGCTGCGCGCCGTGCCCGTGCGGCTGTCGACCATGGGACGCGGGCTGGAGGACGACCCGGCGTCCTTCCTGGCCGCGGCGGCGGCAGGCGTCCACGCCGCCCGCCGAGCACGTGCCTAGGGTGGGCACATGCTCCACGAGGACGTCACCGCATACCTGACCGACCTGCTGGAGAGCGTCCGCGGCCTGGACCGCGGCGCCCCGCACGAGCTGCCCGTCCACGCGGAGGCCGACACCGACCTGCTCGCGGTCGCGGTCGTGGACGTCGACGGGCAGGTCTGGAGCGCCGGCGACGCCGAGCAGCTCTTCCCGATCCAGTCGATGAGCAAGCCGGCCGTCTTCGGCATGGCGATCGACGTCCTCGGCCTGCCGGAGGTGCTGCGGCACGTCGACGTCGAGCCGTCGGGCGACGCGTTCAACCGGATCAGCCTCGACGAGGAGTCCAGCCGGCCGGACAACCCGATGATCAACGCCGGCGCGCTGGTGGCCCACTCGCTCGTGCCCGGCCCGGACGCCGACCAGCGCTTCGACCTGATCCGGGCGCTGCACTCCCGGATGGCCGGGCGGGAGCTGGCCATGGACGAGGACTGCTACGCCCAGGAGATGCAGCACGCCCACCGCAACCTGGGCATCGCGCACATGGTCAAGGCGCTCGCGGTGCTGCCGGACGACCCGCACGACGTGGTCGACGGCTACTCGCGGCAGTGCTCCCTGGAGGTGAGCACGGTCGAGCTGGCGCGGA
>CAZONQ010000192.1:0-4662 GCA_964581125.1 uncultured Ornithinimicrobium sp.
GCAGAGCGTGCGCCCGGTCGGGGTGGGGGTGTGCAGAGCGTGCGCCCGGTCGGGGTGGGGGGTGTGCAGAGTGTGCGTTCGGTCGGGGAGGGGGCGTGCAGAGCGTGCGTTCGGTCGGGGAGGGGGGTCAGGGGTCAGGGGGGGTTGGGTCAGGGGAGGGGGCAGCGGTATGCCGTGACGCCGTCGCGTCCGGTCGTGGTCGCCGCGGCGCGCAGCGAGCGGAGGACGGCCTCCTCGACGACGTCGGCGACGGCGCCGAACCAGGGGCGCAGCCACCGGTCGTCGCGGCGGACCTGCGGTGCCGTGGTGCTCAGCGCCAGGACGAACTCGCCGGAGCCGTGGTCGGTCGGCACGCCCGTGCGGGCCAGGCCGTTCTGGGCGCGGCGGGCGAGCCGGCCCAGCTGCCGGGCGTCCAGGGGTGCGTCCGTCGCGAGCAGCACGACGACGGACCCCGCGACCGTGTCGGTCAGCCCGGCCGGCAGCGGCGGGGCCGCGGCGGGCCGGCCGGTCAGCGGGCGGCCGTCGACGCGCAGGTCCTCGGGGCGACCCATGTTGGTCAGGACCAGGCAGCCCAGCGTGCCGCGCCAGGTGCCGTCGTCGACCGTGGCGGAGGCGGTGCCGATCCCGCCCTTCCAGCCGAAGGCCACCATGCCGTGCCCGGCGCCGACCGCGCCCTCCTGCACCGGGTGCCCCTCCGGCTGCGACTCCGCCGCCCGGACGGCCTGCACGACGTGCTCCGGTCGGACGGCGAGCGCGCGCAGGTCGTTGAGACGTCCGTCGTTGCACTCGAGCACGACCGGGTTGACCGTGCCGGGCCGCCCGAGGTCGGGGTGGCGGTCGAGCAGGTGCCGGACCACGCCCTCGTGCGCGGCGCCGACCGCCAGCGTGTTGGTCAGCACGACCGGCGTCTCCAGCTCGCCGAGCTCGACCACCTGCGCCAGCCCCGCCGGCTTGCCGTAGCCGTTGACGACGTGCACGGCCGCGGTCACCGGCCGGGCGAGCAGGTCGCCGGGCCGGGGGAGGAGGCAGGTGACGCCGGTGCGCACCTCCGGACCGTCCAGCGTGACGTGGCCGACGCGGACGCCGGGCACGTCCGTGATGCCGCCCGGGCTCATCCGATCCGCAGCAGCTCGTGGAGGTACTGCGGCAGCATCGCCCACCAGGTCGGCCACTCGTGCTCGAAGTCCGGCCCCCAGTTGTCCACCCGGTTGGGCACGCCGCGCGAGCCCAGCACGTCGGCCATCCGCCAGGACTCGTCGACGTCCTCCCACGCTCCGGTCCCGGACGCGAGCAGCACGAACCGCTGCTGGAGCAGCTCGAGGGCCGGCCCGTCGAGCCCCGGCAGGAACCGCATCGGGGTGGAGTAGTAGAGGTCGTCCGTCCACCCCCCGACGAAGCGCTCGACGTCGAAGGTGCCGCTCAGCGCGATCGCCAACCGGAACAGGTGCGGGAAGCGGGTCAGCAGCGCCACCGCGTTGAAGGCGCCGATCGAGGAGCCGGCGACCGTCACCAGCCGGTGCCCGCTGTCCGCCTGGATCGCCGGCACCACCTCGTGCGCCACCGCCTGGTGGAACTGGTTGAGCAGCCAGCAGCGGTAGCCGACGTCGCCCCACCCCTTCATCATCGCCTCGCCGGCCACGCTGTCGCACGAGTAGAGCCGCAGCTGGCCGGCGTCGAGCAGGTCCCCCAGCACCCGCGTCATCTTGTGCCGCTCCACCTCCTCGGCGTCGCCCCCGGCGGTCGGCAGCCACAGGACCGGGACGCCGTCGTGGCCCCAGCGGACCAGCGTGATCGCGTGCCGCATGCGGTCGGAGCACCAGCGCTCGACAGTCTTCATGCGCCAGTCCTACCCGATGCCCGCGCGTCACGCCACCCTCGTGCCCGTCCCGGCCCCAGGATTTGGGTGAGGGGGCGGGTATGCCGTAACCTCACTGCATACCCATGACCGCCGGTCGTCGGCGTGCCCAGGTGCGAGAGCAGCTGGCCGCCGACCGAAGGTTCCCACGACGGGGCGACCTGCGCAGGTGAGATGCGAGCCCGCCGGCGCGCGCGACCACGTCGCGCGCCCCGGACCCACGAGCCCCGTGCGCCTGCGCCGGGGCTCTTGTCGTGTGCGCCCGGGGGTAGCCGGCACCACGTGACGAAGGAGGCCAACATGGCGACGCCCCAGAAGGCAGCAGCCATCGCCGAGCTCGCGGAGAAGTTCCGCAGCTCCGGTGCGGCCGTGCTGACCGAGTACCGCGGTCTGTCGGTGAGCCAGCTCACCGAGCTCCGCAGCTCGATGCGTCAGCACGCGACCTACGCCGTGGTGAAGAACACGCTGACCAAGCGGGCAGCTGCCGAGGCCGGTATCGAGGGCCTCGACGAGCACCTGGTGGGTCCCACGGCCATCGCCTTCGTCTCCGGTGACCCGGTCGAGGCGGCCAAGGGCCTGCGTGACTTCGCCAAGGCCAACCCGGCCCTGGTCATCAAGACGGGGATCCTCGACGGCAAGCCGTTGACCCCCGAGGAGATCACCAAGCTCGCGGACCTCGAGTCCCGCGAGGTCCTGCTGGCCAAGCTCGCCGGCGCCATGAAGGCGAACCTGAGCAAGGCCGTCTACCTCTTCGCCGCACCGCTGTCGCAGACCGCCCGGGTCGTCGACGCGCTGCGCGCGAAGGTGGAGGAGCAGGGCGGTCCTGCCGCCAAGAGCGAGGCCGAGGCACCTGCCGAGGCCGACACCCCGGCCGAGGCTGCTGCCGAGGCCACCACCGACGTCGCCGAGGGTGGCGACGAGGGCTGAGCAGACCGCACGGTCTGACCAGCGACAACCAACCAGCCACTCACGGCAAGTAGTAGAAAGGACGCCATCATGGCGAAGCTGAGCACCGAGGAGCTCCTGGAGCAGTTCAAGGAGATGTCCCTCATCGAGCTGTCCGAGTTCGTCAAGGCCTTCGAGGAGACCTTCGAGGTCACCGCCGCCGCCCCGGTCGCCGTCGCGGCCGCCGGTGCGCCGGCCGCCGGCGGCGACGCCGGTGCGGGCGCCGCGGACGAGCAGGACGAGTTCGACGTCATCCTCGAGGCCGCCGGTGACAAGAAGATCCAGGTCATCAAGGAGGTCCGCGCGCTGACCTCCCTCGGCCTCAAGGAGGCCAAGGACCTCGTGGACGGCGCTCCGAAGCCGGTCCTGGAGAAGGTCGACAAGGAGGCCGCCGAGAAGGCCAAGGAGCAGCTCGAGGGCGCCGGCGCCACCGTCACCCTCAAGTGAGCCCCTCCCGGCGGGTCCGTCGTGACCCGACCGGGACACTTCCGCCACGGGCGGGGTCGCTGCACGCGACCCCGCCCGTCGTGGTTCCCCGGGGTGGGGGGGCGCGGCGCCCCGACACACCACGGTCGGGCTTGACGGGGAGGGCGGTCAGGGCGCAGAGTTACCCCTGACGCAGCCGTTCCCACGGACGGCGGCCGGTCAGGACCACGGGCCCGACGCCCGTGCGGGGTCGGCGCGCAGGTCGTGGGGGGCTCTGCCGCGCGATTGGACTTGGGGGCGTGGGGTGTGTATGCTGTCGCTTTGCGCTGCCCTGCCCCTGCTCTCGCTCACCGCTGACCTGACCGCGTCGCTCCCGCCGGCCGACGCGCATCCGTGTCGCACCGCGCCTGCAGAGGCTGGTGGCCGCCCGAACTAGCCGCCCATCAGGCCCGTGGAAGGACCAATCCTTGGCTGCCTCGCGCACTGCGAAGAAGACTGTGTCCACCGCTCGCACGGCTTCCGGCCGTCTGAGCTTTGCAAAGATCAGGGAGCCCCTCGAGGTCCCAGATCTGCTCGCCCTCCAGACGGAGAGCTTCGACTGGCTCCTCGGCAACGAGGCCTGGCAGGCGCGTGTGGCCGCCGCCGAGGCCGAGGGGCGCACCGACATGCCCACCACCTCCGGTCTGGAGGAGATCTTCGAGGAGATCTCCCCGATCGAGGACTTCTCCGGCTCCATGTCGCTGAGCTTCCGCGACCACCGGTTCGAGGAGCAGAAGTACTCCATCGAGGAGTGCCAGGAGAAGGACATGACCTACTCCGCCCCGCTCTTCGTCACCGCGGAGTTCATCAACAACAGCACCGGTGAGATCAAGAGCCAGACCGTGTTCATGGGCGACTTCCCGCTCATGACGCCGCGCGGCACCTTCATCGTCAACGGCACCGAGCGCGTCGTCGTCTCCCAGCTGGTCCGCTCCCCGGGCGTCTACTTCGAGCGCAGCCTCGACAAGACCTCCGACAAGGACATCTTCTCGGCCAAGGTCATCCCCAGCCGCGGCGCGTGGCTGGAGTTCGAGATCGACAAGCGCGACCAGGTCGGCGTGCGCGTCGACCGCAAGCGCAAGCAGAGCGTGACCGTCCTGCTCAAGGCCCTGGGCCTGACCGAGGCGGAGATCCTCGAGCAGTTCGGCGACTACGAGTCGATCCGCGCCACCCTGGAGAAGGACCACACGGCCGACCAGGACGAGGCGCTGCTCGACATCTACCGCAAGCTGCGCCCGGGCGAGCCGCCGACCAAGGAGGCCGCCCAGACCCTGCTGGACAACCTCTACTTCAACCCCAAGCGCTACGACCTGGCCAAGGTCGGCCGCTACAAGATCAACAAGAAGCTGGGGCTGCAGGCGCCGCTGGAGGAGTCCGTCCTCGGCATCGACGACATC
>CAZONQ010000193.1:0-4643 GCA_964581125.1 uncultured Ornithinimicrobium sp.
CCTCCCCGACCGGACGCGCGCTCTGCACGGCCGACGGCACCGCGGCCCCCGGCCGCTCGAAGGAGGCGAGGAGCCGGCTCTGCCGCACCGTGTCGAACTCCCGCTCGACGAGCGCCCGCGCGGCACGGGCCACCTCGACGCGCGGCCAGGCCGGGTCGGCGACCTTGCGCAGCGCGGCGGCGAGCCGCTCGTCCAGGCCCTCCCTCTCGTGCGACAGCAGCACACCCGTGGCAGCACCACGACCGCCCACACCGTCCGGCCGCACCGCCTCGGGGATGCCCGTGACGTCGGTCGCGACGACCGGCAGCCCGCTGGCCATCGCCTCGAGGATCACCGTGGGGAGGCCGTCGGCGTTGCCGTCGGCACCGACGACGCACGGCGCCGCGAGCACGTCGGCCCACGCCAGCTCCTCCACGAGCTCGGCCTGGCTCCGCGCGCCGACGAGCTCCACGCCCGCCCCGGCATGCTCCACGCCCGCCCCGGCAAGCTCCACGCCCGCCCCGACGCCCAGCCCGGCGACGAGCGCGCGCAGCGGCTCGGCCAGCTCCCCGTCCCCCACGATGCGGAGGGTGCACGGCATACCGTCCGCGGCGAGGGAGGCGACCGCGCGCACGAGGTGGTCGAAGCCCTTCTTCTCGACCAGGCGGCCGACGGCGAGCACGCGCAGCGGCGTGCGCGGCGGCACCGGGTCGCGGTAGTCGAACCGCGGCAGGTCCAGCCCGTTGCGCACGAGCCGCACGCGGTCGGCGAGCGCGGGCTCGAGGTCGAGCAGGAAGCGCTGGTTGTACTCGCTGATGGCGACGACGTTGGTCGCGCGGCCGAGCACCTCGCGCAGCAGGACCCGGTCGACGCCCTCGTGGAAGAGGTCCTTGGCGTGCGTGGTGACGCTGTAGGGGATGCCGGTCAGCGCCGACGCGACCATCGCGCAGCGGGCGGCGAGCGAGGCGAAGTGCGCGTGGACGTGCGTGATGCCGTCGGCGCGCAGCCGCATCGCGAGGTCGACCGCCTGCGACACGTCGGAGGGGTCCATCCGCACGAGCAGCGGCATGAGCGCGCCGAGCCGCTCCCCGAAGCCGGGCAGCTCGGCCTGCGCGCGGGCGAAGACGTCCCACTCGACGGCGAGCCGGTGCGCGCGCGGCAGGTGGGTGACCGGCGCCTGCACCTGCGCGAGCTGCGGGTGGAAGCGCGCGTCGGTCGTCGGCCGCAGCGCGTAGACCGCGAGCTGCTCCCCCGCCGCCTCGCGGGCGAGGATCTCGGTGACGACGAAGGTCTCGGAGAACCGCGGGTAGACCTTGACCAGGTAGGCGACGCGGTGGTCGGTGGTCGGGTGGTCAGACGGCGAGGGCATGGTGCTGCTCCTGGGTCGGGACGGACGGGTATGCGGTGAGTCGCCCGGCTGCGCGGGCGACGGCTGCGAGGCCGGTCAGGTCGAGGTGGCTGCGGTCGACGCGGGCGCCGGCGCGGGCGGCGAACCACTCGCCGAGGCGCGCGGCGGACAGGTCGTGCTGGCGCAGCAGGTCGGTGGCGCCGGCGGCGGCCAGGCTCTGGGCCCGGACGAGCTGCTCGCGGCGCGGCCACTCCCGCGGGACGAGCAGCGAGGGCACCGAGGTCGCGAGCGTCTCGGTCACGGTGTTGTAGCCGGCCATCGAGACGGACGCGGCGGCACGGCGGATGAGGCCGGCGGCGTCGGGCACGGAGCGGACGACGCGGGTGCGCGGACCGGCGGCGCGCTCGACGGCGCGGTGGTCGGCCTCGCCCATCTGCGGGCCGGTCACGACCAGGTGCTGGTGCCCGGCGGGGACGGGCGCGGCGGCCGCGGCCAGGCACAGCGCGGTGCCGTCGGATCCGCCGCCGGCGGTGGTGAGCAGGTAGGGGCGCTGCGGGTCGAGCCCGGCGGGGTCCTCGGCGCGGCCGTGCGCCAGGTAGCCCTGGTAGCGGACGAGGTCGTGCAGGGCCGCGGGCAGCTCGCCGCTGGTGCGCAGGTCGTGCACGCGCGGGTCGCCGTAGACCCAGATCTCGTCGAAGAGCTCGCGGACGACCTCGGGCGGGGTGCGGTCCCACTCGGCGGCGACGCTCTCGGGGCTGTCGAGGACCTCGCGCAGTCCGAGCACGACGGAGGCCTGGGGCCGGTCGGCGCGCAGGTCGGCCAGCGCCGGGGCCAGCTCGCAGCCGACGCCGAGGGCGTGCCGGTCGACGACGACCAGGTCGGGGGCGAAGCTGGCGAGGGTGGCGCGCACGATCTCCCCGCGCAGGGAGGTCACGGCGTCGAGGCCGACGCCGAGGCTGCGGGCCCCGTAGGAGCGGCCGGACTTGCCGACGGCCGGGAGCGTGACGACGTCGAAGCCCTCGGGCACCGAGCTGCCGGTGGTGCCGGCGACCCCGTTGACGAGCAGCCCGGTGACGGGCCGGCCGACGAGGTGCGGCAGCCGGTGGGCGAAGGAGTGGGCGAGCGCCCGGTTGCGCCGGAAGTGTCCCAGCCCCTGGCTGTCGTGGGAGTAGAACACCACGCGCAGCGGCTCCTCCACCGACCGGACCGTCGTGCGGGTCGTGCTCCAGACCATCGTCCGCCTCCTCGTCACCGGCCGCGGGGGTGCGACCTGATGACGAGTGAACTACCGCCGGATGAGCCGACGATGACACGTCGGTGAGAGTGCTCTCATCGACGGGTGCGGCCGAAGAGCCCCCTGCTGCGCGAGATGCGGTAGTCGATGCGCTCGTCCACGTAGGCCTCCAGCTCAGGGGACTCGCTGAGCCCCGAGACCAGCTCGCCGGAGATGTGGTCCGTGACCCGCGCCAGCCGGGCGCGCGCCTCGATCTGGTCCCGCCTCTGCAGGTCCTGGCGCAGCGCCCGGAAGTTGGCCCAGCACATCAGCAGGATGACCACGCTGAAGGGCAGCGCCGTGGCCAGGGCTGCGGCCTGGAGCGAGGCGAGGCCGCCGGCCAGCAGCAGTGCCGCCGCGACGACGCCCTCGAGGACGGCCCAGACGACGCGCGACCAGACCGGCGGGTCGGGATGGCCGCCGGAGGCGAGCATGTCGACCACGAGCGAGCCGGAGTCGGAGGAGGTGATGAAGAAGATCGCCACCAGCAGGATCGCGGTCCCGGAGAACACGGCACCGAGCGGCAGCTGGCCGAGCGCGTCGAAGATGACGTTCTCCACGACGAGGGACCCGTCGCTGACGTTGCCGTCGAGCAGGTCGACCCCGCCGAAGAGCTGCTGGTAGATGCCGGTCCCGCCGAGGACCGAGAACCAGATGAAGCCGACGAGCGTCGGCACGAGGAGCACGCCGGCCACGAACTCGCGGACGGTGCGGCCCCGGGAGATCCGCGCGATGAAGACACCGACGAAGGGCGACCAGGAGATCCACCAGCCCCAGTAGAAGACCGTCCAGCCGGAGAACCAGCCCGCTGCCTCCTCGCCCTGGTAGGCACCGACGTCGAACGTCATGGACAGCACGTTGCCGAGGTAGACGCCGAGCGCCTCGACGAAGTTCTGGAAGAGGAAGACGGTCGGCCCGAGCAGCAGCACCGAGATCAGCAGGAGCCCGGCGAGCGAGAGGTTGATGTTGGACAACCACTTGATGCCTGCCCCCACGCCGCTGACCACCGACAGGGTGGCCAGGAAGGTGATGCCGGTGATGAGCACGAGCATCAGGGCGTTGTCGGCACGACCCACGATCCCCAGGTGCGCCAGACCGCTGGAGATCTGCTTGACGCCCAGGCCCAGCGAGGTGGCGATGCCGAAGAGGGTGCCGACGACCGCGAGCACGTCGATCAGGTCGCCGACCCAGCCCTTGACCCGCTCCCCGAAGATCGGCTCCAGGGCCCACCGGATGGAGACCGGCCGCCCGCGGCGGTGGATGGCGTAGGCCAGGGCCAGCCCGACGATCGCGTAGATCGCCCACGGGTGCAGGCCCCAGTGCAGGAAGGTCTGGGCCATCGACAGCCCTGCGATGTCGGCCTCCGAGCCGTCCCAGCCGGGCTTGCGCTCGGTGGTGAGGTAGCCGAGCGGCTCGCCGACGCTGTAGAAGACCAGGCCGATCCCCATGCCGGCCGCGAAGAGCATGGAGAACCACGACAGCAGTCCGAACTCCGGCTCCTCGTCGTCCCGCCCCAGCAGGATCGTGCCGGTGCGGGAGAGACCGAGGACCAGCGCGACGGCGACGAAGAGGCCGACGACCAGCATGTAGTACCAGCCGAGCTCGCCGACGATCCAGCCGTTCATCCCCTGGAAGAGACGCTCGGTGGTGCCGGGAGCGGCGATGGCGAGGGCCACCACCGCGACGACGAGGACGAGGGAGGGCCAGAAGACCCGGGGCGAGATCATGCCTCGGGCGAGGTGCACGCCGTGGTGGCGCAGCTTGGCCGTGATCTCGTCGTCGGTGTCCTCGTCGGCCAGCCTCATCTCGGGCGGCAGGTGGAGCGGCTCGACCGGAGGGTAGAGCGACCGCTCGACCGACGGGGCTCCTTCGGTGGCGTCGTCACCGGGCGTGGGCGAGGTGTCCATGTGCTAGGTCCGTTCCTCTCGTCGTGCAGGACCTCCCCAGGCTGGTCCCCCGGACGCGCAACCGCAAGTCGCGCCGGTCTACCCCTACCCCTCGAAGCGGTAGCCCACGCCCCGCACGGTCGAGATCCGGCCGCTG
>CAZONQ010000194.1:0-4617 GCA_964581125.1 uncultured Ornithinimicrobium sp.
GTCCTCGACCCCGCGGACTCCCGCCCGGTCGACGGAGGTATGGAGACGCTCACCGGGCTCGCCGACCTCCCGGGCACGACGGTGGCCCTGGTCAGCGGTCGCGACCTGGGGACACTGCGGCTGCTCTCGGGAGCCGTCGACCCGCTCGTGCTCGTGGGCAGCCACGGGGCCGAGGACTCGCGTCGGCCGGACGGCCTCGTGCTGAGCGACGAGCAGCGCTCGCTCCTGGCTGCTCTCGAGGCCGACCTGCGGGCCGTGGTCGAGGCGCACCCCGGATCGCGCGTCGAGGACAAGCCGGCCGGACGGGTGCTGCACACCCGGGGCGTCGACCCCGAGGTGGGTGCCGCCGCCCTGGCCGCGGCCGCCGCCCTCGGCGAACGGCATACCTCCCTGGTGGTGACCCCCGGCAAGGAGGTCGTCGAGCTGGCGGTGGCGCACGTGGGCAAGGGCGTCGCCCTCGTCGCGCTCGCCGAGGAGCTGGGCGTCGACGCCGTGTTCTACGCCGGTGACGACGTCACCGACGAGCAGGGCTTCGCGGCGCTGGCGGACGACGCCGACGCCGGACGGGCCGCGCGGCGGCTGACCGTGCGCGTGGGCGACGGCGAGACGGCGGCGCAGTTCCGGGTGGACGACGAGCCGGGGCTCGTCGAGGTGCTCAGGGCAATGCTGGAGGCGCGGAGGTCGTCGAGCCTCGGAGGATGAGCTCGGGGGCGAAGAGATACTCCCGGTGCTCGACCTCCTCGCCGGCGATCTCCTCGAGCACCGCGGTGACGGCCGCCTCGGCCATCCCGGCGACGTCCATGCGGACCGTGGTCAGCGGTGGGTCGATGAACGACATGAAGGGCACGTCGTCCCCGCCGACGACCGAGAGGTCCTCCGGCACCCGCAGGCCGAGGTGGCGAGCGGCGCGCAGCACGCCGAGCGCCATCACGTCCGACCCGGCGACGACCGCGGTCACGCCGGCCTCGACCAGCTGCCGGGTGGCCGCCGCACCGCCCTCGACCGAGAAGATCGTCGTGCTCACCAGCGCGTCGAGGTCCACGCCGGGCACGTCGGCCATCGCCTCGCGGAAGCCGGCGGTCCGGCGCTGGACGGGCACGTAGCGCTGCGGGCCCGTCGCGAAGCCGATCCGGGTGTGCCCCAGGTCGCGCAGGTGCCGCACGGCGACGCGCATCGAGGCCACGTCGTCGTGGCTGACGAAGGTCGCGTCGATGCCGTCCCGGTAGCCGTTGACCAGGGCCATCGGCAGGCCGCGCTCGCGCAGCTGCACGTAGCGGTCGACCGAGGCCCTGGTGTCGGCGTGGAAGCCGCTGACGAAGACGATGCCCGAGACGCCCCGGGCGAGCAGCATCTGGACGTACTCGTCCTCGTGCACGCCGCCCGGCGTCTGCGTGCACAGCACCGGGGTGTAGCCGGCGCCGGCCAGCTGCGTCTCGATCGCCTGGGCGAACATCGGGAAGACCGGGTTGGTCAGCTCGGGCACGACCAGCCCGATCAGCCCGGCGCTGCTGCGCCGCAGCTTGCTGGGCCGCTCGTAGCCGAGCACGTCGAGCGCGGTCAGCACGCTCTGCCGGGTCTTGGCCGCCACGCCTGGCTTGTCGTTGAGCACCCGGCTGACCGTGGCCTCGCTGACGCCCGCGTATGCCGCGAGGTCGGCGAGGCGGCCGCGCGCCGGTGGGTCGAGGGGTGCGGTGGTCACTTGACCGAGCCGGAGGTCAGCCCGCCGATCAGCTGCTTCTGCAGGCCGAGGTAGACCAGCACCGGCGGGATCGAGGCGACGAGCGCGCCGGCGGAGAACATCCCGAAGTAGCGGTTGCGGTCGGCCAGGTTGAGCGAGTAGAGGCCCACGCCGAGGGTCCGCACGTCCTGGTCGAGCAGGAAGATGCTGGCCAGCATGAACTCGCCCCACAGCCCCACGAAGGCCAGGATGCCGACGGTCGCCAGGATCGGGCCCACCAGGCGCAGGGTCATCGTGAAGAAGATCCGCGCGTGGCTGGCGCCGTCCATCATCGCGGCCTCGTCCAGCTCCTTGGGGATGGTGTCGAAGTAGCCCTTGAGCAGCCACACGTTGGCGCCCATCGCCCCGCCGAGGTAGACGAGCAGCAGGCCCCACAGGGTGTTCAGGCCGATGCTGGGGATGGAGTTGCCCAGGTGCAGGAACATGACGTAGATCGCCGGGAAGGCGAGCAGCGCGGGGAACATCTGCGCCAGCAGCAGCGCCATCAGCCCCGGCCGACGGCCCTTCCAGCGCAGCCGCGAGAAGGCGTAGGCCGCGCACGCGGCGATGAACACGGTGAACAGCGTCCCGAGCCCGGCGACGATCAGCGAGTTCCTGAACCAGGTCAGGAACGGGAAGGTCGTGGACGCGAACAGGTCGGAGAAGTTCTTGCCCGAGAAGTGCTGCGGCACCGGCGACGTCGCGTTCAGGGTGCCGGCCGGGTTGAGCGCGGCGGAGACGACGAAGAGCACCGGGAAGAGCGCCCACACCACGACGAGGAGCGCGAGCAGGTGGCGCCACCACGTGCCCGAGCGGCGCCGGGAGCCGGCCGGGACGGCGGGGACGTCCCCGGCGCGCAGTTCGCGGTCCGGCTCCTGGTCGAGCGTCGTGCTGGTCGAGGGGGCGCCGCCGGCTGCCGGCTGGGGATGCTGGGACATCTTCAGTTCACCTCTTCGAGGGCCTTGGACTGGCTGAAGCCGATGTAGCTGATCGCCCCGACGAGCAGGAAGATCACGATGCTGACGGCGGAGGCCAGGCCGATGTTGGGCTGGCCGGACTCCAGGGCCAGCCGGTAGGCGAAGTTGATGAGCAGGTCGGTGTTGCCGATGAGGCTGTTGGTCGAGTCGAACGGGCCGCCCCCGGTGACCAGGTAGACGAGGGTGAAGTTGTTGAAGTTGAAGGCGTAGCTGGCCACGAGCAGCGGGCCCACCGCGACGAGCAGCAGCGGCATGATGACCGACCACAGGGTGCGGACCGGGCCCGCGCCGTCGACCGCGGCCGCCTCCTTGACGTCCTGCGGGATCGACTGCAGCGCCCCGGTGCAGATGAGGAACATGTAGGGGAAGCCGAGCCACAGGTTGGTGATGACGAGCGAGAGCCGGGCCGCCCACGGGTCGCCGCGCCAGTCGACGCCCAGACCGGTGAGGTTGTTGATGAGGCCGAACTGCGGGTTGAACATCGAGGCCCAGATGATGCCGGTGACGAAGATCGGCAGCGCGTAGGGCAGCACCATGAGCGAGCGGTAGACCGCCTTGCCCTTCAGCCGCGGGTCGTCGAAGAGCAGCGCGAGGAGCATGCCGAGCAGGAAGGTGCCGACCACCGTGACGAGCGGGAAGGCGAGGTTCCACAGGAAGATCTTGAGGAAACCGGTGCGGAAGCTGGGGTCGGTGAAGATCGTGGCGAAGTTCTTCAGGCCGACGTTCTCGGTCCACCCGGCCGTCAGGGCCTGACCCTGCCCGTCCTCGGGGACGAAGTTGCCCTCCTTGGCGACGTAGACCTTGCCGTCCTGGTCGGTCATCGTGTCCGTGCCGGCGTCGTAGGTGACGGTCGGCTGGCCGACGAACGCCTGCGTCGTCGTGGCCGCCTTGACGCCCGCGCCCGAGTCGCCGACGGGCACCGCGAACTCCTCCACCTCCTGGGCCCGCTGGTTGGCCTCGAGCAGGTTGAGGACCCGGTAGCCCGGCGCGGTCTCGACCGTGCCGTTGCCCCGCAGCACGACACCGTCCGCCGGCAGCGGCTCCAGGCCCTCCTCGGTGCCGACGAAGAGCCGCGTGCCGTCCTCCGCCACGTTGCCCTGGTCGGAGGTCTCGACGCCCTCGGCCTCGAGGTCCTCGACGTCGGCGGGCGGCGTGGTGAGCAGCATGACGAGGTCGCCGGTCTCGATCGGCTGCCCCTCGGGCACCGCGATCGACATCGCGTAGCGCGGGGCGTCCGGGTCCGGCCGCACCGACTGCGCCCGGATCGCGTCGATCGCCTCCTCCTTGGTCAACGTGTGCCCGTCGCCGTAGTTGGTGAAGGCCGTGCCGACCGTGTAGACGATCGGCCACATCTGGAAGAGCAGGAGCAGGACGAGCCCGGGCAGGAGGTACTTCATCGGCACGAGGCGCCGGGTCCCGTAGACCACGAGCACGGCCATGGCCACGAACGCGGCGACCGTGACGACGAGCCAGGCACCCTGCTGGACCGCCAGCTGCGCCGCCCAGGCCATCGCCAGGACCGTCAGCCCGATGAGCGCCCACTTCGCGGCGTGGACCCAGGCCGGCGTCGGGAACGCGTCGGCCCGCGGGGGCGGCTCGGTGGCCCGGGTGTCCGGCTCGGTCGTCGTCGACATCGGTGTCTGCTCCGTCGTGCGCGGGGACCGGCTGGCCGGTCCGGTGGGTGGGTGGGACGGGATCTGGTATGACGTGCGCCCGGCCAGCGGTCGCACACCATACCGGACCCCGCCCCCGGGGGCGGGCGAGCCGCACCCCGGGGAGGGTCAGGAGGTCACTGCGCCAGCGCGTCCTCGACCTCCTTCTGGGCGGTCGCGAGACGCTCGGCCGGGTCCTGGCCGGTGATGATGTCGGCGGTCGCCTTGCCCAGCGGGCCCCAGACGGCGTTCATCTGCGGGATGTTGGGCA
>CAZONQ010000195.1:0-4489 GCA_964581125.1 uncultured Ornithinimicrobium sp.
TGCCGGTGGCGCAGAACGCGCTGGCAGGGGTGGTGACGAGCGTCTCGCCGGGGGAGGTCGCCGATGGGGACGTTGTGTATGTGGTGGGGGAGACGCCGGTGCGGGTGGTGGAGGCGGAGGAGCCGTTCTGGCGGGACCTGGCTCGCGGCGTGCAGGGCGAGGACGTCAGGCCCTTGCAGCGGCTGCTGATCGAGGAGGGTCACCTGGGCGGGGAGCCGGACGGTGACTTCGGGTGGAACACGGAGCGTGCGGTCAAGGCGTGGCAGAAGGACCAGGGCCTGGAGCAGACGGGTGTCGTGGCCCTGGGGGAGCTGGTCGCGGTCGCTGACCTGCCGGCGGTGGTGCAGCTGGGCGAGGGCATCGTGGTGGGCAAGAGCCTGGGCGGGGGTGAGGACTCGGTGCTGGCACCGACGGGGGAGCGGGAGTTCGTGCTGGTGGTGACGCAGGAGCAGGCGCGGCTGATCCCGGCCGAGGCGACCGTGGAGATCACGTTCGAGAACCACACGTGGACCGCGGTCATCGCGGGGTCGGAGCTGGACGAGTTCGGGTCGACCACGTTCACCCTCACCGCCCCCGACGGCGGCGAGGTCTGCGGGGAGGAGTGCGGGGTGCTGCCCAACGATGCCCAGGTGACGCTGCGCTCGGACGTGGTCATCGTGCCCAGGGTCGAGGGCACGACGGTGCCCGCGGCGGCGGTGCGCACTAGACCCGACGGCACCGCATACCTGGCCACGCAGGAGGGAGAGGTCGAGGTGGGCGTGCGCGGGTCCGGGCAGGGCGTGGCCGTGGTCGACGGCGTCGAGGCCGGCACCAGGGTCCAGGTCCTCGGCGGCACCCAGGGGGTGCAACCCGCCCCGGCCCAGCCGGAGCCGGATCCTGCGCAGGGTGACGACGACTCCACGACGCAGGAGGGGTGAGCCGTGCTGGCGGTGGAGGACCTGAGCTTCGCCTACGCCCGGGGCGGGGAGGAGCTCTTCGGCGGGCTGTCCCACGAGTTCGTCCCGGGTGCGGTGACGGCGGTGACGGGGCCGTCGGGGCGGGGCAAGTCGACGCTGCTGTACGTGCTGGGTCTGATGCTCACGCCCACCCGGGGGCAGGTGCTGCTCTCGGGGCAGGAGGTGTCCTCGGCGGCTGACGCGGTGCGTTCGCGGGTGCGGGCGCACCGGATCGGGTTCGTCTTCCAGGACTCGGCGTTGGATGCGACGCGCACGGTGCTGGACTCGGTGGTCGAGCCGGCCCTGTATGCCGGGTGGGGCCTGGGGCGTGCTCGGGAGCGGGGGCGGGTGCTGCTGGAGCAGATGGGTGTGGGGGAGCGGGCGGACCACCGGCCGGGTGAGGTGTCCGGGGGTCAGGCGCAGCGGGTCGCGGTGTGCCGGGCGCTGGTGACCGACCCGGTCGTGGTGCTGGCGGACGAGCCGACGGGCAACCTGGACCGGGACAACGCCGGCGGTGTCCTGGCGGCGCTGTCCGCCGCGGCCGGCGGCCACGGCACCCACGGGGAGGGTGACGGGATACCCCGCACGGTGGTGGTGGCCACGCACGACCCGTTCGTGCTCGAGCATGCCGATGAGGTGCTGGCGCTGTGAGGCCGTGGCTGTTCTGGCGGGAGGCCTTGGCGACCGCGTGGGCCGCCAAGGTGCCCTCGACCCTGGTGCTGCTGCTGGTGGCCACGATGTGCGCGGCGACGATCGCGACGGTGGGGCGGACCGCGGCGGCCGAGGCGCAGCTGCTGGCGCGGCTGGACTCCGCCGGTTCCCGGGTGCTGGTGGTGGCCGACGCCCGCGGGGACGACCTGATCTCGGCGACGATCGTGGACCAGGTCGCGGGCCTGTCGACCTCCGAGCGGGCGGTCGGCACGCTCATCCCGGTGGACGTGGTCAACGGGGTCGTCGGGCAGGGCGCGACCCGGGTGCCGGCGTGGGGCGTGCACGGCGACCTGTCCGCGGTCGCGACGCTGACGGCGGGGCGCTGGCCGGGCCCGGGGGAGGCGGTCGTCACTCAGGAGGCGATGCGCCGCCTGGGTCTGGACGACCCGGTCGGGTGGGTCGCGCAGGCCTCCACCACGGTGGTCGACGACTGGTCGGTCGTCGGGTCGTTCGTGCCGCGGGACCCGTTCGGCGACTACGGCTCCGGGGTCCTCTACGTCGCGCCGGAGGGGCGGGCGCTGGACGCGGTGCACGTCGTGCTGACCGAGGCCGATGTCGCCCAGGTGGCGCAGGCGCAGGTGCTGCGGCTCATCGACCCCCCGGCCCCGGACTCGGTGACGATCACCTCGCCGGTGTCCTTGGCGCAGCTGCAGGAGCAGGTGACCGGTGACCTGGCCAGCTTCGGGCGCACCCTGCTGCTCGGCGTGCTCGGCGCCGGGGCGCTGCTGGTGGCGATCGTGACCCTGGCCGACGTCCTCGTGCGCCGCGCGGACCTCGGCCGGCGCCGCGCGCTGGGCGCCACCCGCGCCACCATCGTCGCCCTCGTCGTCCTGCGCACCCTCATCCCCGCGCTGCTCGGTGCCGCGGTCGGGGTCGCCGCCGGTATGGCGATCACCGGCCGCCTCGGCGCCGTCCCACCCTGGGACTTCACCACCGGCACCGCCGTCCTGGCCCTGCTCGCCGCCGTCGTCGCCGCCGTCCTGCCCGCCCTCTACGCCGCCACCCGCGACCCCGTCAGGGTGCTGAGGACCCCGTGAGGGGCGCAGGCGCACGGGACGTGGCGAGGCGCACGGCATACCTGACGGTCGTGGTGGCGCTGCTGGTGACCGGGTGCAGCGGGACAGAACCGCCCGCCGCGCCGAGCGACCCGGCCGTGCCGCCCGGGGAGTGGGACGGGCCGATGTCGCGCGAGGAGTACCTTGCCGAGCTGGCCGAGATCCACGGGATCGAGGATCCGCCGCCCGTCGAGGTGGTCGAGGAGATCGCGCCGGACGCCGACGGGCTGCGGCTCATCGCCGAGTGCTACGCCGAGCACGGCTGGCCGGCGACCTTCGACGGCGACGGCATCACGATCGAGGGCATCCCGCCGGAGCAGCAGGAGGCGTTCGACCTGGACCGGTACATCTGCAACGCGTCCTACCCGGTGGCGGAGAAGTACCGCAGCCTGTCACCGCAGGAGCACCTGAGCCGGTGGTACGCCTACCTCACGACGACCTACGTGCCGTGCGTCGAGGCGCTCGGCTACGACATCTCCGAGCCGCCGTCATTGGAGACTTTCCTCGCCTCGGGCGGACAGACGTGGATCCCGAACGCGCAGGTGGGTTTCCAGGCTCGTGCCCGGGGCGAGGACTTCCGGGCCGTCGACGAGCAGTGCCCGCAGGAGATGCCGCCGGAGATGCGCGAGCCGTAGGAGAGGTCACGGACCCGCACGTAGGCTGCCGACATGACCGTGCACCGCGTGATGGGGATCGAGACCGAGCTGGGGATCACCAGCACCCAGGTCGACACGCAGGGCCGGCCGCTGGCGCCGCAGTGGCTGTCGGGGCAGGTGGTGCGCGCCTACGCCGGGGCGGCCGGCGACGGAGCCGCGCTCCCGGTCGGGTCCGGCTGGGACTACGCCGACGAGACCCCGCTGCGGGACGCCCGCGGCTACGAGATCGCGCGGGAGCTGGCGCACGTCACCCAGCTCACCGACGTCGAGGACCCGACGATCGCCAACACGGTCCTGTCCAACGGGGCCCGGCTCTACGTCGACCACGCCCACCCGGAGTACTCCTCGCCCGAGGTGACCTCGCCCCGCGAGGCGGTCCGCTACGACCGCGCGGGGGAGCTGGTCGCCCGCCGCGCCGTCGAGCACCTGGCCGAGCAGGGGAGGGAGGTCCGCCTCTACAAGAACAACGTCGACGGCAAGGGCGCCTCCTACGGCACCCACGAGAACTACCTCGTCCCACGCACCGTCCCCTTCGACCGGCTCGCCCGCCAGCTCATCCCGTTCCTCGTCGCCCGTCCGGTCGTCGCCGGCGCCGGCCGCGTCGGCCTGGGACAGGCCAGCGAGCGCCCGGGCTTCCAGCTGAGCCAGCGCGCCGACTACCTCGAGGCCGAGATCGGCCTGGAGACCACGCTGCGCCGCCCGATCGTCAACACCCGCGACGAGCCGCACGCCACGCCGCACGTCCACCGGCGGCTGCACGTCATCGTGGGCGACGCGACGATGGCCGACGTCACCACGCTGCTGGCGGTCGGGTCGCTGAGCGCGGTGCTGCGGCTCATCGAGACGCACCCCGACGAGGTCCCCGCCCTCGACCTCGCCGACCCCGTCGAGGCGGTCAAGGTCGTCTCGCACGACCCGACCCTCCGCGCCACCGTGACCACACAGGACGGGCGCCGGCTCACCGGCCCCGACCTCCTCGAGGCCTACCTCGAGGCCGTCGAGCGCGCCGCGGCCTCCGGGCACGAGGCGTGGGAGCCGGACGAGGACACAGACGAGGTGCTCACCCGGTGGCGCCAGGTCCTCGACGCCCTGCGCCGGGACCCGGCGGAGTGCGCGCAGCAGGTCGAGTGGG
>CAZONQ010000196.1:0-4484 GCA_964581125.1 uncultured Ornithinimicrobium sp.
GGCTGCGGGCGCTCGCGGCAGCGGGGGCGAGGGTCCCGGAGGTGCTGGACGTGGCTGACGACCACCTCGCCCTGGCGTGGGTCGAGGCCGGGCACGGGCGCACGGCCCAGACGGAGGAGAGGTTCGGCCAGGAGCTCGCGGAGCTGCACCGGTCGTCCGCGGAGGGAGCGCGGCCTGCAGAGCGCGCTCCTGGTCGGGAGCGGGAGGGTGGAGAGCGCGCTCCCGGTCGGGAGGGGAAGCGCTACGGCTCAGTCGACGGGGAGCCGACGGGCTATCTCGGCGCGTGCCCGGTCGACCTGACGCCAACCGCGACGTGGCACGAGTCGTGGGTGCAGCGGCGGGTCGTGCCGCTGGCGCGGTGCGCGGCGGACGAGGGGCAGCTGGACGTGCCCACCGCGGCGCTCGCCGAGCAGATCACGGCGGAGCGGCTCGGGCCGGTCGAGCCGCCGACCCTCGTCCACGGCGACCTGTGGGGCGGCAACCGGATCGTCGACACCAAGGGCCGCAGCTGGCTCGTCGACCCCTGCGCGCACCGCGGCCACCGGGAGGTCGACCTGGCGATGATGCAGCTCTTCGGCGGCTTCAGCGGGCGGGTCTTCGCCGCCTACGCCGAGGCGCACCCGCTCGCCGAGGGGTGGCGCGAGCGGGTCGCGGTCTACAAGACCGTGCCGCTCCTGGTGCACGCCATCCTCTTCGGCGGCGGCTACGGCGTGCAGGCCGGCGACGCCCTCCGCGAGGCGGCCCGGTGACCACCACCCACGGTGCGCCGCGCACGGACGGCGAGGTCACGGCATACCTGCAGCGGTTGGGGGTCCCGGGCCTGGCGGACGTGCACGTGCACTTCCACCCCGACCGGCTCATGGACAAGATCTGGGCCTACTTCGACCAGGCCGAGCGGCACTACGGGACGGCGTGGCCGATCCACTACCGGACCAGCGTCGAGGAGCGGCTCGCCACGCTCGCGGCGCTCGGCGTGCGCGACGTGCCAGCGCTCACCTACGCGCACAAGCCGGGGATGGCGGAGGGGCTCAACGCGTGGTGCCGGCAGTTCGCCGACACCCACCCGCAGGTCCTCCGGTGCGCGACGCTCTATCCCGAGGCCGGGGTGACGGACTACGTGCGGGCCGCGCTCGCGGACGGCCTGCAGCTGGTCAAGGTGCACCTGACGGTGGGCGACATGGCGCCCGACGACGAGCGGCTGGGGGATGCATGGGAGCTGCTCGCCGACGCAGGGGTGCCGGTGGTGATGCACGCTGGGCACGGGCCGCGCGAGGGGCGCTTCACCGGGCCGGAGGGTGTGGCCCGGCTGCTCGCCGCCCACCCCTCGCTGACGCTGGTCGTGGCGCACATGGGGATGCCGGACTACGACGCGTTCGCCGACCTGGCCGAGGCCCACGAGCGGGTGCACCTCGACACCACGATGGTCGGGACCGACTTCACGGAGCGGGTGGCGCCCCTGCCGCCGCGCTTCCTGGGGCGGCTGGCCGAGCTGCGGCCCAAGGTCGTGCTGGGGTCGGACTTCCCCAACATCCCCTACCCCTACGCCCACCAGCTCGAGGCGCTGCACCGGTGGGGGCTCGGCGAGGAGTGGCTGCGCGACGTGCTGTGGCGCAACGGGCGGCGGCTCCTCGGTCTGCCGCAGGAGGGCTAGACGCGCCGCCGCGGCGCGGTCGTCGTCGGGCCTTTGACCGGTGCTTCCCGTCCTGCTCCTACGGATCTGCTTCCTGTGAGGAAGCAGATCCGTAGGAGGTCACGAGAAGCTCACCCGTCGGTGATCTCGGCTCAGCCCGCAGCTGGGATGACCGCCCCGTCGTAGGTCTCCTCGACGAACTGCGCCACCTCGTCCGAGCCGAGGAGCTCGGCGAGCCTGACCACACGCGGGTCGGACTCGTCGCCGGCGCGGACGACGAGCAGGTTGGCGTAGGGGTTGCCCTCGGGCGACTCCGCGGCGAGCGCGTCCTCGGCGGGCGAGAGGTCGGCCTCGATCGCGTAGTTGCCGTTGATGACCGCGGCGTCCACGTCGGGCAGGCTGCGCGGCAGCTGGGCGGCCTCGATCTCGACGAACTCCAGGTCCTTGGGGTTGTCCTCGACGTCCAGCACGGTCGCGGACGCCTCGCCGGTGTCGGCCAGCGTCACCAGGCCCTGGTCGGCGAGCAGCTGCAGCGCGCGGGCGCCGTTGCTGGGGTCGTTGGGGATGGCGACCTGCCCTCCCTGCGGGATCTGCTCGACCGAGCCGACCTTGTCGGAGTAGATCCCGAGCGGCTCCAGGTGCACCGGCGTCACGGCCGTGAAGTCGTAGCCGGCCGCCGCCTCCTGCTCGGCCAGGTAGGGCTCGTGCTGGAAGTAGTTGGCGTCCAGCGAGCCGTCGTCGAGCGCCGCGTTGGGCTGCACGTAGTCGGTGAACTCCACCAGCTCCAGGTCGATGCCGGCGTCGGCGGCGAGCTCCTCGTCGACGAACTCGAGGATCTCAGCGTGCGGGACGGGGGAGACGCCGACCTTGAGCGGCGTGGCCAGGTCGGCGGTCTCCTCCGCGGTGCCGGCGCTCGCGTCGGTGCCGCACGCGGACAGCGCCAGGGCGCCGGCGGTCAGGAGGGTGGCGAGGGTGAGTGCGTTGCGCATCGTGGGTGCTTCCTTCGGTGTCTTCTTCGTGGGGTATGGGGTGCGCCCGGGTCGGGCGGTCGGGCGCGGCTCGCCCGGTTCGCGGCTCGCGCGGTGGGCGGCTCGTGCGGAGCTCAGAAGGCGGCGACGACCGCGCCCTGGTAGGTCTCGTCGATGAACTGGCGGACCTCCTCGGAGGTGAGCAGCTCGAGCAGCTTCTGCAGGTCGGGGTCGTCCTCCTCGCCGGCGCGGACGACGAGCTGGTTGGCGTAGGTCGTGTCGCTGGTGTCCTCGGTGACGAGCGCGTCCTCGGCCGGCTTGAGCTCGGCCTCGAGGGCGTAGTTGCCGGGCACGGCGGCCACGTCGACGTCGGAGAGACTGCGGGGCAGCTGGGCGGCCTCGACCTCGGTGAACTGCAGGTCCTTCGGGTTCTCGGTGACGTCGAGCAGGGTCGGCACGGCGGCATCGGGGTCGGCGAGGGTGATGACCCGCTCGGCGGCGAGCAGCTTGAGGCCGCGCGAGCCGTTGACCGGGTCGTTGGGGATGGCGATCTCCGCGCCCTGCGGCAGGTCGGCCAGGTCGGTGACCGAGTCGGAGTAGAGGCCCATCGGCTGGAAGCTGATCGTCGACAGCCCGGTGAAGTCGTAGCCGGCGGCCTTCTCCTGGTCGGCCAGGTAGACGCCGTGCTGGTAGTAGTTGGCGTCGACCTCGCCCTGGTCGAGCGCGGCGTTGGGCTGGATGTAGTCGGTGAACTCGACGATCTCGATGTCCAGCCCGGCGGCGGGCGCCAGCTCCTCGGAGACGAACTCCAGGATCGTGGCGTGGGGCACGGGCGTGACGGCGACCTTGACCTTGCCGTCGCCGGCGGCCGAGGCGTCGCCGGCCTCCGCACCGCCGCCGCAGGCGGTGAGGGCGACGGTCGCGGCCAGCCCGAGGGCGGGCAGGGCGAGACGGTGGGTGGAGCGGGCGGTCGGGCGGTTCTGGACATGACGGGACACGGGGTCCTCCTTGGAGACGGTGGTTTCGGTGTACGGGGTGGGGCGGTCGGTCAGCGGTGCGCCAGGCGCCGGGCCAGGCGGTCGCCGGCTGACTGGAGCGCCTGGACCATGACGAGCAGCACGACGACGCAGGCCAGGGTGACCGCGGTGTCGAAGCGCTGGTAGCCGTAGCGGATCGCGAAGTCGCCCAGCCCGCCGCCGCCGATCGCGCCGGCCATCGCCGAGTAGGAGATGAGCGCGATGAGGGTGACGGTCCCGGCGGCGATCAGCCCGGGGCGGGCCTCCGGCAGCAGCACCGAGCGGACGATCTGGCCGGTGCTGGCGCCCATGGCGCGGGCGGCCTCGACCTTGCCGGGCGTGACCTCGCGCAGCGCCGCCTCGACCAGGCGGGCGAAGAACGGCACGGCCGCGATGGTCAGCGGCACGATCGTGGCGGTCGAGCCGATCGTGGTGCCGGTGAAGAGCCGGGTGACCGGTGCGACGAGCACGAGCAGCACGATGAACGGCACGGAGCGGCCGGCGTTGACGACGCCGCCGACGACGGAGCTGAGCACGGTGCGGGGCGTGAGCCCGTCGGGCGCGGTGAGCAGGAGCAGCACGCCCAGGGGCACGCCGAGCAGCACCGAAAGGCCCATCGACACTGAGACCATGTAGGAGGTCTCGACGGTGGACTGCCACAGGGCGGGTCCGATGCGGTCCCAGTCGATCATCAGGCCACCGCCCCGACGAGCTCGCGGTCGGCGGAGGGCCCCTCGGCGGCACCTGACTGGGCGAGGTAGTCCAGCGCGGCCCGCACGTCCTGCGGCGCGCCGTCGACGCGCAGCTGCAGCCGCCCGAAGCGCTGGTCGCCGAGGGTCTCGACCGAGCCGGCGAGCACGGCGACCTGCA
>CAZONQ010000197.1:0-4482 GCA_964581125.1 uncultured Ornithinimicrobium sp.
AGCTCGGGGGTCAGGGTGGCGTTCACGGCGTCTCCTCTCCTGCTCCAGGTCCGGGGCGGCCCCGGCTGGTGCGTCTCAGTCAAGCATGACAACACCCCGGGACAGCGGCTTTGTGCCCCTCCTCGGCGTGGTTCCGCTCAGCGCGTAGTCGGGAACAAGGGTGCAGGGTGGGCGTCCGCCGTCACGGTCGGGTGCGCCTCCCCGGGACCGTCGGTGGTGCGGGTTAACCTGCGGACGACGAGCAGACGACGAGCAGACGATGACGACGAGTGGAGCGACCAGCCCGTGAGCACGACGACCGACTACTCCGCGCGGCACCTGCAGGTCCTGGAGGGCCTGGAGGCCGTGCGCAAGCGCCCGGGCATGTACATCGGCTCCACCGACAGCCGCGGGCTCATGCACTGCCTGTGGGAGATCATCGACAACTCCGTCGACGAGGCGCTCGGCGGCTACGGCGACCGCATCGAGATCGTGCTCCACGAGGACGGCTCCGTCGAGGTCCGCGACCACGCGCGCGGCATCCCGGTCGACGTCGAGCCGCGCACCGGGCTGACGGGCGTCGAGGTCGTCTTCACCAAGCTGCACGCCGGAGGCAAGTTCGGCGGCGGCTCCTACGCCGCGTCCGGCGGCCTGCACGGTGTCGGTGCCTCCGTCGTCAACGCGCTCTCGCACCGCCTGGACGTCGAGGTCGACCGCGCCGGCAAGACCTACCGGATGAGCTTCCGCCGCGGCGAGCCCGGGCGCTTCGCGGACGGCCGCCGCCCCGCGTCGCCCGACAACGACTTCACGCCCTTCGAGAAGAGCAGCGAGCTCGACGTCGTCGGCAAGGCCAAGAGGGGCGTCACCGGCACCCGGGTGCGCTACTGGGCCGACCCGCAGGTCTTCATCAAGACCGCGCGCTTCGACTACGACGAGCTGGTCGCCAGGGCCCGGCAGACCGCCTTCCTCGTGCCCGGCCTGACGATGGTCGTCCGCGACGAGCGCCGGCTGCCCGGGACGCCCGGCGAGGACGGGCCGGCCGAGGAGGTGTTCGCCTACTCCGGGGGGATCACCGAGTATGCCGAGTACCTCGCCCCGGACACCGGGGTCACCGACGTCTGGCGGCTGAGGGGCACCGGCAGCTTCACCGAGACCGTGCCCGTGCTGGACGACCGCGGGCACATGGTGAGCAAGGAGACCGAGCGGGAGTGCGAGGTGGACGTCGCGGTCCGGTGGGGGACCGGCTACGACACGACCCTGCGCAGCTTCGTCAACATCATCGCCACCCCCAAGGGCGGCACGCACGTGGCGGGCTTCGAGCAGGCGCTGCTCAAGGTCTTCCGCAAGCAGCTCGAGCTCAACGCGCGCCGGCTCAAGGTCGGCAACGACAAGGTCGACAAGGACGACATCACCGCCGGGCTGACCGCCGTGGTGACCGTGCGCCTGGCGGAGCCGCAGTTCGAGGGGCAGACCAAGGAGGTCCTCGGCACCAGCGCTGTCCGCTCGATCGTCTCCCGCGTGGTGGAGCAGGGGCTGACCGAGAGGCTCACCTCCAAGCACCGCGGCGACAAGGCCCAGGCGTCCCTGCTGCTGGACAAGGTCGTCGCGGAGATGAAGTCGCGGATCTCGGCCCGGCTGCACAAGGAGACCCAGCGCCGCAAGAACGCCCTGGAGTCCTCGTCGCTGCCGGCCAAGCTGGCCGACTGCCGCAGCAACGACACCGAGCGCAGCGAGCTGTTCCTCGTCGAGGGGGACAGCGCCCTGGGCACGGCCAAGCTGGCCCGGTCCAGCGACTACCAGGCGCTGCTGCCGCTGCGCGGCAAGATCCTCAACGTCCAGAAGGCGTCGGTCTCCGACATGCTCTCCAACGCCGAGTGCGCCGCGATCATCCAGGTGGTCGGGGCCGGGTCGGGGCGCTCCTTCGACGTCGACATGGCCCGCTACGGCAAGATCATCATCATGACCGACGCCGACGTCGACGGCGCCCACATCCGCACCCTGCTGCTGACCCTCTTCTTCCGCTACATGCGGCCCCTCGTGGAGGCCGGCCGGGTCTACGCCGCGATGCCGCCGCTGCACCGCATCGAGGTCTCCGGCGGCCGGGGCCGCGCCGGCAAGGAGTACATCTACACCTACACCGAGGCCGAGATGCGTCGCACGGTCGCCGCGCTGCAGAAGAAGGGCCGCACGGTCAAGCAGCCGCTCCAGCGCTACAAGGGCCTCGGCGAGATGGACGCCGACCAGCTCGCCGAGACGACGATGGACCCGCGCCACCGCACCCTGCGCCGGATCACCCTGGCCGACGCGGCCCGTGCCGACGAGGTCTTCGACCTGCTCATGGGCTCCTCGGTGGCGCCCCGCAAGGACTTCATCGTGGGCTCGGCCCACGCCCTGGACCGGGAGCGCATCGACGCCTGACCCCGCCGGCGGGGACGGTCGGGCCCGGTCGGGATCGGCAGACACGCCGGGAGCTGGGTTGCGGGCTGCTGTGACGTGGCGCACACTCGGGGCATCTGCCGTCCGCCGCGGGCGGCCCCATCACCGGGAGGGACCTGCGATGACGACCACCGAAGAGACGTCCAGGGCCGGCGACGGTGGCGAGCTCGACACCGAGCTCAGGCGCGTCCTGGGGCCCAAGCTGCTCCTCCTCTTCATCGTCGGGGACATGCTCGGCACGGGCATCTACGCCCTGACCGGCCGGGTCGCCGAGGAGGTGGGCGGCGCGGTCTGGGTCCCCTTCCTGGTGGCCTTCGGCATCGCCGTCATCACGGCGTTCGCCTACCTGGAGATGGTGACGAAGTATCCACGGGCGGGCGGGGCGGCCTCCTTCGTGCACAAGGCCTTCGACGTGCACTTCCTGACCTTCCTGGTCACCTTCGCCGTCATGGCCTCGGGCATCACGTCGGCCTCGACCGCGGCCAAGGCGTTCGCCTCCAACCTCGCCGCGGGCCTCAACTACGACTGGGCGCCCGAGAGCCCGCAGGTCCTCGGGATCGCCGTGGCCTTCATGCTGGTCCTGGCCGCCATCAACTTCCGCGGCGTCGCGGAGAGCGTCCGGCTCAACGTCGTGCTCACCCTGGTGGAGCTCAGCGGCCTGCTGCTCATCATCTTCGTCGGCCTGTGGGCGGTCCTCGGCTTCTCCGGCGCCGAGGTGGACTTCTCCCGCGCCGTCCTCTTCGAGAGCCCGAGCGGGAAGAACGCCTTCCTCGCGGTCACGGCCGCGACCAGCCTCGCCTTCTTCGCCATGGTCGGCTTCGAGGACTCGGTCAACATGGCCGAGGAGGTCAAGAACCCGTCGCGGGTCTTCCCGAAGGTCATGCTCAGCGGGCTCGGCCTGACCATCGTCATCTACCTCCTGGTCTCGATCACCTCGGTCGCGCTGGTGCCGGTCGGCGAGCTCGGCGAGGGCGAGACGCCGCTGCTCACCGTGGTGGAGCGGGGCGCGCCCAACCTCCCGATCGACGCCTTCTACCCGTTCATCGCGATGTTCGCGGTCGCCAACACCGCGCTGATCAACATGCTCATGGCCTCCCGGCTGCTCTACGGCATGGCCCACCAGGGCGTCCTGCCCAAGCCGCTGGGCCTGGTCCACCGGGGCCGCCGCACGCCGTGGATGTCCATCATCGTCACCACCGGCTTCGCGGTCGCGCTGATCCTCGTCGTCGGCGGGATCAGCGAGCTCGGCGGCACCACGGCCCTGCTCCTGCTCGCCGTCTTCACCGTGGTCAACGTCGCCTGCCTCGTGCTGCGGCGCGACCACGTCGGCCACGAGCACTTCCGGGCCCCCACCTGGGTGCCGGTCCTGGGCGCGGTCTCGTGCGCCTACATGGTGGGGCCGTGGACCGGCCGTGCCACGGTGCAGTACCAGATCGCGGGCTGGGTGCTGGGCATCGGCGTCGTGCTGTGGGCCGTCACCTGGTTCCTCAACCGTGCGCTCTACGCCCGGCCGACGCGCATCAAGGACCCGCACGACCTGCAGGACAGCGACGAGCTGCGTCCGTGACCGGCCGAGGGCCGTCGGTCCGCTAGACTGGGACGTCCCCTCCGGCCGTCGAGCCGTGAGGGCACCCCACCTCAGGACGATCCGATCCTGGGGTCCGCGGGCGCCACGACGCGCCTGGAGGTAGGTCCGGTCACGCCAGCAGGGCGTCGAGGCGAGAACCCACCTCGACAACCCGAAGAGCGAGTTGAGCCACGCATGGCCAAGCCCGGAAGCAAGAGCGCCGGCCGACCCGGCAAGAAGCCCCGACACACCCCCGCCCAGAAGAAGGCGGCCCGCCTCGCACGCGAGAAGCAGGCGCGCGCCCAGCTCAAGGGCAAGCGCCAGCGCCCCTCCGGGGAGGGCAGGTATGGGGACGCGCCGTCCCGCGACCGCGGCACCGAGGGCGGTGGTCACCGCGGGCGTGACGACCGTGACGGCTACGACCGTCGGGACGACCGCGGGGGCTATCAGCGGCGCGAGGACCGCGGGGGCTACCAGCGGCGGGACGACCGGGGCGGCTA
>CAZONQ010000198.1:0-4472 GCA_964581125.1 uncultured Ornithinimicrobium sp.
GCGACCGGCTCAGCGACCGGCTCCGCGGTCGGTGCCGGCGCCGCCGCGTCCGCCTCCTGGTCGTAGACGCCGCGGTCGGCCGCCCCCGGGACGCCGTCGTCCAGCCGACCCTCGCGGGCTCCCGGCACGCCGTCGCGGTCCAGGTCGGCCGGCTCGGCCGCGCCGTTGTCCTTGCCCGGGGAGCGCAGGAGCATGAACACCGCGGCACCGATGAGGAGCAGCAGCAAGATGATCATGATCCACTTGGTGGTGTCGTTCATGAGGCGTTCCTCCTAGTGGCGGCCGGGTGCGGCCGCGTCCGAGGCACCCGCAGTGTTGCGGCGCTGACCCCACCGTAATGTGAATCTGCAGGTGGCGCACGGTCCGCGGTGGGACAATCGCCGGACCGCAGCAGCCCCACCCGACGAGGAGACCATGTGAGCACGCAGACCGACCTGACCGGCGTCGCCGGCTGGGCCGTCGACCTGATGGAGCGGCTGGGGGGACCAGGGGCCGGGCTCGCCATCGCCGTGGAGAACCTCTTCCCGCCGATCCCCAGCGAGATCATCCTGCCGCTGGCCGGGTTCACCGCGAGCCAGGGCACGTTCTCGCTCGCGGGGGCCATCTTCTGGACCACCCTCGGCTCGGTCGTTGGCGCGCTGGCCCTCTACTGCGTCGGCCGCGCGTTCGGGCGCGAGCGCTTCCGGGCCGTCTGGAGCAGGCTGCCGCTGGTCAACCTCGACGACCTGGACCGCACCGAGGCGTGGTTCGCCAAGCACGGCAACAAGACGGTCTTCTTCGGCCGGATGATCCCGATCTTCCGCAGCCTGATCTCCATACCCGCAGGTCTGGAGCGGATGCCGGTCCACGTCTTCGTGCTGCTGACGACCGCAGGCAGCCTCGTGTGGAACTCCATCTTCGTCGTCGCGGGCTACCAGCTCGGGGAGAACTGGTTCCGCGTCGAGCCCTACGCCGACACCTTCCAGAAGGTCGTCATCGGCCTCGTGGTGGTCGTCGTCGCGGTGTGGGTCGTGCGCCGCGTCCTCAGCAACCGCAGGGCCGCCCGGGCGTGACCGTCGGCGTCGGGCCATGGGAGGGCGCCTGGCCCACGGACGAGCGGGGCGGGCTGCCCGCGCACCTCGACCCCGAGCTGCTGCGTGCGGGCGACACCCGCAACGTCGTGGACCGCTACCGCTACTGGCGGCACGAGGCGATCGTCGCCGACCTGGACACGCGCCGGCACGGCTTCCACGTCGCGGTGGAGAACTGGGAGCACGACTTCAACATCGGCTCGGTCATCCGCACGGCCAACGCGTTCAACGCGGCCGCCTTCCACATCGTCGGGCGTCGCCGCTGGAACCGGCGCGGCGCGATGGTCACCGACCGCTACCAGCACGAGCACCACCACCCCGACGTCGCGCACCTCGTCGGGTGGGCGGCCGCGCGAGGGCTCCCGCTCCTCGGCGTGGACAACGTCCCCGGCTCGGTCCCCCTCGAGGGGTATGCGGTGCCGCGCCGTTGCGTGCTCCTCCTCGGTCAGGAGGGGCCCGGGCTGAGCGCCGAGGCCCTGGAGGCCTGCGAGGCGGTCCTCGCCATCACCCAGCACGGGTCGACGCGCTCGATCAACGCCGGGGCCGCCGCGGCGATCGTCATGTACCACTGGGCCCTGCAGCACGCCTGACCCGAGGTGGCGGACCGGCCCAGGGGGCGCTGTGGAAGCATGGGGGCAACGCCGTTCGCACCGCCGCGTCCGAGGAGGACTCCATGCCCATCGCCACCCCCGAGGTCTACGCCGACATGATCGACCGGGCCAAGGAAGGCAACTTCGCCTACCCGGCCATCAACGTCACCTCGAGCCAGACCCTCAACGCCGCCATCAAGGGCTTCGCCGACGCGGGCAGCGACGGCATCATCCAGGTCTCGACCGGTGGCGCGGAGTACTTCTCCGGCCAGGCGGTCAAGGACATGGTCACCGGCTCGCTCGCGTTCAGCGCCTTCGCGCACGAGGTCGCCAAGAAGTACGACGTCAACATCGCCCTGCACACCGACCACTGCCCCAAGGACAAGCTCGACGGCTTCGTCCGGCCGCTGCTGGCCGCCTCCCTCGAGCGCGTCAAGCAGGGCGGGCTGCCCTACTTCCAGTCGCACATGTGGGACGGCTCGGCCGTCGAGCTGCACGAGAACCTGCAGATCGCCGAGGAGCTGCTCGGGCTGGCGGAGCAGGCCCGCGTCATCCTCGAGGTCGAGATCGGCGTCGTCGGGGGCGAGGAGGACGGGGTCGCCAACGAGATCAACGAGCAGCTCTACACGACCCCGGAGGACGCGGTCGCCACCGTCCGGGCGCTCGGCGGCGGCGAGAAGGGCCGCTACCTCACCGCCCTCACGTTCGGCAACGTGCACGGCGTCTACAAGCCGGGCAACGTCAAGCTGCGCCCCGAGATCCTCAAGTCCGCCCAGGAGGCTGCCGCCCGGGAGCTCGGCCTGGAGGAGGGCGCCCGTCCGTTCGACCTGGTCTTCCACGGCGGGTCCGGCTCCTCCGAGCAGGAGATCTCCGACGCCGTCGACTACGGCGTGGTGAAGATGAACATCGACACCGACACCCAGTACGCCTTCACCCGGCCCGTGGCCGGCTACATGTTCAGCAACTACGACGGCGTGCTGAAGGTCGACGGCGAGGTCGGCAACAAGAAGGCCTACGACCCCCGCGCCTGGGGCAAGGTCGCGGAGACCTCCATGACCGAGCGGGTGGTGGCCGCCTGCGAGCACCTGCGCTCGGCCGGGACCAGTCGGTGACCGCCGGGGGAGGGCGTCGGGGGAGGGCTCGGTGACAGCCGGCGAGGACCTGCTCGGGATCCCGCCGACCCGGCTGCCCGACGACCCGGCCGCCGGGGCGCTCGAGGAGAGCGACCCGCGCGAGGTGGCCACGGCATACCCGTCCTCGAGCCTGGCGTGGGCGGTGCTGGCCGAGCGTGCGCTCGAGGGGGGCGACGACGTGACCGCCTACGCGTTCGCGCGGACCGGCTACCACCGCGGTCTGGACGCGCTGCGCCGGGCCGGCTGGCGCGGCCAGGGGCCGGTGCCGTGGGAGCACCCGCCCAACCGCGGCTTCCTGCGCGCGCTGGCGGCGCTGGCGCGGGCGGCCGGGCGGATCGGCGAGGAGGACGAGCGGCAGCGGTGCACGGAGCTCCTCCGGGCGTCCTCGACGGAGGGTGCGCGCGAGCTGGGGTTGTGACGGGAGGGGACCGACGTCACCCAAGCGCGGTCGACGCCAGGGGGCCCCGGCGTCGACCGCGCCCCCTTGAGCGGGCGTGATCGCGTCCCCTGACGTACGCGCCCGATGACGAACAATCCAACCAGATGGTTCCCGCCTTCCATGACACAAGGCGGACAGTGGCCTTAACCTGCCATGTGTGAATCCTCAACCACGCCTGGCCGGGCTCACCGACGACGCGGTGGCGCTCTACCGCCGCGTCCTCCGCAGCCCGGCGGCGCCCCTCGTCGAGCACGCCGAGGGGCTCGGGTGGACGCTGCGGCACGCCCAGCACCCGCTCCGGTCGCTGGAGCGGCTCGGCCTGGTCCGCGAGGCCCCCGACGGCGCGGTCCGCGTGGACGACCCGCGGGTGACCGTGGGGCGACTGCTGGACACCGAGGAGGCCGCGCTCGACGCGCGCCGCCAGGAGCTGCTGGCCCTGCGCGAGTCGCTGACCGACCTGGAGCACGACTACCGCCACGGGCTCCAGCTGGTCGGTCCGCAGGCGCCGGCGGTGGAGCGGGTCGCCCCGGCGGAGGCGGCCTCCGTGGTCGAGCAGCTCTTCCGCACCTCCAGCGGCGCCGTGCTCCAGGTCGCGCAGGCCATCGAGACCGGCCCTGCGCACGAGGAGGCGGTGCGCCGCCAGCGGGAGGAGGGCATGGCCGCGGGCCGCCCGACCCTGTCCATCTTCCCGCTGTCCGTGCTGGACGACCCGCAGTGGTCCGCCTACGCGGAGGAGCGGGCGCGCGGCGGGGAGCAGCAGCGCTACCTGGCCGACGACCAGCTCACGGTGGAGTTCGGGGTGTTCGGCCGGTCCGCGGTGCTCGTCGCCGAGGGCGGGGCGCCGGGCGACGACCTCCTGCTCATCCGGCCCCGCACGGTCGTCGACGCGTTCGTCACGCTCTTCGAGGAGCTGTGGCGGCGGGCCGAGCCCGTGCCGGACGGCGACGCCGAGGCGCGCGACGTGCGGCTGCTGGAGCTGCTCGCCCTCGGTTTCAAGGACGAGGCGATCGCCCGGCAGCTGGGGGTGAGCCTGCGCACCGTGCGGCGTCGCGTCGCGGCCCTCATGGACGAGCACGGCGCCGACACGAGGTTCCAGCTGGGGCTCGCGCTGGGACGGCGTGGGCTGCTCGGTGACGGCCGACGATAGGGTGTCCTCCGGAGTCTCCCGACGGAAAGGTCAGCCCGATGCCAGCGATCGTCCTGGTCGGCGCCCAGTGGGGCGACGAGGGGAAGGGCAAGG
>CAZONQ010000199.1:0-4441 GCA_964581125.1 uncultured Ornithinimicrobium sp.
ACCCCGAGGTGCGCGACACCCTGGCGCGGCTGTGCGCGGAGAGCTCGGACCGCATACCCAAGTGGCTGGTCCCCGTGATCAGGGCCAACCTGGCCGCCGGCCGCCCGGTCGACCGCTCCGCGCTGGTGGTGGCGTCCTGGGCGCGCTACGCCGAGGGCGTGGACGAGCAGGGCGAGCCGATCGAGGTGGTCGACCGCTGGAAGGAGCGGGTCATGGCCGCCGCGGCACGCCAGCGCGAGGAGCCGCTCGCCTTCCTTGAGGACGAGACCTTCTTCGGCGACCTGCGCCACGAGGAGCGCTTCACCAGCGCCTACGCCAGCTTCCTCGACTCGCTGCACGTCCGCGGTGCCCGAGCCACCCTCGAGTCCCGTGACTGGCGCTGAGACCGTCCGCGCCGCGGTGCTCACCGGCACGGGCACCATCGAGGTCCAGGACCGGCCACGGCCGGTCCCCCGGCCGGACGAGGTGCTCGTGGAGATCCGCTCGGTCGGCGTGTGCGGCTCGGACACCCACTACTTCGAGCACGGCCGGATCGGCAGCTTCGTCGTGGACGGCCCGCTCATCCTCGGGCACGAGGCCGCGGGCCGGATCGTGCAGGTCGGCGCTGACGTCGACCCGGCACGCGTCGGCGAGCGGGTCTCGGTCGAGCCCGGGGTGCCGTGCCGCACGTGCCAGCAATGTCTGGCCGGCCGCTACAACCTGTGTCCGCGGATGGTCTTCCACGCCACCCCGCCGGTGGACGGCTCGCTCGTCGAGGTGATCAGGCACCACCACGCCTTCGCGCACCCGGTGCCCGACGGCGTCGGCGACGACGCGGCCGCGCTCGCCGAGCCGCTCTCGGTGGGCATCTGGGCATGCCGCAAGGGCGGGGTGGGGCTCGGCTCGCGCGTCCTGGTCACCGGCGCCGGTCCGGTCGGCATCCTCTCCGCGTATGCCGCGCGCGCCGCTGGTGCGTCGTGGGTGGCCGTGGCCGACGTCAACCTCCACCGGCTGGCGGTGGCCGGCGGCATGGGCTTCGTGGCGCTCGACGTCTCGAGGACGGAGCTGGGCGGCGCGCTGGGCGGGGTGCCGGCGCCGGACGTGCTCCTGGAGTGCTCCGGGCACGCGGGCTCGACCGTGGCGGGCCTGGGCGCCCTCGCCCCCGCCGGCCGCGCGGTCCTGGTCGGTATGGGCGGTGCGGAGCTGGCGCTCCCGGTCGCGGTGGTGCAGGAGCACGAGCTCATCGTCACCGGCGTCTTCCGCTACGCCGGCACCTGGCCGACCGCCCTCGGGCTCCTCGCCGCCGACGACGGGTCGCTCGCCTCCCTCATCACCCACCACTTCGACCTCGAGGGCACCGCCGAGGCGCTCACCACCGCCGGGCGCGACCCCCGGGCGATGAAGTCGATGATCCACCCGGCACGATGAGGTCGTTCCCCGGCACCCACGCGGGGCCGCACGCACCATCCCGGCGAGAGAGGTCCACCATGGCGCCGACGCCAGCGTCTCCCCCGTCCACGATGCCCGCCGTCCGGCTGCCCGGCGACAGCACCGTCGAGCACATGACCGTCGACGTGCCGGTGCCCGGTCACGGCCAGGTGCTCGTGCGGATGCACGCCTCCAGCATCTGCGGCAGCGACCTGCGAGCCATCTACCGCGAGCACCTGGGCCACGGCGCAGAGGCCTACCAGGGCGTGATCGCGGGGCACGAGCCGTGCGGCCAGGTCGTCGCCCTCGGCCCGGGCACCCGACGTCTGGCGGTGGGCGACCGCGTCGTGGTCTACCACATCGCCGGGTGCCAGCAGTGCGAGGAGTGCCGCCGCGGCTACCCGGTCGGGTGCACCTCCCCGGTCCGGGCCGCCCACGGCTGGCAGCGCGACGGCGGGCACGCCGACTACCTGGTCGCCGAGGAGCGGTCCTGCCTCGTCATGCCGGACTCGATGACCTACGTCGACGGCGCTCTGGTCTCCTGCGGGTTCGGCACCGCCTACGAGGGACTGCTGCGCGCAGGTGTGAGCGGCCGTGACCGGCTGCTCGTCACGGGGCTGGGGCCGGTCGGGCTGGCGGCGGCGATGCTCGGGTGGCTGCTGGGCGTGCGCACGGTCGTCGGGATGGACGTCTCCGCGTCCCGCGCGCAGCGCGCCGTCGAGCTGGGGCTCGTCGACCGGGCCGTCACCGACGAGGACGAGCTGGCCCGCGCGGTGGAGGAGGTCACCGGCGGGCAGGGTTGCGAGGTCGCCGTCGACTGCTCGGGCCACCCGGCGGGCCGCGAAGCGGCGCTGCGGCACACCCGGCGGTGGGGACGGCTCGTGCTGCTCGGCGAGGGCGGCGGGATGACCATCGACGTCTCCGACCAGCTGATCCACCGGCAGATCAGCGTGCACGGCTCGTGGGTCAGCTCGGTGCAGCACATGGCCGAGCTAATCGAGCTGCTGGGCCGGACCGGAGAACACCCGGAACGGATCGTCACGCACCGCTACCCGTTGGCCGCGGCGGACGAGGCGTACCGGACTGCGGACTCCGGCGTCGGCGGCAAGGTCTGCATCGTGTGGGAGGACTGAGGATGCGCACGCTCGTGGCCGGGGTGGACTCCTCCACCCAGTCCTGCAAGGTGGTCGTCTGCGACGCCGCCACCGGTGAGGTGGTGCGCCAGGCCAGGGCAGGCCATCCCGACGGGACGGAGGTCGAGCCCCGTCACTGGTGGGACGCCTTCCGGCGCGCCACCGACGGCGGGCTCCTCGACGACGTGCGCGCCATCTCGGTGGGCGGCCAGCAGCACGGCATGTGCGCGCTCGACGACGCCGGCGAGGTCGTCCGTCCCGCCCTGCTGTGGAACGACACCCGCTCGGCCGGTGACGCCGCCGACCTCGTCGCCGACCTCGGCGGACCGCAGGCGTGGGCGCAGGCCACCGGTGTGGTGCCGCTCGCCGCGATCACGGTGAGCAAGCTGCGCTGGCTCGCCCGCCACGAGCCCGAGCACCTGCGGCGCACCCGGACGGTGGTGCTTCCCCACGACTGGTTGACCGGGCGCATCCTCGCCACGCACGGGGGCTTCGCCGGCTGGACGACCGACCGGGGCGACGCCTCGGGGACCGGATACTGGTCGGCCGCCGACGGGGAGTACCGCCCCGACCTGGTCGAGCTGGCGACCGGCCGGAGCGACCTCGAGGTGCCGCGCGTCCTGGGTCCGCAGGAGCCGGCGGGCACCACCGCGACCGCGGGACCGCTCGCCGCGGGCACCCTCGTGGCGGCGGGCACGGGCGACAACATGGCCGCAGGGCTGGGCCTGGCCCTCGAGCCCGGCGACGCGGTCATCTCCCTCGGCACCAGCGGGACCGCCTTCGCCCGGCACACCGGCCCGACCCATGACGCCCTCGGCGAGGTCGCCTCCTACGCCGACGCGACCGGGAGCTTCCTGCCGCTGCTGTGCACGCTCAACGCCGCACGCGTGCTCAGCGCCGGCGCCACGATGCTCGGGGTGGACCTCGAGGGGCTCGAACGGCTCGCCCTCGCGGCCCCTCCGGGCGCCGGCGGGCTCACCCTGCTGCCCTACCTGGACGGCGAGCGCACGCCCAACCTGCCGACGGCGACCGGCACCCTGTCGGGGATGACCCGGGCCAACCTCACGCCGGAGAACGTCGCCCGGGCGGTGGTCGAGGGCATGCTGCTCAACGTCGTCGCCGGCGTCGACTCCCTGCGGCGCGAGGGGGTGGCCGTCGAGCGCGCCCACCTGATCGGCGGCGCAGCCCGCTCGGCCGCGGTCCGTGCGGTCGCACCCGCCCTGCTCGGCGTGCCGGTCACCGTGCCGGCGCCCGGGGAGTACGTCGCCCTCGGCGCGGCCCGGCAGGCGGCCTGGGCCCTGACCGGCGAGCTGCCGACCTGGCCGGTGCGGACCACCGAGCTGCCGGCGGCGGACCCCGACCCGCAGGTCGCGCAGCTGCGTGCACGCTACGCCGAGCTGCTGGCCACCGTGCACGGCTGAGCACGCGGGGGCCGTGCGCTCGAGGTCAGCGGGACGGCATACCGGGTCAGTCGGTGTAGAACTTGTCCAGGTCGTCCTTGTACTTGGCCACGACCGCCTTGCGCTTGAGCTTCATGCTCGGGGTCAGGTCACCCTCCTCGACCGACAGGTCGTGGTCGAGGATGTGGAACTTCTTGATCTGCTCCCAGCGGTTGAGCTTGGCGTTGAGCTCGTCGACGTAGCCCTGCACCATCTCCCGGCACGCGTCGGAGGAGACGATCTGGCTGTAGGAGTCGCCGGCCATGCCGTGCTTGGCGCCCCAGGCGGTGATCGCCTCGGCGTCGAGGGTGATGAGCGCGGAGACGAACTTGCGACCGTCGCCCTCGATGATCAGCTGGCTGGCGTAGGGGCAGATGCCCTTGAACATCGACTCGATCATCGACGGCGCGACGTACTTGCCGCCGGAGGTCTTGAACAGGTCCTTCTTGCGGTCGGTGATCC
>CAZONQ010000200.1:0-4434 GCA_964581125.1 uncultured Ornithinimicrobium sp.
CCACCGCGATCGCCGACGTGGCCGCCGCCCGGCGCGACTACCTCGACGAGTCCGGGGGCCGCTACGTGCACGTCATCGCCGACGGTGGCACGAGCACCTCCGGGGAGATCGTCAAGGCGGTCGCCTGCGGGGCCGACGCGGTGATGCTCGGCGCGGCCCTGGCGCGCGCGAGCGAGGCCCCGGGCAACGGCTTCCACTGGGGCAGCGAGGCGCACCACCCGGAGCTCCCGCGGGGGCGGCGGGTCGACGTCGGCACCGTGGCCAGCCTGGAGCAGATCCTCCACGGACCGGCGACCGGTGCGGACGGCACGACCAACCTCATGGGGGCGCTGCGGCGGGCGATGGCGACGACCGGATACACGGACCTCAAGGAGTTCCAGCGGGTCGAGGTGGTGGTGGCGCCCTATGGCACGCACTGACGACGACTGGGGCCGCCGCGAGCACCGGGCCGCGGTGCGGCCCGACGGCACGTGGGACGACCAGCTGGACGACTACGTCGAGTACGACGTGCGCCAGATGCGAGGACGGCACCGCCACGGCGGGGGGTCGAGGGGTATGACGTTCCGCCAGGAGCGCGTCTACGTGCGCCGGCGGCGTGCCGTCCTGGGGGGCGTGCTCGCCCTCGTGCTGGCGGTCGTCACCGGGCTGGGCGTCTGGCTCAACGGGGGCTGGCGCACGGGCGACGACAAGGCGGTGGCGGCCGGGACGCAGCCTGCGGACGTCGCGCCGACCGCCGCGCAGGACGAGGACCAGGCGGCGGCCACGAGCGCGGGTCCGAGCGCGGCCGAGACCTCCGCCACGGTGACCGAGGAGCCGGAGATCTGGCAGAGGGAGCCGGTCCCCAACGAGCTGCCCAGCGACACCACGGCGCTCGAGCCGCTGGACTACCTCACCGGCGGCATGACGCCCAAGTCGGTGATGGCGTCCAACCACGGCCTCGCGATCGCCAACAACATGATGTACTCCCACACCTCCACGGTCTTCGACACCACGACCCGGGAGCAGGTCGCGGTGCTCGACGACGAGCTGGACCTGTCCGAGTTCGGCGTCGAGGGGCACCCGGGGATCTCGGAGGGGTCGCCGGTCGAGGCGGTCTGGACCGCCGACGGCCGCTACGCCTACGTCTCGCAGTACACGATGTACGGCCAGAACTTCGGCATCCAGGGCTTCGACGCCTGCACCCAGGACAGCGGCGTGGGCCCCTCCTTCCTCTACCGCTTCGACGCCGAGGAGATGGCCTGGGACCAGGTCATCAAGGTCGGCGCGGTCCCCAAGTACCTCGAGATCACCCCGGACCAGACCACGATCCTGGTCAGCAACTGGTGCGACGCGACGATCTCGGTCGTGGACGTGGAGAAGGCCGAGGAGATCAAGGTCATCGACGTCAACGAGTCGCCGCGCGGCATCGCGATCCTGCCCGACAGCAACACCGCCTACGTCGTGGCGATGTACGCCCAGTCGCTGTTCAAGATCGACATCGACGCCGGCACCAGCGAGCTGGTGATGAACACCACGCTCCGGCCCCGCCACCTCAACGTGACCGAGGACGGGAAGACGCTGTACATGACGGTCAGCTCGGCCAACACGATCTACAAGATCGACACCGAGACCGACCAGATCGTCGACGAGGTCTCCCCGGGCCTGGAGCCGCGCTCGGTCACGCTGTCGCCGGACGAGACAGCGCTCTACGTCGTCAACTACAACGAGGCGACGGTGTCCAAGATCCGCACCTCGGACATGACGGTGATCCAGAAGGTCAACGTCGACGCCGACCCCATCGGCATCGACTACGACCCGGTGACCAACACCGTCTGGGTGGCCTGCTACAACGGCGCGATCTACGTCTTCGACGACCAGAGCACGCCGCTGTGAGCCGACCCCTCGCCGGACGGGCCACCCAGGCCGATCACCTACCCTGACGGGGTGATCCGCACCGCTCTCCGACCCGGCTGGCTGGCCCTGCTGGCGCTCCTGGTCGTGATCGTGTGGTCCTTCTACCAGCTCGGCATGTGGCAGATCGGCGTGAGCTCCAACGAGGCCGCGCGCGAGCACGCCGCGGCCCAGGCCGCGCGTCCCACCGAGCCGCTCGGCCAGGTCACGGCGCCGCACCAGCCCTTCCCCGCCGACGGCGCGGGGCTGTCGGTCAGCGCCGAGGGGGAGTATGCCGTCTCCGACCAGTTCCTCGTCCCCGGCCGGGTGCTCGACGACGAGCCGGGCTACTGGGTCGTCACGCCGCTGCGCACGGAGGCGTCCGGGACGTCGGGGCTGCTCCCGGTCGTCCGCGGCTTCGTCACCGACCCGTCCCTGGCCGACCGGCCCGCGACCGGCAGGGTCGCCGTCACCGGGACCCTCGCGCCGAGCGAGTCTCCCGGCGAGGCCGTGGAGGTCGGACCGCTGCCCGAGGGGCAGCGCGCCACGATCGACACCGCCGACCTGGTCAACGCGTGGGACGAGCCGGTCTACAACGCCTTCGTCTTCCTCGTCGACGAGGCGCCACCCGTGACCTCGTCGGCCGTGGGGCGCGTGCCCCCGCCGGTCTTCGGCGAGAGCGGGATCGTGTGGCGCAACTTCGGCTACGGCCTGCAGTGGTTCACCTTCGCCGCCTTCGCCGTCTACATGTACGTCCGCTTCCTGCGCCAGGCGACCACCGCCCGCAGGGGCGCCGAACCCCATACCCCCACCCAGGAGGAGACCGCATGTCCGCCCGTGCCAAGCTCACGTTCTTCCGCGTGATGGCCTTCGTCGTCGGCGTGGGGCTGCTCCTGCTCTGCGCCCACATCGTGCTGCGCTACGGCTTCGACAACCACGCCCTGGCCTGGTGGCCGAGCCCGCACGGGTGGGTCTACATGGTCTACCTCGTCGCGGTGGCCCTGCTGGGCTTCGAGCTGCGGTGGGGCCTGGGGAAGATGGTCGGCGTGATGCTCGCCGGGTGCGTGCCCTTCCTGTCCTTCTGGGTGGAGCACCGGGTGCACGGTCAGGCGCTGGCCCAGATCGAGGCGGCCGAGGCCGGCGATAAGGTGTCCGCGTGACAGAGCCCCTCGACGCGCGACCCGTCCTGGTCGTGGACTTCGGCGCCCAGTACGCCCAGCTCATCGCCCGCCGCGTCCGCGAGGCGGACGTCTACAGCGAGATCGTGCCGCACACGATGCCGGCGGCGGAGATGCTCGCCAAGGACCCCGCGGCGATCATCCTCTCCGGCGGTCCCTCCTCGGTCTACGCCGACGACGCGCCCGGGCTGGAGGAGGCCGTCGTCACCGCAGGGGTGCCCGTCCTGGGCATCTGCTACGGCTTCCAGGCCATGTCGCGCGCCCTCGGCGGCGAGGTGGCCCGCACCGGTCAGCGCGAGTACGGCCAGACCGGCGCGACGGTGACGGCGACCGGCAGCACGCTCTTCGCCGACCAGCCGGCGGAGCAGGTCGTGTGGATGTCGCACGGCGACGCGGTGCGGACGGCGCCGGCCGGGACGACCGTCACCGCGAGCACGCCGGGCGCCCCGGTGGCCGCCTTCGAGGACGACGAGCGACGCCTCTACGGCGTGCAGTGGCACCCCGAGGTCCTGCACTCCGAGCACGGCCAGCAGGTCCTCGTCAACTTCCTGCGCCGGGGCGCGGGCATCGAGCCCACCTGGACCAGCGGCAACGTCGTCGAGCAGCTCGTCGAGGACGTGCGCGCCAGGGTGGGTGAGGACCGCGTCATCTGCGGGCTGTCGGGCGGGGTCGACTCCTCGGTCGCGGCCGCGCTCGTGCAGCGGGCCGTCGGTGACCAGCTCACCTGCGTCTTCGTCGACCACGGCCTGCTCCGCGAGGGCGAGGCCGAGCAGGTCGAGCAGGACTTCGTCGCGGCGACCGGCGTCGACCTCGTCGTCGTCGACGCCCGCGACCGCTTCCTCGGCGCGCTCGCCGGGGTCACCGACCCCGAGCAGAAGCGCAAGATCATCGGGCGCGAGTTCATCCGCGTCTTCGAGCAGGCCGCGCGGGACGTCGTCGCCGCCCACGGCGGGCCGGAGGGCGGGGGCGACCCCCACGACCACCCGGTCAAGTGGCTGGTCCAGGGCACGCTCTACCCCGACGTCGTGGAGAGCGGCGGCGGCAGCGGCACGGCCAACATCAAGAGCCACCACAACGTCGGCGGCCTGCCGGACGACCTGCAGTTCCAGCTGATCGAGCCGCTGCGCACGCTCTTCAAGGACGAGGTGCGCCAGGTGGGCCTCGAGCTCGGCGTGCCCGAGGGGATCGTCTGGCGCCAGCCCTTCCCCGGTCCGGGCCTGGGCATCCGGATCGTGGGCGAGGTGACGGCCGAGCGGCTCGCGGTCCTGCGCCGCGCGGACGCGATCGCCCGCGAGGAGCTGACGGCGGCCGGCCTCGACCGTGACATCTGGCAGTGCCCCGTGGTGCTGCTCGCCGACGTGCGCTCCGTGGGCGTGCAGGGCGACGG
>CAZONQ010000201.1:0-1594 GCA_964581125.1 uncultured Ornithinimicrobium sp.
GAGATCAAGTTCACCGAGCAGGGCGAGGTCATCTCCGACAAGTACTCCCTGCCCGCCCTCGCCAAGGAGAACCTCGAGCTGGCCCTCGCCGCCGTCCTGCGCGCCTCCGCCCTGCACCGCGACCCGCGGACCACCGCCGCGGAGCGCGAGCGCTACGGCGAGGTCATGGAGGTCGCCTCCCGGGCGGCCTACACCGCATACCGGAAGCTGATCGACGACCCGGACCTGCCCGCCTACTTCGTGGCCGCCACCCCCGTCGACCAGCTCGGCGCGCTCAACATCGGCTCGCGCCCCAGCAAGCGGCCCGACACCGGCAAGGGGCTGGACGGGCTGCGCGCGATCCCGTGGGTCTTCGGCTGGACGCAGACGCGGCAGATCGTGCCGGGCTGGTACGGCGTCGGCTCGGGTCTGCGGGCCGCGCGCGAGGCCGGGCACGGCGACACGCTGCGGGAGATGCTGGCGCGCTGGCACTTCTTCCAGGCGGTGGTCTCCAACGTCGAGATGACCGTGGCCAAGACCGACCTGGGGATCGCGGCGCACTACGTCGAGTCGCTCGTGCCGCCGGAGCTGCGGCACGTCTTCGACGACATCCGCGCCGAGCTGGAGCTGACGGTCGCCGAGCTCAAGGCGCTGACCGGCGAGGACGAGCTCCTCGACGACCAGCCGGTCCTCAAGCGCACCCTGGCGGTCCGCGACAACTACCTCGACCCGATCTCCTACCTGCAGGTCGAGCTGCTCCGCCGGCTGCGCGAGGAGGACGGCGCCGACGAGGCCACGACCGCCCGGCTGCAGCGGGCGCTGCTCGCCACGGTCAACGGTGTGGCCGCCGGGCTGCGCAACACCGGCTGAGCAGCCTCCTGCGGCGCGCGTCCGACCGCGTCGATGAGAGGTCTCTCATGAGAAGGGCCCTCACCGTGCGCTGCCACGCTGGAGCCATGGACACGCAGCCGAAGAGGACCCTGACCGCAGCACTCGCCCTGGCCCTCGCCGTGGGCCTGTCGGCCTGCGGCTCCGCCGACGACACCGTCGAGGGGGTAGACGCCCAGACGCCGGGCGGCGCCCTGACCACCGAGGAGGCCACGACGCCGGCCTCCGAGGACGCCACCTCCGAGGACGCCGGCACCACCACCGACGCCGCCGAGGAGACCTCCTCCGCGGCCGCCGACGACAGCTCCGCGGGCGAGGACCTGACCGCGATCGCGCTCCGCGCGATCGACACCGCCGAGGAGGAGGCCGGCGGCACGGCATACGAGATCGACGACCAGGACCGGGACGGCACCTGGGAGGTCGACGTCGCCGTGGACGGCCGCTCCGTCGAGGTGACCGTCTCCGAGGACGGCAGCTCCGTCGTCCGCACCGAGGACGACGACCTGGACGACGACGACCGGGCCGGCCTGGCCGCGGCGACCATCACCCTGCAGGACGCGATCCGGCTGGCCGTCGACGAGGTCGGCGGTGTCCTCGACGACGCCGAGCTGGAGGAGGACGACGGCACCCACTCCTGGCAGGTCGAGGTCGACGGGACCGACCGCGGCGACGACGTCGAGGTCAACGTCTCCGTCGAGGGCGAGGTGCTCTCGGTCGAGCGCTGACC
>CAZONQ010000201.1:1694-4420 GCA_964581125.1 uncultured Ornithinimicrobium sp.
AGGTCCCAGGCTCGCTGGGCAGGATCGTGGGCATGAGGACCAACCGCACCGTGACCGCCGCCATGGCCCTGACGCTCGCGATCGGGCTCGCCGCCTGCGACACCGGCCAGGAGGCAGGGCCGTCCGACCAGGGCGCGACCGGCACCCAGGGCACGCAGGGCAGCCAGGACGCGGGCAGCGCCAGCAGCGCGGCGGGGCCCGACGGCGCGGCGCCCTCGACCGCGGCGGAGCCGCAGGCCACCGAGGCCGACGACGACCCCGACGACGACGTCGAGGACAACGACGAGGACGGGGTCGTGGGCCTGGGCCCCGGCTCCGAGGTGACGCCGTCGGCGCTCGCGGCGCTCGAGTCCGCGGTGGCGGCGGCCGGCGGGACGGCCTACGAGGTCGACGACCGCGAGGACGGCTTCTGGGAGGTCGGCGTCGTCACGGGAGGGAGCACCGCCGTGGTCACGGTCAGCCCGGACGGCACGACGGTCGACAGCACCGAGGAGGGCGGCGGCGGCCTCGACGCGGAGACGGCCGAGGCGGTCGCCGCCGCGCAGACCACCCTCGCCGACGCCGTCGTCGCCGCGGTCGGCGAGGGGGAGGGGCAGCTCGGGGCGGCGGGTCTCGGCGAGCAGGACGGCACCTGGGCCTGGTCGGTCACCGTGACCAGCCCCGACGAGGAGGACGTCGAGCTCCTCGTCGACCCGACCACCGGCAGGGTGGGCCGACCGGGGAGCTGAGCGCACCCCATACCCCTCGGGCCGGCCGCCCGCCCGCCGCCTGAGACCATGGCGGCATGCCCGAGGGACACACGCTGCACCGGCTCGCCGGTGCCATCGAGGACGCCTTCGGGCGGACGACGCCGGAGGTCAGCAGCCCGCAGGGGCGCTTCGCCGAGGGGGCGGCGCTGCTCGACGGGACCGTGCTGGAACGGTCGTGGGCGCACGGCAAGCTGCTCTTCGTCGACTTCGCCCAGGAGCGCACCCTCTACGTCCACCTCGGGCTCATCGGCAAGTGGTTCGTGCTGCCCGTCGACCCCGCGCACGCCGAGCTCGGCCCGCCCGTCGTGGGCGAGGTCCGGCTGCGGATCGCCGACGAGCGCCACGTCGCCGACCTGCGCGGGCCGATGGCGTGCACCGTGGTCGACCAGGAGGAGGTCGCGCGCCTCGTCGACCGGCAGGGCCCCGACCCGCTGCAGCCGGTCGGCGGGCACAACGACCCGGACGCGGCCTTCCGCCGGATCTCCCGCTCGGGCAAGACCGTCGCCGAGCTGCTCATGGACCAGACCGTGCTGGCCGGGGTGGGCAACATCTACCGCTGCGAGGTGCTCTGGCGCCACCGCCTGCACCCGCTCAAGCCGGGCCGCTCCCTCAAGCGGTCCTCCTGGCAGCTGATCTGGGACGACCTCGTGCACCTCATGCCCTGGGGCGTGCGCACGGGTGCGATCATCACCCTCGACGACGTCCTCGCGGACGTCCGCACGCGCCTCGACGCGGGGGAGACCGTGCAGGTGCCGCGCGAGTTCGCGGTCTACCAGCGCACGGGTATGCCGTGCCTGCGCTGCGGGTCCGCCGTGCGGCAGAAGGTGGTCGCCGGCCGCAACCTGTTCTGGTGCGGCGGCTGCCAGCGCCGGACCTAGTCCTCGTCCCCGCCGAAGCCGTAGGTGTACAGGTCCACGCCCCACACGTAGCGGGTCGGGCGGCCGTCCCCGTCGGCGCCGTCCGGGTCGGCCAGGCTGAAGGTCAGGATCTCGCGGGGCGTGGGAAAGTCCTCCGGCAGCGCGGAGTTGTACTCCCGGTGCGCCTCCAGCGAGCGCACCGCCGCCTCGAAGTGCTCGGTCACGTCCACGGTGTGCGTGACCGCGCCGCCGACCCAGCCCAGGTGCCGCACGCCGCCCCACGGCTCGTGGCCCTCCTCCACCAGCTCGGGGAAGATCCACCGGTTGCCGGCCGCCGCGACGGCGTCCAGCACCTCGCGGCCGACGACCCGGTGGTCGGCCTGGTTGAGCATCCCGTTCGCGAACCGCTCGGCGAAGGTCTGGGTGACGACCATCTCGGGGCGCCGCCTGCGGATCTCCCTCGCCAGGTCCCGGCGCAGCCCCAGGCCGTTCTCCAGCACGCCGTCGCGGTAGCCCTCGAGGAAGTCGACCTGCTCCACGCCGACCTCGCGGGCGCCGTCGCGCTCCTCCTGCTCGCGGACCGCGGCGGCCTCCCGCGGGTGCATCGTGTCGATCCCCGCCTCGCCGCGGGTGACCAGCAGGTAGGTCACCTCCTTGCCCGCCGCGGTCCAGCCGGCGACGGCGGCCGCGGTACCGTACTCCAGGTCGTCGGGGTGGGCGACGACGCACAGCGCCCGCTGCCAGTCGGTCGGGAACGGCTCGGTGGTGGTCATGCGCCCATCGTGGCACGGCGATGATTAGGGCGAGCTGCCCGCGCGCTGTTATCCTGGCAGACGCCGTCTGAACGGCCGCGGATGGAGAGTGCCCCGGTGAACAGGCCCGGGCGCGCCGCGCAACGAGACACGAAGGAGTCGCCCATGGCGATCGACACTGCCGCCAAGCAGGACATCATCAAGGAGTACGCCACGACCGAGGGCGACACCGGCAGCCCGGAGGTGCAGGTCGCGCTGCTGACCGCCCGCATCAAGGAGCTCACCGAGCACTCCCGCGACCACAAGCACGACCACCACAGCCGCCGCGGCCTGCTGCTGCTGGTCGGCAAGCGCAAGCGTCTCCTCCG
>CAZONQ010000202.1:0-4416 GCA_964581125.1 uncultured Ornithinimicrobium sp.
TGTTGGCCCAGTCCTTGCCCGCCTCCTCGAAGGTGTACTCGCCGCTGTCGATCTTCTCCTGGGCCTGGTAGTGGACCTTCCAGTGCTCGGCGGAGACGGCCGCGGCCTCGGCGGCCGCCTCCCCGGCGCTGATTGCGTCGGCGCAGGCCACCAGGCCCTCCGGGACACCCTCGGGCTCGGTCTCCTCCGACGTCTCCTCCGCCGCGGTGCCCTCCGTCTCCGCCGTCTCCTCCTGCTCCTCGGTGACCTCGGTCGGCTCGGCGGTGTCGGTGGTGGCCGCCGGCGGGTCGGACGTCTCCCCGCCGTGGTCGTGCCCGGCCATCGCCGAGGCGAACGCCTCGCCGTCGGACACCTGCGACGTCGTCGCCCCTGCGGCGGCGTCGGTCGTCCCGTCGTCGTCTCCCTGCGCGACGGCCCACCAGGCGATCCCGCCGGCGGCGACGACCCCCACGAGCCCCAGCGGGAGGTAGATCCCCATCCCCGAGCTCTCATCACGGTGCTTGCTCATGCCTCAGATCGTGCCATGATCGCCCGGTGGAGTGTGCTTTTTGCCACATCGTCACCGGGGAGAAGCCGGCCGAGGTCGTGCTGGAGACGCCGCAGGTCGTGGGCTTCCTCGACGCCCGACCCGTGTTCAAGGGGCACGTGCTGGTGGTGCCGCGCGCCCACGTGCCGACCCTCACCGACCTGCCCGACGACCTGGTGGGGCCGCTGTTCGGCGCCGCCCGCGGGGTGGCCGCGGCGATGCGCGACGGGCTCGGCGCGCAGGGCAGCTTCGTCGCGATGAACAACGTGGTGAGCCAGTCCGTGCCGCACCTGCACGTGCACGTCGTGCCGCGCACCAAGGGCGACGGGCTGCGGGGCTTCTTCTGGCCGAGGACGAGGTATGGGGTGGGGGAGGCGGGCGACTACGCCGCGCGTCTGCGGGAGGCGCTCGGGGGCATACTGCCGGCATGAGCACCGAGCGCCCCACCGTCCTGTTCGTCTGTTCCTCCAACGCCGGCAAGTCGCAGATGGCCGAGGCGCTGATGCGCCAGGTGGCCGGCGACGCCGTCGAGGTCCACTCGGCCGGCACGCGGCCGGGCACCGACATCAACCACGAGTCCGAGCGGGCGCTGGCCGAGATCGGCGCCGACATGTCCGGCGGCGTCCCCAAGGGGGTCGACCCCGAGCTGCTGCGGCGCGCGGACCGGGTCGTCGTGCTGGGGTCCAACGCCCGGCTCGAGCCGGTCGAGGGCATGCGCGCCGAGGTCGAGCGGTGGGTGCCCGAGGAGCCGTCGGAGCGGGGGATCGAGGGCGAGGAGCGGATGCGGATGCTGCGCGACGACATCCGTGGACGGGTCGCCGCGCTGGCCGACGAGCTGCGCGGCTGAGGCGGTCGGGCGGCCGCGGCGAGGACCGCGTCCCCACCCCTGGGCGGGAGGGCTCGCGACAGCGTAGGCTCGCAGCACGCGACCGACAGGAGGACCTGATGGATCTGATGACCCGGGCCGAGTTCGAGGAGCTGGTGGGCGAGAGCGGCGCGACCAAGCTGTCGCTGTTCGCCCCCACGCACCGGGTGGCGACCGCGCGGGAGAGCGACGAGGACCGCCTCCGCTGGAAGAACCTGCTGACGACCGTCCAGGACACCCTGGTCGAGGAGGGCCGCGACCGCCGCGAGGTCGACGAGCTGCTCGGGCCGGCCTGGGACCTGCACGGCGACGCGATGGCGTGGAGCCACATGGGCGACGGGCTGGCGATGTTCCTGAGGCCGGGCTGGTCGGCCTCCTACCGGGTGCCCCTGGAGGTGCCCGAGCTCGCGGCGTGCGGCGACGGGTTCATCCTCAGCCCGGTGCTGCCGCTGCTGAGCGACCAGAACTACGTGGTCCTCGCCCTGAGCCAGAAGGACGTGCGCGTGCTGCGCGGCAGCCGCGACCGGATCGGCGAGCTGGACGTGCCGGGCGTGCCGGAGGCGTTCGGCGAGGTCTACGACGAGGGCCGCGAGCCCGGCTCGGTGCCGCGGGCCAACGCGACCGGGCGTGCCGGGCAGGCCGTCTTCCACGGTCCCGGCGGCAGCGACAACATCCACAAGGAGGACGTCGTCGAGTTCTTCCGGCAGGTGGCGCGCGGCGTCGAGGAGCACCTGGCCGGGCGCTCGATCCCGCTCATCCTGGCCGGGCTGCCGGAGTGGGTCGCCGTCTACCGCGAGCTCAACACCTATCCGCACCTCGTCGACGAGGCGATCGAGCGTAACCCCGACGACATGAGGGCCGACGAGCTGCGCGGCGCCGCGTGGGACCACGTGGCGTCCCGGCTGGCCAGGGAGAAGACCCGGCTGCTGGACCGGCTCAACGAGCAGCGCGCCCGCGGCACCGGCGTGGTCGATCCCCACGAGACGCTCTCCGCGGCGCGGGACGGCCGGGTCGACACCCTGCTGCTGACGGCGGAGGGCTGCTACGGCCAGGCGCACGACGGGCGCGTGGTGCTGCTGCCCTCCGACGGCGACGGCGACGTGTGCGCCCTGGCCGACGCCGCCGCCCGGGCCACCCTGCGCAACGGTGGTGCGATCCGCGTGGTCGAGGAGCTGCCCGAGGAGGCGACCGTCGGGGCGGTGCTGAGGTACTAGCTCGCCTCGGTCGTCGTGGACGCCCACGCCAGCGCGGCTGCTGGGGGCTCAGTCGTCGCTGAGCGAGTCGGCGACGACCGTCCCTCCGGCCAGCGCCCCTGCGGCGAGCGCCTGCGCGACCGTCGCCATGGGCATCGGCAGGGCCGGCACGTGAGCCATGTCGCCCACCGCGTAGACGCCGAGACTGCTCGTGCGTCCGAACTGGTCGACCCTGACGCAGCCGGAGGGGTTCAGCTCGAGCCCGAGCTGGTCGGCGAACGGCGCCGACTGCTTCAGCGCGGTCCCGACGAAGACGCCGGCGACGTCGAGGCTCTCCCCGGACGACAGCTCGACCCGCACGCCGTCACCGTGCCGCCGCAGCTCGGCCACCGGATCCTGCACCACGGGCATGTCGAGCGGGGTGCTGAGCGTCTCGCCGTTCGTCAGGACGACGATCTCGCTCGCGACCGGAGCCAGGAGGGCCGGTAGGTGGCCCGCAGGACCGGCGCCGAGGACGGCGACCTTGCGGCCGGCGAACTCGTGCCCGTGGCAGAACGGGCAGTGCGCCACGAGATCTCCCCACAGTGCGGACAGACCAGGTACGTCGGGCAGCTCGTCGCGCACGCCCGTGGCCAGGATGAGGCGTCGGGCGCTCACCGGAGCGCCGTCCTCGAGCTCGACGCGGAACCGGGTCCCGCCCGGCTGCGGGTCGGAGACCTCGGTGACCGCGCTCGCCCGGGCGGACCTGACCTCGACGGTCGGGTATGCCGCGAGGTCGGCATGGGCGAGCCGCCGGAACTCCGCAGGCGGCGTGCCGTCCCGCGTGAGCAGGTTGTGCATCGAGGTCGCCGGTGCGTTGCGGCCCTCGCCGGCGTCGAGCAGAAGGACGTCACGGTGCACGCGTCCCAGGGTGAGGGCCGCCTGCAGACCGGCGGGACCGCCGCCCACGACGACGACGGACCGGGCTCCTGCGACGGACGAGGTGCTCGTGCGGTGGGCTGGGGGGTGCTGGATCTCGTTCATGCGACCGATGCTGTACCTTCAGGTCGACATGAAGGCAAACAGCGTCCCAGAGGGGCCGAGCTGGTCGGTCGGCGAGCTGGCCGAGCGGGTCGGCCTGGCCACCCACGTGCTGCGGCACTGGGAGGACGTCGGGCTCCTCTCCCCGGTGCGTGACGGCTCGGGCTACCGGAGGTATACCCGCGACGACCTCGTGCGGGTCCTGACGATCCGCAGCAGCCAGGTCGCCGGGATGAGCCTGGACCAGATCCGGGCGCTGCTCGACGTCGACTCCGCGGCGCGCCACCAGGTGCTCGAGGCACACCTCGACCGGCTCGAGGAGCAGCGCCAGGAGCTGGAGCGGTCGCGGCTGATGACCGAGCACGCGCTGCGCTGCCGAGCCCACGACATCGCGCAGTGCCCGCGCTTCGCCTCCTACGTCGAGGACCTGGTCGAGGGCGTCGTGCGGCTGCCCACCGACGGCTAGAGGTCGCCGACCAGGAATCCCTTCCGGAGACTACGGGTCTGCGTCCTGACAGGACGCAGACCCGTAGTGAGCTCCGGATGGTGGGTCGACATCACCGGTGAGCGGCCGCCCCGCGCCGCGGCGGCTCAGATGTCGAAGTACATCTCGAACTCGTGCGGGTGGGGGCGCAGGCGGATCGGGTCGATCTCGTGCTGGCGCTTGTAGTCCACCCACGCCTGGATGAGGTCCTCGGAGAAGACGTCGCCCTCGGTGAGGTAGTCGTGGTCCTCCTCGAGCGCGTAGAGCACCTCCGGCAGCGAGGTCGGCAGCTGCTCGATGCCGGCCATCTCCTCCGGCGGCAGCTCGT
>CAZONQ010000203.1:0-3068 GCA_964581125.1 uncultured Ornithinimicrobium sp.
GGAAGTCGCTGTCCACACGGTCGGGGGGCTCCGCCCCCCGACTGCCCCCCGGACGCCCCTTCGGGCCGCGGCCGTCGGCGCCCTGGACCCGCACGGGGCTCCCGTCGCGGCCGCCCCGCTCGTCGTCGCGGCCGCTCTGGCCGTCCTTCGGCACGCCCCCGACCCGGCGGAAGCGCGCGTGCAGCTGGTCGGCCCGCTCGCGCTGGTCGGTCGGGCGCTCGCGCACGTCCTGCATGGACAGCGCGGCGACGATGACCATGACCTCCTTGAGGGCCCCCTGCTTCTCGGCCTCGACGAGCATCCGCGCGAGGCGCGGGTCGACCGGCAGCGCGACGATCGCCCGCCCGTAGGCGGTGATCCGCTTGCGGGGCAGGTGCGCGGGGGCGGTCGGGTCGATCGCCTGCAGCTCGGTGAGCAGCCGCACGCCGTCGGCGACCTGCCGGGAGTCCGGCGGCTCGACGAACGGGAACTTCTCGATCTCGCCCAGCCCCAGGCTGGTCATCTGCAGCACGACGCTGGCCAGGTTGGTCCGCAGGATCTCGGGGTCGGTGAACCGCGGCCTCGCCTCGAGGTCCTCCTGGGAGTAGAGGCGGACCGCGATCCCGTCGGCCAGCCGCCCGGCCCGGCCGGCCCGCTGGTCGGCCGAGGCCTGGCTGATCGGCTCGATCGGCAGCCGCTGGACCTTCAGGCGCTGGGAGTAGCGGGAGATGCGCGCCGTGCCGGTGTCCACGACGTACCGGATGCCGGGGATGGTGAGCGAGGTCTCGGCGACGTTGGTGGAGACCACGATCCGGCGCCCCGCGTGCCGGGCGAAGACGCGGTGCTGCTCGGCCGCGGACAGCCGCCCGTAGAGCGGGAGCACCTCCGTGCCGGGCAGGTCCAGGCCTTCCAGGGCGTCGACGACGTCGCGGATCTCGCGCTCCCCGGAGCAGAAGACGAGGACGTCCTCGCCCCTGCCATCGCGGCCGGACGCCTCCGTCCACAGCTCCTCGACGGCCTCGACGACGCCGGTGACCTGGTCGATCTCGACGAGGACCGGCTCGGCGTCGGCGCCGCCGCGGGCCGGCGCGGTCTCGCGCACGAGCGGGCGGTAGCGGATCTCCACCGGGTAGGTCCGCCCGGACACCTCGACGACCGGCGCGGGGCGGCCCTGCGCGTCGGCGAAGTGCGCGGCGAAGCGGTCCACGTCGATCGTCGCGGAGGTGATGACGACCTTGAGGTCGGGCCGCCGGGGCAGCAGGTTCTTGAGGTAGCCGAGGATGAAGTCGATGTTGAGGCTGCGCTCGTGGGCCTCGTCGATGATGAGCGTGTCGTAGCGGCGCAGCATCCGGTCGCGCTGCAGCTCGGACAGCAGGATGCCGTCGGTCATCACCTTGACCAGCGTGTCCTCGCGCGAGCGGTCGGTGAAGCGCACCTGGTAGCCGACGGTCGTGCCCAGCTCGACCCCGAGCTCGTCGCTGATCCGCTCGGCCACCGAGCGCGCCGCGATCCGCCGCGGCTGGGTGTGGCCGATCTGGCCCTCGACGCCGCGGCCGAGCTCGAGGCAGATCTTGGGCAGCTGGGTCGTCTTGCCCGACCCGGTCTCGCCGGCGACGACGACGACCTGGTGGTCACGGACCGCCTCGAGCAGGTCCTGGCGGCGCCCGGAGACCGGCAGCTCGGGCGGGTAGTGCAGGGCGTCGGGCGCGGGGAGCGCCGCCCTGCGCGCCTCGACCAGCTCTGCGCGACGGGTATGCCGTGCACCCTCCTCGCGCGGACGCCCCCGCCCCCGTCGTCGGCCGGGTCCGCGGCCCTGGCGCTGGGCAGGGCTGGGCTCGGGCATGGGGGCCATGCTACGTCGGCGCAGGGTCGTCTCCGAGCCGGTTTCGGCCCTGTGCGGAGGGGGCGGCCCGGGACCGGCAGGGCCGGTAGCGTGCCCGGCATGCGCCCCGTCCCCGCTCCCCCGCTCGTCATCGGTCACCGCGGCGCGAGCGGCTACCGCCCGGAGCACACGCTCGCGTCCTACGCGCTGGCGGCGCGGATGGGTGCCGACCACATCGAGCCCGACCTCGTGCCGACCCGGGACGGCGTGCTCGTCGCACGGCACGAGAACGACATCACCGCCACCACCGACGTCGCCGACCACCCGGAGCTGGCCGACCGGCGCGCCACGAAGGTCGTCGACGGCACCGAGGTGACCGGGTGGTTCACCGAGGACCTCACGCTGGCCGAGCTGAAGACCCTGCGCGCCAAGGAGCGGCTGCCGGACCTGCGGCCGGGCGGCACGGCATACGACGGGATGCACGAGGTGCCCACCCTCGAGGAGGTGCTGGCGCTGCGCGCGGCGCTGTCGGAGGAGCTGGGGCGGGAGGTCGGCGTCTACCCCGAGACCAAGCACCCGAGCTACTTCGCCGGGCTGGGGCTGGCGCTGGAGGAGCCGTTGCTGGCGCAGCTGCGGCGGCACGGGCTGGACCGGGCGGACGCCCCGGTCTTCGTGCAGTCCTTCGAGCTGGGCAACCTGCGGCGGATGCGCGAGGAGCTCGGGCTGCGGGCACCGAGCATCTTCCTGCTCGAGGCGCCGGGCGGCCGGTGGGTGGAGGAGGACGGTCTCGCGGAGGTGGCGGCCGCGGGTGTCGACGGCATCGGGCCGGACCTGACGACGGTCGTGGCGCCGGCTCCCGACGGCTCGCTGGGCGAGGACACCGGGCTGGTCGACCGCGCCCACGCCGCCGGGCTCGTGGTGCACCCGTGGACCTTCCGCGCGGAGAACGCCTTCCTCTACGCCGACTTCCGCCGCGGCGACGACCCCGCGGCCCACGGCGACCTGGCCGGACAGGTGCGGGCGTTCCTCGAGGTCGGCGTCGACGGCTTCTTCACCGACCACCCCGACGTGGGCGTGGCCGCCGTCGCCTCCTGGCGCCCCTGAGAGCCCCGCCTCCCGACCGAGCGCACGCTCTGCACGCGCCCCTCCCCCGACCGAACGCACGCTCTGCACGCGCCCCTTCCCCGACCGAACGCACGCTCTGCACGCGCCCCTTCCCCGACCGAACGCACGCTCTGCACACCCCGGCCTTCCCCGACCGAGCGCA
>CAZONQ010000203.1:3168-4412 GCA_964581125.1 uncultured Ornithinimicrobium sp.
CCTTCCCCGACCGAACGCACGCTCTGCACACCCCGGCCTTCCCCGACCGAGCGCACGCTCTGCACACCCCCGCCGGTGCAGCCGCGGGCGCACGGCCGCGGCCGGCGACGCGCCCCGCCCGAGGAGGGCCCGAGGGTCGGCGGTCAGCCCAGCTGGCCCCGCACGGCCCCGGCCGGGAAGTCCGCGTTGTGCACGTTGACGTAGTAGCCGCCGAGGTCGCCCAGGATGGCGAGGACCAGCTCCCGCTCGACGTCAGCGCAGCCTGACGACGTGCCCTCCGTCGGTGCCGCCAGAGGGACGACGACCGGACCGGGAGTGTCCGGGCCGGCGACGTGGATGTGCGCCGCGGTCGCCGGAGCGATGCCGGACACCTCGAGGCTGTAGCAGATGCGCTCCTGCCCCGGGTTGAGCCAGAAGCGGGCGGTGCCCGAGCCGTCCGGGTCGCCGGGGCCGGGACGCTCGGCGGGACCGGTCATCGACACGGTGACGGGCCGCCCGGCGTGCGCGGGGGCGTCGGCAGAGGCGGCGATCGGGGCGACCATGAGGACGAGGGCGGTCGCTGAGAGCAGGGCGGTGCGTCGCATGGTTCCTCCGGGGTGGGCGTGGCTGGAGCCACGGGTGGTGGACCTAGGTGTTACGCGACCGGGACGCCGACGGATTGACCGCGGCGCCCGAGGAGGTCACCCTTCGCACCTCTCCGCGAGACTCAGGCCACGTCCCGCGGCTGCACGGTATGCAGCTGCGTGGCGACAGGGAGGTGCTTCACACCCAGGCAGGTGACCACGAAGGTGCCGTGGAGGGTGAGGAGGGCACGACGGCATACCTCGATCGCGTGCTGGTGGAGGCGGCGGTCGGCGTCGGTGACCCCGCCGCTTCGGCGGACGACGGCGACCACGACGCCGTCCACGCCGGGCAGCGAAAGGCTGCCGAGGACGACGGCCGAGACCGCCTCGCGCATGCCGGCGTCGTGCGGCACGTCGGCGATGAAGAGGGGCTGGGACAGGCTGCCGTCGGTCCGGCACAGCAGCACGCTGAGCCCGCCGGTGAGCCGGTCGGAGTCGGAGACGCACAGGTCGAGCACGTCGGCGGCGAAGGTCGGGTCGGCCAGGGAACGGGTCGGCCAGTCACTGGGAAGGTCCTTGAAGCTCATGGACCGAGCCTGCCGCGACCAGGCGGAGCGCGTCGGAAGTTATCCACAAGCCCCCGTGCAGAGCGTGCGCCCGGTCGAAAGCGCGTGCAGAGCG
>CAZONQ010000204.1:0-4399 GCA_964581125.1 uncultured Ornithinimicrobium sp.
CACCACCGTCTACGTCACCCACGACCAGGTCGAGGCCATGACGATGGGCGACCGCGTCGCCGTGCTCAACTTCGGCGTCCTGCAGCAGGTCGACAGCCCGCGGCACATGTACGACCACCCCAACAACGTCTTCGTGGCCGGCTTCATCGGCTCCCCCGCCATGAACCTCATGACCGTGCCGGTCGCCGAGGGAGGCATCAAGCTCGGCGACCACCTGCAGCCGGTCGAGCGCGACGTGCTCGCCAAGGCCGACGGCAGCGAGGTCGTCCTGGGCGTGCGCCCCGAGGACCTGGAGATCTCCGACTCGGGCCGCGGCCTGCCGATCGAGGTCGACGTCGTCGAGGAGCTCGGCGCCGACGCCTACATCTACGGCCAGATGCCCGGCGCGGAGGCGACCGACAAGCCGTTCATCGCGCGGGTCGACGGGCGCACGCCGCCGCGGAAGGGCGAGGTCGTGCACTTCCAGCCCAACGGCGAGCACCTGCACATCTTCAACGCCCGGTCCGGCGAGCGCATCAGCGACTGACCGCACCACCGCATGACCTCCGACCAGCCCCGGCGGCCCGGCGGCTCCGCTCCGGTCGGACCGGAGCAGCCGCAGCCCGGGCCGCTGGGCTGGTTGGAGATGACCGTCGAGGTCATGCGCGACCGCTCCCACGCGGGGTGGATGCTCCTCGGCGACGCCGAGCTGCTCGGCACCCTGCGCGACCGGGGCGTCGTCGCTGCCTACCTGCCGGGGGCGGAGGTGGCGACCCCCGACGTGGTGGTCCTGCGGGTGGCGGTCTCGCCGGAAGGTCGGGTCGCCGTCGCCCCGCCGGGTGGCCCCCCGGTCGCCGGGGAGCCCGTCGAGGAGTGGCTCCCAGGCCTGCTCGACGAGCTGCGGACGGTGGCCGGCGTCGGGCCCGGGGAGCAGGTCGGGCCGCCCTGGCTGCCGGTCGAGGAGATCGTCGAGGCGGCCCACGCCCCGACCCAGGACGTGCGGTCCGTCTACTGCTACCGCGGCACCGAGACGCTCGCCGCCGGCGCCTTCGCCCGCGAGCTCGGCATGCCGTTGTCCGTCCGGGTCGAGGACGGCTGGGTCGTGGCGGCGACGCCGCGCGCCCCGGAGAAGGTCCTCACCGGGCCGCCGGGACGGCTCTCCGGCGCCTTCCCGTTCGTCGCGCTGGACCGCCGCGGACGACGGCGCGTCTTCACCTACGTCGAGTCGGCGAGGGCCGGGGCGCTGGCCGTGCGCGCGGAGTGGCGCCCGCCCCTGCGGCCCCTGACCCCGGACGGCGCCCACCCGGGCACCGAGGACCTGGCCCGCTGGCTGGCCGACCCCGCCGTGTGGGAGCAGCACGCGGCGGGCCCGGGGGGCCTCCCCGCGTCGCCGGAGCGCCGGCTCCCTGCCGGCATGACCGCGGAGCAGGACGCCGTCCTGGCCCGGTGGACCACCGAGCGGGACGACGCCGAGGGCTTCCTGGCCGAGGCCTGCGCCGCCTTCGGCGTGCCCGTCGTCGCCGCCCGGCTGGCGGAGACGGCGCCCGGCGAGCCCGACCCGGGGGGCGGCCGCACGCTGGAGCCCCAGAAGGCGGTCGCCTTCGTCGCCGGGGCGATCGCCGAGGCCGACGCCGAGCCGGAGGGCAGGATGCCCTGGACGGTCGTCTCCCGCATGGTCTGGCGCCAGCCGCTCCTGGGCCTCGCGCTCGGGGCCGGTGAGCTGCTGGTCGCCGCCGTCCTGCTCACCCTGGTCGTCGTCGGCGACCGCGCCTGGTGGTGGTGGGCCGTCGTCGTGGTCTTCGCGCTGGCCGGGCTCGCGCACGTCGGCGAGGCGGTGCTCCGTCTGCGGTGGCGGCGTTCCCGGCGCCCGGGCCCGGCCGCCGACGGCTGAGCGCCCCGGACGAGAGGAGATCCCTCCGTGGACAGCCCACCCGCCCGCTCCGTCGTGGTCGGCGTCGTGCCCCGGCAGCCCGCCGCCGTCGTGCGCACCGCCGCGACCTTCGCCGAGCGCTTCGGCGCCGAGCTCGTCTGCGCCACCGTCGACACGTCGCGCTTCACGCTCGCCCACGCCGTCGACGGGCCCGACGTGACGATGCCGATCGACCCTGACGTGCTCGGCCCGGCCCCCACCACCTTCGACCCGGACCTGGAGGTGACGCTGGCCGTGGCCCTGGAGGGGCGACCCGTGCGCTGGAGCGTGCGCGCCCTCGCCGGCAGCGCGTCGCAGGAGCTGGCCCGGCTCGCGGACGACCTGGACGCGGCGATGATCGTCGTCGGCACGCGCGAGGCGGGCCTGCGGGGCTCCCTGCACGAGTTCTTCAACGGCTCGGTCGCCGTGCAGCTGGCGCACCGCCAGCACCGGCCCGTCGTCGTCGTGCCGCTCGCCCCCGTCGGTCCCGACGACGTGCTCTTCCCCGGCTCGGCGTGACGGTCGGCTCCCCCGGCGGCGGCCACGACGCGCCGGCGTCCCGCCCGGTGCACCTGCGGGCGTCCTCCCTCGGGCTGGTCCTGCTCGGCGGCGTCCTCGGCACCGCGGGCCGGGAGGCCGTGGGCCTCGTCGTCCCACCCGCGGGAGGCGTGCCCTGGGCGACGCTGACCGTCAACCTCCTCGGTGCCTTCCTCCTCGGCCTGCTGCTCGACTCGCTGGCCCGCGGCGGGCCGGACGTGGGTGCGCGGCGCCACCTCCGCCTCCTGCTGGGCACCGGGCTCCTCGGCGGCTTCACCACCTACAGCGCCCTGGCCGTGGACACCGCGGCGCTCCTGGAGGCCGGGCGGGCGGGGACCGCGACGGGCTACGCCCTGGGGACCGTGCTCGTCGGCCTGGCGACGACGACGGCCGGCGTCCTCACCGCGTCGGCCCTGCACCGCTCGACCCGGGGAGGTGGGACGGGATGACGCCGCTGGTCTTCGTGCTCGTCGCCGTGGCCGGGGGCGTCGGGGCTGCCGCGCGCCTGCTCGTCGACGGCCTCGTCCGGACGCGCTCCGGCGAGAGCCTGCCCTGGGGCACGGTCACGGTGAACCTCACCGGCTCCCTCCTGCTCGGACTGGTGACCGGGCTGGCGACCGGGCACGTGCTGCCCGAGACGGTCCGGGTGGTCGCCGGCGCGGGCTTCCTCGGCGGCTACACCACCTTCTCCACCGCCAGCCTCGAGACGGTCCGGCTGCTGCAGGAAGGGCGTTGGCTCCCCGCCCTCACCAACGGTCTCGGGACGCTGGTGGTGGCCACCGGCGCCGCCGGCCTGGGTCTGTGGCTCGGCTCGCTGCCCTGACCTGCCCGGCCGGTCCCGGTCGCCACGTCCTCGCCCCTCCCCGCGCCACCCCCCACGGGGGCCCGGCCGGCCGGCGCCGCGCGTGGCCGGCGGGGCGGACTGGCGGCGGGGGCGGGGGCTCCTGAAAGAATGGGACCCATGACCGCCAGCGCTGCCGGACCGACCCTGCCCGCCGGGCACACCGCATACACCCCCGGGGCGGACGACCTCGACGACCTCGCCAGGCTCCTGCGCAGGCACGAGCGCGAGGCGAGAGGGTGGCCGGGCGCGGACAGCGAGACGGTGGCCGCCGAGGTGACCGGCCGGGGCGCCACCACCCACCTGCACGAGGCGGTGCGCGACGCCGACGGCGTCCTGCGCGCCTGGGTCAACTGCCACGACCGTGCCGCCGGGCGCGTCCTCGTGGGCGTCACCGTCGACCCTGACCTGCCGGACGCCGACGCCGACCCGCTCGCGCGCTACGGCTTCGCCCGCGCCGAGGACCTCGGCCGCGAGGTGCTCGAGAGGCGCGGGCTGGAGCAGACCCAGCTCGACTCCGGAGCCTTCGCCGACGACCCGCGCCAGCAGCGCTGGCTGACCGCGGCCGGCTACGAGCACGTGCGCGACTGGTGGCAGATGACGCGACCGGTCGACCCCGTCGCCGACCTGGAGCAGCCGCCGCTGCGCACCGGGGTGGAGATCCGCCGGGTGCGCCGCGACGGTGGCGTCGGGATGCCGGACGAGGCCGACCTGCACGCCGTCCACGAGGTCCTCGAGCACTCCTTCGCCGACCACTTCAACTCCTACCGCGAGACGTTCGAGGAGTTCGTCGGCAGGCTCCGCGAGGACCCCGGTCACCGGTGGGACCACTGGTGGCTGGCCACCGTGGACGGCCTGCCCGCGGGCGCCCTGGTGGCGACCACGGTCACGGCCAGGGTCGGCGACGACGGCGTGGCCAGGCCGGACACCTCCTACGTCGAGTACATCGGCGTCCACCGGCGCGCCCGGGGCCGTGGGGTAGCCAAGGGCCTGCTGCGCACGGTCGTCGCCGACGCTGCCGCGCGCGGCCGCAGCGCGGTGGGCCTGGAGGTGGACGCCGACTCGCCCACCGGCGCCGACGGGCTCTACCTGTCGATGGGCTGGCGCACCCGCTACACCACCCAGTCCTGGCA
>CAZONQ010000205.1:0-4313 GCA_964581125.1 uncultured Ornithinimicrobium sp.
GTGGGATGGTCGGGAGGTGGGCCGTGCAGAGCGTGCGTCCGGTCGGGAGGTGGGGTGGTCGGGAGGCGGGCCGTGCAGAGCGTGCGTCCGGTCGGGGGCGACGCGGTGGGGCGACCGGGCAGCGCGAGAGCCGCGGACTCCCTAGGCTGGGGCACGATGATCCGCTTCGACAGCGTCACCAAGACCTACGCCGACGGCACCACCGCGGTCGACGACCTCAGCCTGGAGGTGCCGGGCGGAGGGATCACGGTGCTGGTCGGGCCCTCCGGCTGCGGCAAGACGACGAGCCTGCGGATGATCAACCGCATGGTCGAGCCGACCTCCGGGCGCATCCTCATCGACGAGGAGGACGTGGCCGACCGACCGGCGGCGCAGCTGCGGCGGAGCATCGGCTACGTCATCCAGCACGCCGGTCTCTTCCCGCACCGCACCGTGCTCGCCAACGTCATGACCGTCCCGCGCCTCCTCGGCTGGGACCGCGCCCGCGCCCGGGCCGCCGCGATGGAGGCGATCGAGAAGGTCGGGCTCACCGCGCAGCAGGCCCGCCGCTACCCCTCCCAGCTCTCCGGCGGCCAGCAGCAGCGCGTCGGCGTGGCCCGCGCGCTCGCCAGCGGGCCCGAGGTCATGCTCATGGACGAGCCCTTCAGCGCGGTCGACCCCATCGTGCGGGCCGAGCTGCAGGACGAGCTGCGCCGCCTCCAGGCCGAGCTCGGCATCACCGTCGTGCTCGTCACGCACGACATCGACGAGGCGCTCACGCTCGGCGACATGGTCGCGGTGATGCGCTACGGCGGCCACCTGGCGCAGTTCGCCCCGCCGTCGGTGCTGCTCGCCGAGCCCGCCGACGACTTCGTGGCCTCCTTCGTCGGCAAGGACCGCGGCTACCGCGCGCTCGGCTTCGCCGACGTCGACCTCACGCCCAGCCCCGAGCTCACGGTCCGCGTCGGCGAGCACGTCCCCGCCGGGGCCGGCTGGGTGCTCGGCGTCGACGACGCCGGGGCGCCGCTCGGCTGGGCCGACGCCCACGGCTGGGGCGGCCCGCTCACCGAGGACCGCCTGCGCCGCTTCGGCACCCTCGCCCACCCGGGGGCGAGCGCCCGCCTCCTGCTCGACGCCGCCCTCTCCTCGCCCAGCCGGCGGGGCGTCGTCGTCGACGAGGACGGCCGCGTCGTCGGCACGGTGCGCGCGGACGACGTCCTCGCCGCCCTGGGCGGCCCCGCGCGGACGGGACGTGCACCGCATACCCCCGAGCCCGGCGCGGAGGCGCCGTGATCGAGTGGGCCGAGCTGGGCGGCCTCATGCTGCGGCACCTCTACCTGGCCGGCGTGCCGCTGCTCCTCGGGCTGGTCATCAGCCTGCCGCTGGGCTGGCTCGCGACGCGCGTGCGGTGGCTGGGGCCGCCGCTGGTCGCGGGCACCGGGCTGATGTACACCATCCCCTCCCTCGCCCTCTTCATCCTGCTGCCGCTCGTGCTCGGCACGCAGATCCTCGACGACGCCAACGTGCTCGTCGCCATGACGATCTATGCCGTGGCGCTGCTGACGCGCACCGTCGCCGACGGCTTCGCCTCCGTGCCCGAGCACGTGCGGCAGGCGGCGACCGCGATGGGCTTCGGCGAGCTGCGGCGCGTCGTGGCGGTCGACCTGCCGCTCGCGGTGCCGGTGGTCGCGGCGGGCCTGCGGGTGGCGGCGGTGAGCAACGTCTCGATGGTCTCGGTCGCGGCGCTCATCGGGGTGAGCCAGCTCGGGTCGCTCTTCACCGACGGCTTCAACCGCAACGCGATGGGGCCGATCGTCGTCGGCGTCGTGGCGTCGGTGGTGCTGGCGCTGGTGCTCGACGCGACGATCGCGCTGCTCGCCCGGCTGCTCACGCCCTGGCTGCGGCGAGGGGTGCCGGCGTGACCGCGCTCGGCCTCACCTGGGAGTGGCTCACCGACCCGGCCAGCTGGACCGGCGCCGGGGGCATCCTGGCGCAGTCGCTGGCGCACCTGCGCTACTCGGTCCTGGCGCTGCTGGCGGCCGCGGCGATCGCGGTCCCGGTCGGGCTGTGGGTCGGCCACACCGGCCGCGGGCGCTGGCTCGCCGTCAACCTGGCCGGCGCCGTCCGGGCGATCCCCTCGCTCGGCGTGCTCTTCATCGCCGTCCTGCTCCTGCTGCCCCGGCTGCGCGGCGAGCTCGCCTTCGAGCTCCCGGCCCTCATCGTGCTCGTGCTCCTCGCCGTCCCGCCGGTCCTCGCGGGGACCTACGCGGGCGTGGAGGCGACCGACCCGGCCGCGCGGGACGCCGCACGAGGTATGGGGATGACCGGCGCCCAGGTGCTCCGCCAGGTCGAGATCCCCGGGGCGATGCCGCTCATCATGTCCGGGCTGCGGGCCGCGATGCTGCAGATCATCGGCACCGCGACGATCGCCGCGATCGTCGGGCTGGGCGGGCTCGGCCGCTTCCTCATCGACGGGCAGGCGTCGCGGGACTACGGGCAGATGGCCGGCGGCGCGGTGGTCGTGGCGCTGCTGGCGCTCGCGGTCGACCTCGGGATGGCCGGGGTGCAGCGGGCGGTCGTCTCGCCGGGGCTCGACGGCCGGACCCGGGCGGGCAGGTGAGGAGGACGTGGGTGCGGGCGATGGTCTGGGACCTGGGCGGCACGCTGCTCGACACCTATCCGGTGGTGGACCGGGCGCTGGCGGGCGCGGTGCGCGCGGGCGGCGGCGCGGAGACGGCGAGCGGCGGGCTGCTCCACGAGGTCGCGACGCTGACGCGGGTCTCGAGCGGGCACGCGATCAGCACCCTGGCGGACCGGCACGGCGTCCCCGAGGCGGACCTGCGCGCCGCCTACGAGGCGACCAAGGAGACCTGGCGGCGCGAGCCGCCGCCGGTGATGCCCGGGGCCGAGGAGGTCCTGGCCGCGGTGCGGGCGGCCGGCGGGCTCAACCTCGTGGCGACGCACCGCGAGCGGGGGAGCGCCGAGCAGCTGCTCGACGCGGTGGGGCTCGAGGTGGACGACCTCGTCTGCGCGCCGGACGGCTTCCCGCGCAAGCCGGACCCGGCGATGGTGCTCGAGCTGCTGCGGCGGCACGCGCTGGACCCCGCGGGCGTGCTGGCGGTCGGCGACCGGCCGGGGGACGTCGCGGCCGCGGAGGCGGCGGGCGTGCAGGGCGTGCTGCTGGAGACGCCGGGCGTCCCGCTGGAGGCGCCGGGGGCCGCGCGGGTCACCCGGCTCGAGGAGCTGCTGCCGGTCCTCGACGGCCACGGATGACCGCGGCGGACGGCCCGGGGGCGGGCGTGCGTCGGAGGGTCGTGGCAGGGTGGAGGTCGACCACGATCCCGCTGGGAGGACCCCTCATGCGTCGCAGTCCCCTGATCGCCCTGTCCCTGACCGCCCTCCTCGCCCTGACCGGGTGCGGCGGGGGCGGCGACCCGCTCGACACCGGGGGCGGCGAGACCACCCCCTCCGACGGCACCGCGTCCGCCCCCGCCCCCGGCGGCGACGCCGAGGCCGGGTCGGTCGTGGTCGGGTCGGCCAACTTCCCGGAGAACGAGCTGCTCGCCGAGATCTACGCCGCCGCGCTCTCCGACGCGGGCGTCGACGTCTCGACCCAGCTCAACATCGGCAGCCGCGAGACCTACATGGCCGGCCTCGAGGACGGGTCGATCGACCTCATCCCGGAATACACCGGCGGCCTGGCCACCTACCTCAACCCGGAGATCACCGCGACCTCCTCCGAGGACGTCCTCGCCGACGCCCAGGAGCACCTGCCCGAGGGCCTGCAGCTGCTGGAGATCAGCCAGGCCGAGGACAAGGACGCGCTCGTCGTCACGCGCGAGACCGCCGACGAGCTGGGCCTGACCTCGATCGCCGACCTCGAGGGCAAGGCCGGCGACCTCGTGCTCGGCGGCCCGCCGGAGTTCGAGACCCGGCCCAACGGCGTGGACGGGCTCAAGGAGGTCTACGGCCTGGAGTTCAAGCAGTTCCGCTCGCTCGCCGCCGGCTCCAACCTCACCGTCCAGGCGCTCGCCAACGGCCAGGTCGACGCCGCCAACATCTTCACCACCGACCCCGCCATCGAGGAGAACGACTTCGTCGTGCTGGAGGACCCCGAGAGCCTCTTCGCCGCCCAGAACGTCGTCCCGCTCATCTCGGCGGACGCCGTCACCCCGACCGTCGAGGAGGCGCTCAACGCCGTCTCGGCCGCCCTCACGACGGAGAACCTCACCCAGATGATGGTGCAGGTCGTCAGCGAGGGCCAGGACCCGGCGGACGTGGCCCGGGAGTTCGTCGACGCCAACCTCTGAGGCGCGCACACCCCGACCGGGCGC
>CAZONQ010000206.1:0-1278 GCA_964581125.1 uncultured Ornithinimicrobium sp.
GCGTACCAGAGGAGCAGGAGCCCGACCGCACCGACGAGGAGGGCGGGGTGGGCGCCGGTGGCGAGCGCACGCCATACCCCGATCGCGACGAGCGCGAGGAAGAGCACGTGCTGGACGAGCGCGAGGCGACGGATCATCGCGGCGGTCGGGGTGCTCACGTCCTCATCGTGTCAGCACCGGCTCCGGCGCGGGCCGCTCACCGGCCGGGAGCGGGGCCTGCGGGCGGCCCGGCCACCAGAAGCGGTCGCCGAGGACCGAGATCACCGCCGGCACGAGGAGGGTGCGCACGACGAGGGTGTCGACGACGACGCCGAGGCCGACGACGAGCCCGAGCTGGCCGAGCGTCACCAGCGGCAGGACGCTGAGCGCGGCGAAGACACCGGCCAGCACGATCCCGGCGCTGGTGATGACGACGCCGGTGGTGCTGACGCCGCGGACCACGGCCGCGCGGGTCCCGAGCGCCGGCACCTCGGAGCGGACGCGGTGCACGAGGAAGATCGTGTAGTCGATGCCCAGCGCCACCAGGAAGAGGAACGCGAGCAGGGGCACGTCGGTGTCGAGCGCCTCCCAGCCGAACCAGCGCCGTCCCGCCCACGCACCGGCGCCGATCGCGGCGAGGGTGCTCGCGACGTTGACCGCGAGCAGCACGACGGGCGCGACGAGCGAGCGCAGCAGCACGGCCAGGACGACCACGACGACGGCCAGCACGAGCGGCACCACGACGAGGAGGTCGGCCCGCGCGGCGGCCCGGGAGTCGACGTCGGTCACCGCCGACCCGCCGACGAGGGCGTCCGCGCCGGGTATGCCGTGCACGGCCTCCCGCAGGTCGCGCACCAGGTCTCGCTCGGCCGGGGTGCCGGGGGCGGCGTCGCCGACGACGGTCAGCGTGGCGACCTCGCCGCGGGACGCGGTGGTCCCGGCCGCGCCGGGGCGCACCGTGTCGACGCCGTCGACGCCCTCGACCGCGGCGGTGACCTCGTCGAGCCGGTCGGCGGCGGTGACGACGGTGAAGGGCGCCGCGCTGCCGGCCGGGAAGTGCGCGGCGACGACCTCGAGCCCGTCGGCCGACTCCGAGGCGACACGGAAGCGGTCGACCTGGCTCAGCCCCACCTGGGTGCCGGGCAGGCCGCCGGCCATGACCGCGAGCAGCACCCCGCCCGCGGCGAGGACGCGCCAGGGGTGGGCGACGACGGCCGAGGCGACGCGGCCCCATACCCCCTCCCGACCGAGCGCACGCTCTGCACGCCCCACCCCCCGACCGGACGCACGCTCTGCACG
>CAZONQ010000206.1:1378-4280 GCA_964581125.1 uncultured Ornithinimicrobium sp.
GACCGAGCGCACGCTCTGCACGCCCCACCCCCCGACCGGACGCACGCTCTGCACGGCCCCCCACCCGACCGGACGCACGCTCTGCACACCCTTCCTCCCGACCGAGCGCACGCTCTGCACGCCCCGGCCGCGGCACGAACGGCCAGAACGCACCCCGCCCGACCACCGCGAGCGCGGCGGGGAGCACGAGGAGGACGGCCAGGAGCGCGACGACGAGGCCGACCGCCGCGGCGATGCCCAGGCCGCGCGTGCCGGGCAGCGTCGCCAGGACGAGCGTCGAGAGCGCCAGGACGACCGCGAGGTTGCTGGCGAGGACGGCGGGCACGCTGGCGCGCCACGCCGCCCGGAGGGCCTGGCGGTGGTCGGCGTGGAGGCGGAGCTCCTCGCGGTAGCGGGAGATGAGCAGCAGGGCGTAGTTGGCGCCGGCGCCGAAGACGAGGACGCTGATGATCCCGCCGTCGAAGCTGAGGTCGAGCGCCTCGCCCACGCCCTTGGTCACGACGCTCGCGACCTGGTCGGCGACGCCGACGACGGCCAGCGGCACGAGCCACAGGACCGGCGAGCGGTAGGTCAGCAGGAGCAGCAGGCCGACGACGCCGACGGTCACGAGCAGGAGGCGGAGGTCGGCGCCGTCGAAGGAGGCCGCGACGTCGGCGCCGAAGGCCGGCCCGCCCGTGGTGCCGGCCTCGAGCCCGTCGGGCAGGCCGTCCGCGACCGCCGACCGGACGCCGTCGACGACGGTGCGGAGCTCGTCGTTGTCGGTGGGGTCGACGCGGACCGGGACCTGGAGCATCCCGGCCCGGCCGTCGTCGCTCATGATCGGCCCGACGGCCTGCTCCCCGGAGGCGGCCGGGAGGGTCGCGGCGAGGTCGCGCAGCCCCTCCTGGTCGGCGGCGGTGAGCGACGCCCCGTCGGTGCGCGTGGCGACCACGACGAGCGGCTGCACGTCGGCGCCGGGCAGCTCGGCGACGAGGTCGTCGACGGTGGTGGACTCGGCCGAGGCGGGGGCGGCGCCGTGGCCGGCGGCGACCTCGGCGTCGCGCAGTCCGCCCACGAGGCCGGCGGCCACGAGGGCGGCCAGGAGCAGGGTGAGCCAGGCGGAGGCGCGGCCCGTGATCAGGCGCGGGAGACGGTCGACGAGCATGTCATCGACGCTAGGGAGGAGGACCCCTGCGGCTCTCCCGCGCGAGGTCATCCCTTCGGTTGAATCCCTGCCGTCGGATCCGTGCCGGTGACACGCCCGGACGACAACGGCCACAGCGTGCACGTGCACGCTGTGGCCGGTCCGGGTCGGGCGTGCCCTCGGGACGGGTCAGGCCTCCCGCCGCGCCACGACCGCCACGCGCAGCGCGCCGACCAGCCCGAGCGCCAGGAAGGCCGCGGCGACGGCGACCGAGATCCCGGTCGCCTGCCCGAAGGTCTCCGCCAGCGTGCCCGCCACGGCGGGCGCGGCGTCGCCCAGGGACGCGAAGGGACCCGCGCCGTCACGCACCATCGGGATGACCCCGCCGGCCGACGACACGACGGTGCTCTGCAGCTGGTCGGCGGTCGCGGCGTCGAGGTGGGGCAGGTCGGCGAGCGCGCCGGGCAGCAGCCGGTCGAGGCCGGCCGCCAGGCTCGTGCCCGCGACCGCGCTGCCGACCGCCGAGCCCACCTGACGCACGGTGGACTGGGTCGCGGAGGCCGATCCCGACTGCTCGGCGGGCACGTCCCGCAGGACCGTCGAGGTGAGCTGGGCGGACGCGAGACCGAGCCCCACGCCATACCCGACGAGCGGCGGCAGGAGCGCCCAGGTGGGCAGGTCGGGCCGGGCGACGACGGCCAGCGCGGCGAGGCCGACCAGCTCGAGCACGAGCCCGCCGACGACGACGGTCGCCGGCGACCAGCGGGCGGCGAGGTGCCGGGCACCGGCGCCGGAGAGGAAGGCGCCGAAGGCCATCGCGGCGAGCACCAGCCCCGCCCGCATGATCGACAGCCCGACGGCGTTGACGAGATAGAGCGGGAGCACGAAGACCAGCGCGAACTCCCCGGCGGCGACCGCGGTCGCGGTGACGTTGCCCCACGTGAAGGTCGGGATGCGGAAGAGCGTCAGGTCCAGCAGCGCCGAGAGCCCGACGCGCGCGCGGTGCGCCTCCCAGCGCACGAAGACGAGCAGCAGGAGCAGCCCGACGGCGATCGCGACCGGCACCGGCGAGACCGGCGCGTCGGCGGGCCAGGTGAGACCGAGGACGGTGAGGTCGGCCTTGGGCGTCCACCAGCCGAGCGCGGTGGCCTCGATCATCCCGAAGACGACGAGCGCCAGTCCGGTGCCGCTGAGGAGCAGCCCGTCGACGTCGAGACCGTGACCGCCGCGGGCGCCCCGGGTCTCGGGGACGAGGAGGAGCGCGCCCACGAGGACCGCCAGGCCCACCGGCACGTTGACCCAGAAGATCCACCGCCAGCCGGCGACGGTGGTCAGCCAGCCGCCGAGGAGCGGGCCGACGGCGGCGGTCCCGGCCATCACCGCGCCCCAGATCCCGAAGGCGGTCGCCCGGTCCTTCCCGCGGAAGGTGGCGTTGACGGTCGACAGCGTCGCGGGGAGGACCATCGCGCCGCCCACGCCCTGGAGCGCACGGGCCGCGACGAGCGGGGTGGCCCCGCCGGCCAGGCCCGCCAGGACGCTGCCGACGACGAAGACGACGACGCCGGCGACGAGCAGCCGCCGCCGACCGAGCCGGTCCCCGAGCCGTCCCGCGGCGAGCAGCAGCGCGGCGAAGACCATCGCGTAGAGGCTGTTGACCCACTGCGCCTCGGTGAGGTGCAGCCCCAGGTCCTCGATGACCGCCGGCAGCGCGACCCCGACGATCGTCCCGTCGAGGACGATCATCGCCAGCGCCGCGGCGAGCACGCCGAGCGCCGCCCA
>CAZONQ010000207.1:0-4277 GCA_964581125.1 uncultured Ornithinimicrobium sp.
GCCGCCGCCCCGCCACCACGGCCGGTCGACGCTGGAGACCGTCAGCGTGTCGACGTCGTGCAGATCGCTCGCGTCGACGTATCCGGCCAGGCCCAGGTCGGGCACCCCGAAGGCGGTCACCTCGACCCGGCCGTCGCGGAGCACCTGCGTGTCCACCTGCGATCCCGCCGCGCTGCGGACCGAGCTGTCGTCGAAGAAGAGGACGTCCTCCGGCCCGTAGCCGGCGTCGTCGGTCGCCCAGACGGTGAGCCGCTCGCCAGCCACGGTGACCTCCGCCCAGCCCGACCCCTGCTCCGGCCGGGGCCACACCTCCCCCCTCACCCCGGCCTCCCACACCACGAGGGTGGCCCGGGCGCCGGCATAGACCTCCACGCCCGGCCCGAGCGACCGGCCCTCCGCCCTCTCCTCGGTGCCGTGCACCTCGAAGGTCGCCGCCGACACGTCCGGTCCGCGGCCCAGGGTCAGCGGGCGGACACCACCGATCAGGGCCAGGCCCTCCGGCATCTCGACGGGTGAGGGCCCGTCGACCTCCCAGGACCCGGCGGGCATGAGCTCCGGCGTCGCGAGGACGCCGCCCTCCCGACCCAGCCCCACCCAGACGGCGACGAGCAGGACGAGGGAGGCGAGCGTCATACCGGAGACGAGCGCGCGGCGACCACGCACCCGGCGGCGCCCGACCTGCACCACCTCGGGGACCGAGACGTCCATCGCCGGGGTGCGGTCGGCCATCCGGTCCAGCAGCGCCGTGACGTCGGGCTCAGACATGGTTCTCCTCCTTCAGCACGGCACGCAGGGCGGCGAGGCCGCGCGAGGTGTAGCCCTTGACGGCACCGACGCTGACCCCGAGCGCCTCGGCGGTCTGCTTCTCGGACAGGTCGAGGTAGTGGCGCAGCACGACGCTCTCCCGCTCGCGCGGCCCGAGCGACTGCAGCGCACGGACGAGGTCGACCGTCTCCGCGTCGACCGCACGCCCAGGTATGTCGTGCGGCTCGTCGACGAGGACCTCGCGGCGGGTGCGCCGCCAGCGGTCGGTGTGCAGGTTGGCCAGCACCCGGCGCGCGTAGGCCGCCGGCTGCTGGTGGCCGATCCGCGACCAGCGCGTGTAGACCCGGACGAGCGTCTCCTGGACGAGGTCCTCGGCGGCGTGCGTGTCGCCGGCGAGCATCCAGGCGGTCGTGAGCAGCCACGGCTTGGCGGCGGTCGCGAACTCGACGAACGCCTCCTCCTGCTGCCTGCGCACACCAGCCTCCGCTCCCTCGTCGGGCACCACCGTGCCCCTCCTGCCCGTCCCCAACGCCGGAGGGGGCCGGAAGGTTGTAGCAGCTAGATTGTCGCTCGTGCTCGACCACGTCACGGCCGTCCGCTACGTCACGCCCCTGCGCGAGGGCGGGTCGATGCCGGGCGTCGTCGAGGGGGCCGACCTCGGCACCTACGTGGTGAAGTTCCGGGGCGCCGGCCAGGGCGTCAAGGTGCTCGTCGCCGAGGTCGTCGTCGGCGAGCTCGCGCGGGCGCTGGGCCTGCCGGTCCCGCGGCTCGTGACGATCGACCTGCCGTCCGCGATGGCCCGCTACGAGGCCGACGAGGAGGTCCAGGACCTCCTCAACGCCTCCCCCGGCACCAACCTCGGCGTGGACCTGCTGCCGGGAGCGCTCGGCTACGACGGGTCGCACCCGCCCGACGAGGAGCTCGCCTCGCGGATCCTCTGGCTGGACGCCTTCACGGCCAACGTCGACCGCACCTGGTCCAACCCCAACCTGCTCACCTGGCACCGCAGGACCTGGCTCATCGACCACGGGGCGGCGCTGTGGTTCCACCACGCGTGGCCGGGCCGCGCCCCGGACGCCGGACGCTTCGCCCAGCAGCCGTTCCGCGTCGGGCTGGACGACCACGTGCTCGGGGCCGTGGCCACCGACCTGCGCGGCGCCCACGCCGCCCTCGCGCCGCAGGTGACGCCGGCGCTGGTCGGCGAGGTGCTCGACCAGGTGCCCGACGAGTGGCTCGAGACCACGGACCACCTGCCGGACCCGCCTGCGGTGCGCACGGCATACCTCGAGCACCTGCTGGCGCGCGTCGCCACGCCGCAGGTCTGGCTGCCGGGAGGTGCGCCGTGACCGTCGACTACCAGTACGTCGTGCTGCGGCTCGTCCCCCGCGTCGAGCGGGAGGAGTTCGTCAACGTCGGCGTCGTGCTCTACAGCCAGGAGGGCGACTTCCTGCAGGCCGCCTTCGAGCTGGACGAGGCGCGGGTGCTCGCCCTGGCGCCGGACCTCGACCTGGACGCGGTGCGCTCCGCGCTGCAGACGGTATGCCGTGTGGCCGCCGGCGAGCGCTCCCCCGCCACCCCGCCGCTGGAGCGGCTCGGGCCGCGCTTCGGCTGGCTCAGTGCTCCGCGGAGCACCATCGTGCAGCCGGGGCCGGTGCACGGCGGGACGACGCAGGACCCGGCCGCGACGCTGGAGCACCTGGTGCGCGTGCTCGTGCGGACGCGCCAGCACCGACCCGGTCCCGGCTAGGTGTACCTGGCTAGGGGGCGGGGAAGGAGCTTCCCGTCCGGACCTCCTGGACGGTGCCGTCCTGCCGCGCCTCGCCGAACTTCTCGGGGATCGCGCCACCCAGGTCGTCGACGGGCAGCACGAGCACGACGACGGACGTGCCGTCCTCGAGGCGCACGCTGGCGGCGTCCACCGGCGGGATCCACGTGGTCTCGCCGTTCTCGACCGCGCCGATCCTGGCCGCGTCGGCAGACCCCAGGTCCCAGCCTGGCACGACGAACACCGGACGACCCTCGCCGAGCAGCGTCACCAGAGGCTCGCCGTCGGGGTGGACCGCCGTCCGGTAGGTGTCGTCACCGCTCCTCGCCACCACGTCCGACCCGTCGGCCTCGAGGGTGAAGGTCGTCCCGTCGGCCGTCTCGACGGTGGTCGGCGGCGCGGAGGGGCCGGCGGCGTCCGGTGTCGCTCCGTCAGCGCTCCCCCGCTCGGCGCGCTCGACCGCGCCGTCGACGACGGTGCCCACGCCGGTGACGTCCACGCCCGGCTCCGCCGGCACGGAGAGCAGGGTGACGGTCTGCCCCTCGGGCAACGGCACCTGGGCGACGTCCGTCGGCTCGACCCACCTCGCCGTCCCGTCCTGCGTGACCTCGACCCGGCTCTCCGTCAGGACGCCCACCCCGGGCTCCCAGCCTCGGACGACGGTCACCAGGCTGCCGGCCACGGTGTGCGTCAGGGTCGGCGCCTCCCCCTCCAGGGACACGAAGGTCACCTCCGGCGTCGCGGAGCCGTCCCGCCACAGCGCCACGTGGCCCTGCTCATCCCCGGGCCTCACCTCCAGGCTCGTCCGCGCCAGCTCGAGCTCGCGCAGGTCCTCGGCGTAGGCGGAGAGTGTCCAGGACCGGCCCCCGAGCGTGAACGTCAGGTCGGCCGGCCCGTCCGCGCCGGCGGCGTGGCGCACGACGAGGACGACGGGCCGGTCGAGCAGCCGGGTCCCGGACCAGTAGACGTCGTCCGGCTCGCCGACCGCGCCCTCGACCTCGGCACCGACGGGCAGCACCGCGACCGTGCGCTCCACACCGTCCGCAGAGACGCCCCCGGAGGTGAAGACCTGCGCCGCCGAGCTGCCCAGCTGCACCAGGACGAGGTCCTCGTCGTCGACGAGGTGGCCGAGCACGCCCCGCTCCGCGTCGGCGAAGGCGGTCATCCGATGACGGGTCCTGTCCATTCCCAGCCGCCGTGGACCGCCGGAGGTCTTCACCCACTGCACCGGGGCCCCGGACAGCGCGACGACCCGGTCGCGGCCCACGAGGTAGACGTCCACGACCTCCTCGGGCAGCGGCACCACGTCGGCCGACCACACGGCATACGCGAGCTCCTCGCCCCCGACCTCGGCGTGCTGCACGTCCGCGGGGCCGCCGGGGTCGACGGGGCCGACCAGCGGCACCGACGCCGTGACGCCCTCCGGCTCGCGCCACACCGCGACGGTCATGCGCTCGCCGGCGAAGACGTCCAGCCCCGGCACGGGCGTGCTCGACCGGATCTCCTCGACCACGTCGCCGCCGTCGGAGAGCACCAGCGTGACCGGTCCCTCGCCCGAGGTCCGCGACAGATCCGCGACGTAGGAGTGCCCGACCTGCTCCTGGTCCACCGTCTGCAGACGGGTGAAGAGCGTGCCCTCCACCGTCTCCCCCTGCTCCCACACGGTGGTCGCGGGCCGGATCTCCTCCAGGCCGGTCGGCGTGCCCGGCCCGCCGGGGGCGAACCAGAGCGCCCCGGCGAGCGCGAC
>CAZONQ010000208.1:0-4237 GCA_964581125.1 uncultured Ornithinimicrobium sp.
GGAAGATCCGGCCGGCGTTCACCTACGACAAGTCGCTCAAGGTGCTGTCGATGGCGCGCGAGGACGGGCTGGTCACCAAGTCCAACCTCATCCTGGGCATGGGCGAGGAGGAGCACGAGATCGAGCAGGCGCTGCACGACCTGCACGACGCGGGCTGCGACATCCTCACGATCACGCAGTACCTCCGCCCCTCCAAGCTGCACCACCCGATCGACCGGTGGGTCAAGCCGCAGGAGTTCCTGCACTGGTCCGACCGGGCCGAGGAGATCGGCTTCAAGGGCGTGATGGCCGGGCCGCTGGTGCGCAGCTCCTACCGCGCCGGCAAGCTCTACGCCGCCGCGATGCGCAGGTGGGGCCGGCCGGTGCCGGAGCACCTGTCGCACCTGCAGGAGCAGCTCGACGCCGCGGTGCCGGCCCGCCAGGAGGCTGCCTCGCTCGTGGCCAAGGGTCTCGACCCGCGCGAGGAGATCGGCACGCTGCGCCGCAGCGCCTGCTGAGCGGGCGACGGTCGCCGGCGCCGCGGCCGGGAGCACGCCGGCCACCCCGTATCCTGAGGGGCATGTCCAGCAGCACGAACGCCGGCGGCGAGCCGGCCAAGAAGGGCCTCTTCGGCCGCACCAAGAAGGCCAAGGACCCCAAGAAGCCGGGCCGCATCGCGCAGATGCGGCAGGTCTTCACCATGACCCGCAAGGCCGACCCGGCCGCGGTGTGGTGGATGCTGCTGGCCGCCCTCGCCGTGCTCCTCGTCGCGGTGCTCGTCGGCATCTGGATCGACCAGGTCGTCTACATGCTGGTCATCGGCCTGCCGCTCGCCGTGCTGGCCGCCGTCATCATCCTCGGCCGCCGGGCCGAGCGGGCGGCCTTCGCCCAGATCGAGGGGCAGCCGGGCGCCGCCTCCGCGGTCCTCGGCCAGCTCCGCCGCGGGTGGTACTACGACCAGGAGCCGGTCGCCGCCGAGGCCGGCGGCACGATGCGGGGCATGCGCGACCTGCACAACGCCGCGATGATCTTCCGCGCCGTCGGCCGCCCCGGCGTCGTGCTCATCGCCGAGGGTCCCCGCGGCGCCGCCCAGCGCCTGGCCACCGCCGAGCGCAGGCGCGTCACCCGCGTGGTCGGCGAGGAGGTGCCGGTGCACACCATCACCATCGGCAAGGGCGAGGGCGACACCGAGCTGCGCAAGGTCGTCCCCACCGTGAAGAAGCTGCCCAAGAAGCTCTCCAACGACGAGGCCGTCGTGGTCCAGCAGCGGCTCAAGGCCCTGGCCGGCAAGAACCGCCCGCCGATCCCCAAGGGCGTCGACCCCACCCGCGCCCCGCGCGTGAGCCGCAAGGCGCTGCGCGGCCGCTGAGCGGCACGCTCGCCGCACGAGCGGTCCTCGGGGCCGCCCCGCCGCAGGGGTCCGGCAGGGGCTACGGGTCTGCGTCACCACAGGACGCAGACCCGTAGCGGGCGCCTACTCCCCCTCCCCGACCTGCACCAGCCCGCTGCGGTAGGCCAGCACCGCGATCTGCACCCGGTCGCGCAGGTCCAGCTTGGTGAGCAGCCGCGAGACGTAGGTCTTCACCGTCGCCTCGCTGAGGAAGAGCTCGGCGCCGATCTCCCCGTTGGACAGGCCGCGCGCCACGAGCCGCGCCACCTCGACCTCGCGCTCGGTCAGCGCGGCGGGCAGCGCCGGCGCACCGGTCGGCGGACGCCGCGTGAAGCGGTCCAGCAGCCGGCTGATGAGGGCCGGCGCGAGCATCGCCTCACCGCGCGCCACGACCCGCACCGCGTGCACGAGGTCCTCCGGGGCGACGTCCTTGAGCAGGAAGCCGGAGGCCCCGGCGCGCACCGCCTCGTAGACGTACTCGTCCAGGTCGAACGTCGTCAGCACCAGCACCCGCGGGCGGTCCCCGGTCAGCCGCATGACGCGCCGGGTGGCCTCCACCCCGTCCAGCCGCGGCATCCGGATGTCCATGAGGACGACGTCCGGCCGCAGCCGGCGGACCTGCTCGACCGCCTCGACCCCGTCGACCGCCTCGCCCACGACCTGGAGACCGGCGCGCTCGAGGATGAGCCGGAAGCCCACCCGCACCAGCTCCTGGTCGTCGACGAGCACCACGCGCAGGGGCGCGGGGGCGGGGGTGCCGGGCGACGTCATACCTGCTCCAGCGGCAGGACCGCGCGGACCGCGAAGCCCGACCCCGTCGAGGCCGTCTGCACGGTCCCGCCGTAGAGCGCCACGCGCTCCCGCATCCCGACCAGCCCGTGCCCCGGCGGCTCCCCGGTCGGCAGCGCCGGCCCGGCGTCGGTCACCTCGATCTCCAGCGCCGCGTCCCCCACGGTCACCACCACCTCCGCGCAGGTCGCCGCGGAGTGCAGGCGCACGTTGGTCAGCGCCTCCTGCACCACGCGGTATGCCGTGAGGTCCAGGCCCCGCGGCAGCCGCCGCTCCCCCCTGGTGCGGAGGGAGACGTCGAGGCCGGACTCGGCGGCCGACGCGACGAGGTCGGGCAGGGCGGCGATCCCCGGCTGGGGCGCGAAGTCGACGGCGGCGTCCGGGTCGCGCAGCATGCCGACGAGGCGGCGCATCTCGGCCAGCGCGGACGAGCCCGTCGTGCGGATCGTGCCCAGCGCGCGCCGGGCGAAGTCGGGGTCCTCCTGCACGACCTGCTCGGCGGCGCCGGCCTGGACGACGATCATCCCGACGGAGTGCGCGACGATGTCGTGCAGCTCGCGGGCGATGCGCGCCCGCTCCTCGGCGACCGCGGCCAGGGTGCGCTCGCGCGCGTGGGCGTGCGCCGTATGGGCCCGCACCGCCTCGGCGGCGGCGCGCTCCTCGGAGACGCGCAGGGCGTGCCCGGTGAGGAAGGCCAGCACGACGCCGGCCCAGTGGAAGATGAGCTCGCTGGGCTCCTGCAGGAGGGGGACGAAGAGGTCCGCGGTCGTCACGAACGCGACGCCGGCCAGCGGGGCCACCCACCGGAGCCGGCCCCGGGCATAGCGCGCCAGCGAGTAGACCAGCACCAGGACCGGGACGAGCTGCCCGAAGAACAGCACCTGCATCCGGCCGCCCTGGACCGTGCCCAGCACCGGCCAGACGAGGAGCGCGGCGAGGGCGACCCAGGGACGGGCGCGCCGCTGGGTCAGCAGCACCGCGAAGAGCAGGATGCCGACCGTGCTGACGGCCCGCGAGCCCTCGCCGGAGACCGACTCCAGGGGCACCCAGACCTCGGCCAGCCCGAGGGCGGCGACCAGCGCGGCGACGCCCACGTCGACCGCCCACCTGGCTCGGGTCATGAGGGTCAATCTAGGGCCGCCGACGGGTGGTTGTCGTCATCCCCGGGTTGACGGCCCGCACCACCGACGGAGGTATGCCGCGGCCACCGGTCCGCGACCCCGGGCCACCCCGTCCGGTCCCGTCGGTCGATCCGCCACGACCCCGGTCGCTCCTAGCGTCCGGAGGAGCCGACCGGCCCGGTCGGCCCTGCAGCCCAAGGAGACACCATGACCACCTCGCCCGTCCTCCGCGCCGTCGTCGCGGCCGGCCTCGTCCTCGCCGCGGTGCTGACGATCACCAGCATCCAGCTCATGCCCGACTTCTCCGGCGACCACGCCGACCGGCTGCGGGCCGTCGCGGCCTCGCCGCGCGCCTCCGCGGTGTCGGCCGTCACCTTCACCCTCTCCCAGCTGTTCCTCGCGGTCGGCGTCCTCGGGGTGGCCCACGTGCTGCGCCCGCGCGTCCCCGCCCTGGCCGCCACCGCCGGGGCGCTCGTGCTGCTGGGCACCTTCGGGCACGCCGTCTACGGCGGGATCAGCCTGCTCATGCTCTCCATGGCCGAGGACCCCGCGGCGGTCGACCGCTACGCCGACCTGCTGGCCTCCGCCGAGCAGGGCGCCCCGCTGCCGTTCATGGCGGCGGGCCTGCTCGGCACCGTCCTGGGCTTCGTCGTGCTCGGCGTCGCGCTGTGGCGCGGCGGCCTCGGTCCCCGCTGGCTCGGCCCGGCCGCGGTGCTGTGGGTGCTCGTGGAGTTCGTCGGCAGCAACTTCTCGAGGTGGGCCGGCTACGCCAGCGGGCTGCTGTGGCTCGCCGTCCTCGCCACCCTCGCCGTCGAGGTGTGGCGCGCCGCCCCCGCCCCGACCCAGGACCCGCGCCCCGACCTCCTCCCCCGGCCGGGCGCACGCTCCGCCTGACCCCCCCTCCCGACCGAGCGCACGCTCTGCACACCCCCACCCCGACCGAGCGCACGCTCTGCAC
>CAZONQ010000209.1:0-4206 GCA_964581125.1 uncultured Ornithinimicrobium sp.
CCGGGCGCGACTCACCCCCTCCCCGACCGGACGCACGGTCTGCACGCTTCCACGCCGTCAGGGGCGTGCAGAGCGTGCGCTCGGTCGCAGGGGGAGGCCCGACCGGACGCGCGACCCACCCCCTCCCCGCCCGGGTGCTCTAGACCTCGAAGCTCGGGGTGACCACGGGGCGGCGGTCGTCGCTGCGCACCAGCAGCCGGGTCTGCCCGCGGGGAAGGTCCTCCAGGACGAAGCGACCGGCGGCGTCCGCCACGGCCTGGTGGGTGCTGCCGTCGCCGGCCGTCACCTCGACCTCGGCGCCGGCCCAGGTGAGCCAGCCGTCGATGCGGGCGCGGTCGCGGCCCACGTCGCTGAGGGTCACCATGATCGAGAGCTCCTCGGTGCTGAAGCTGACCGTCCTCGCCTCGGTCGGGTCAGTCACGGCGGCCCGGGTGAGGGCCGCCGGCTGCTCGGTGAGCCTGGCCACCTCGGCGTGCAGCTCGCGCACGGTCAGCGCGAAGCCGATCCGGTCCACGAGCTCGGCCGGGCACGGGTCCGTCCTGGACCACAGCGTGCGGAGCGCCCCCAGGATCTCGTGGTCGGTCGAGTCCATCGGCTCCAGGGCGGTGTCTCTCGTCATCGTTCTTCCCATCTCGGGTCGTTCGTCAGTGCGGTGCGCAGCTTGTCCAGGCAGCGGCCCCGGGTGGGGCCGATGCTGCCCCGCGGCATCCCCAGGGCCGCGGAGATCTGCTCGTAGTCGGGGCGGTGCCAGAAGGCCACCACCCGCAGGAGCTGGGCGCAGCGCTCGGGCAGGGCGCGGACGTGCTCCCACAGCAGGCGCTGCTGCTCGGTCAGGATCGCGAGGACCTCCGGGCCGGGGTCGGTGGCTCCCGTGTCCACGGTCCCGGTCTCGTCGTGCTCGACGCGCCGGGCGAGGCGCGAGATCTTCCACGCCTCGCGCTTGACCGCCACCACGAGCCAGCCGACGACGGCCTGGGGCTCACGGATCTCCTCGGCGTGGTCCACGAGGCGCATCCAGGCGGTCTGGACCACGTCCTCGGCGCCCTCGCGGTCGCACCCGTGCGAGCGCGCGACGTGCCACAGCAGCGGCGTCAGGGAGTCGACCAGCTCGGCGAGGGCCTCCGTCTCGCCCGCGCGGTAGGCGGCGAAGGCCTGCGCCACCCGCTGGTCAGGGGCCTCCGGCCCGGCACTCACGTCGTCCATCCCAGCTCCTCGTCCAGCCCCTTCCAGGCCCGCTCCACCATCATCGACGGTGACACGTCCTCGGCGCCGGAGGCTGCGATCCGCCCGGCCAGCCGACCGGCGAGGACGGGGGCTGCGAAGCTGGTGCCGCTCCATACCCCGAACCCTCCACGCAGGTCGTCCGGGTCCACGGTGGAGCGCAGCCGACCGTCGGCCCGGTGCGCGAGGGAGGCCTGCGCGGAGGCACCCAGCGTGGGCAGGGTGCTGACGACGTGCACCCCCTCGCGGAAGGCGGTCACCCACGGCCCGGAGTTGGAGAAGACCGCGACGCTGCGCCGCGACGGGTTGACCGCGCCGACGGTCACGACCGGCGGGCGCCCGCCGTCCGGGCGCTGCGGACCGCTGCCCCAGGCGGCCGGGTAGAGGGGGCGGCGGGTGGCGTCGTTGCCCGCGGCGGCGACGACGACCACGCCGCGGTCGGCGAAGGCGCGCAGCAGGTCGAGCACCGGGTGGGCGGTGAGCGGCTCGGCGGACTGGTGGTAGAAGCCGAGCGACAGCGAGAGCACGTCGACGACGGTGCCGTCGGCGGAGAGCTCGGCGGAGCCGGAGTCCTGGGCCAGGCAGTGGCCGACGAGGAGTGCCACGAGGGCGTGGTGGACGTCTCCCTCGGCGGCCGCGCCGGTGAGGTCCACGACGGGCAGCGCCAGGAGCCGTGCGGCAGGAGCGGTCTGCCGGAGGACGCCGGCGATGAAGGTGCCGTGCCCGCTCATCGGCGCGCGGAGCCCGACGAGGTCGTCGGCGACACCGACCGCCTCGGGGTCGGGCCCCGGCGGCGTCGCCAGCGGGATCCCGGCGACGGTCCGCGCCACCAGCGCGCGCGTCCCGTCCTCGAACCACGGGTGCGGGCCGAGACCGGTGTCCGGCACGGCGACGACCGGGGTGCGCGCCCCGCCCTCGTCCGTCGGCGCCGGGTCGTCCAGCACGAGGGCCACCGGCGTGCGCGGCGCCACGCCCCCGGCACCGGTGCCGCCGTGGCTCTCCCAGTAGCCGTGGCTCTCCCAGTAGCCCTGCGTCCCCCAGCCCTCCGACGCGGCGGCCTCCTCCGGCGCGGCGCCGGCCGCGAGGTCGCCGCCCGTCCCCGGCGTCGTCAGGCGGTGGCTCTCCCAGTAGCCCTGCGTGCCGGGCTGCTGCGTGCCGGGCTGCTGCGCGCCCGTGCCGTCGACCGCCCCGCCGCCGCCCAGGTCGGCGAAGTGGCTCTCCCAGTAACCCTGGGTCCCCGGCCCAGGAGTGGTGCCGTGGCTCTCCCAGTAGCCCTGGGACGTGTCCTCCAGCGGCGTGACGCCCCCGTCCCGGAGCGGGACCACCGGGTCGGCCCCGGACGCGTCGGCCCCGGACCCGGCGTCGGGGTCAGCCTGGCCGTCGGGGCAGGCGAGCACCAGGTGCTCGAGGTCGACGGGCAGGTCCGCCCCCAGCTCGGCCCGGGCGGTCAGCAGCAGCTCCCACGCGTCGACGGGCCGCGAGGGGCCGTCGCCGGCGGGCCCGAGCAGGACCCTCGTCTGGTAGACGCGGTCGACCAGGCCGCGCAGCTCCTCGGGCAGCTCCCCGGTGCGCTTCTCGGTCGCGGCGTCGCGGCGGTCGACCTCGATCTCGACCGGCAGGCCGCGGCGCTCGGCCACCTCGCGGAGCCGGGCGACGGTCTCCGCCGCGCGCCCCCCGGGCAGGCCCCGGACGAGCAGCGTCGAACGCCGGTAGACGGCGGGCGCGAGCCGGCCGGCCAGCGGGTCGGTCGCGGAGGGCTGGAGGTCGGTCGCGGGGTCGAGCACCCGCGCCCCGTGCTGCTCCAGGGCCCACCCGTGCACGAACGGTCGCTGGTGGTCGCGCATCGGCATGGGGTTTCCTTCCCTCGGGTCCGGCCCGGTGGCTCAAGCGTAGTGCTGGACGTGTCCTCACTGCTCAGAGCAGGCAGGGCGGCGCCAGATACGTCCGCGGCGCGTCGGGCGGGCGCCCACCGACGACGACGGGCCCGGTGCTGCTCCGCGGAGCAGCACCGGGCCCGTCGCCCGGTCGGGTGGTGCGGCGGCTCAGCCCAGGTCGGGGAACCAGATCGCGATCTCGCGCGCGGCCGACTCCGGGGAGTCGGAGCCGTGGACGATGTTCTGCTGCACCTTCAGGCCCCAGTCGCGGCCGAGGTCGCCGCGGATGGTCCCGGGCAGGGCGGCGGTCGGGTCGGTGGCGCCGGCGAGCGCGCGGAAGCCCGGGATGCAGCCGTGGCCCTCGATGACCGCCGCGGTCACCGGGCCGGACGACATGAACTCCAGCAGCGGCTCGTAGAAGGGCTTGCCCTCGTGCTCGGCGTAGTGCGCGGCCAGCTGCTCGCGCGTCGGCGTCAGCACCGCGAGCGCGGCGAGGGTGTAGCCCTTGGCCTCCACGCGGCGCAGCACCTCGCCGGACAGGCCGCGACGGTAGCCGTCGGGCTTGACGAGGACGAGGGAACGTTCGGTCTGCGGGTTGTCGGTCACGGGGTCAAGGGTATGCAGTGGCCGCCCGGCGGCTCCTCGTGGCCCGGCGAGGGAACGGTCAGGCGACGAGCATCCCGGTGCCGAGCAGGGCGAAGAGCACCAGCGCCAGCACGATCCGGTAGATCATGAACGGGGTGAAGGTGTGCGTGGTGATGTAGCGCATGAACCAGGCGATCACGGCATACCCGACGAGGAAGGCGATGCCGGTGGCCAGCCAGATCGGCCCCCACGCGGTGCCCGAGCCGACCGCGTCGCCGGTCGCCACCTTGACCACCTGCAGGCCGCCGGAGGCGAGGACCGCGGGGATCGCCAGGAGGAAGGAGTAGCGCGCGGCCGCCTCGCGGGTGTAGCCCATGAACAGGCCGCCGGCGATCGTGCCGCCGCTGCGCGAGACGCCCGGGACGAGCGCCAGCGCCTGCCAGAGGCCGAAGGCCAGGCCGTGCCTCCAGGTCAGCTCGGACAGCTCGCGCCGCTGCCTGCCGACCCGCTCGGCGGCCATGATGAC
>CAZONQ010000210.1:0-4191 GCA_964581125.1 uncultured Ornithinimicrobium sp.
ACGTCTTCGAGGGCGGCTTCCTCGGGATGGACAACGTCGGCCTCTTCGACCGCTCCTCGCCGCTGCCCGACGGCCAGCGCCTGGAGCAGGCGGACGCGACCGCGTGGATGGGGATGTTCTGCCTGCGGATGCTGCGGATGGCGATCGAGCTGGCCCGCGAGGACCCCGCCTGGGACGAGGTGGCCACGAAGTTCCTCGTGCACTTCCTCTCGATCGCCCAGGCGATGGAGGACGTGGGCAGCGGGCACGTGTCGCTCTGGGACGCCGACGACGAGTTCTTCCACGACGTGCTCGTCGACCAGGAGGGGCACACCTTCACCCTGCCGGTCCGCTCGATGGTCGGGCTGCTGCCGCTCACCGGCGTGGCCATGGTGCCCAACTGGGTGGCCTACGAGCTGCCGGACCTCACCGACTTCTTCGACGGCTGGACCAGCCGGCGGCCCGAGCTGGCCGACGCGCTGCTGCACACCAACCACCGCGGCTACAGCCTGCGGACGCTGTCGATGGTGGACCGCGGGCAGTGGCGGGCGATCGTGCGCCGGCTGCTCGACGAGGGCGAGTTCCTCTCCCCGCACGGGATCCGGTCGCTGTCGGCGGCGCACCGCGACGGGATCAGCCTGCACCTGCACGGCGAGGAGATGTCGCTGCGCTACGTGCCCGGGGAGTCCGACTCGGGCATGTTCGGCGGCAACTCCAACTGGCGCGGGCCGGTGTGGTTCCCCGTCAACGCGCTGCTCGTCGACGCGCTGCGCGCCTACGGCCGGGCGGCCGGGGCGGGCGAGACCGTGGAGATGCCGACCGGCTCCGGCCGGCACGTCCCGGTGACCCAGGCCGCCGACGAGATCGAGGACCGGCTGGTCTCGATGTTCCGCCCCGGCCCCGACGGGCGGCGCCCGGCCACCCCGCGGCACCACCCCGCCGGGGAGCTGTGGGACGCGCACCCGACGTTCAGCGAGTACTTCCACGGCGACACCGGCGCCGGCCTGGGGGCCTCCCACCAGACCGGGTGGACCGCGCTCGTGGCGCACTTCATCTGCAGCCCGGACGGCATCGCCAACCGCTGACCGGCGGCACCCGTCAGGGGTGCACCGGCTGGGGCGCGTCCGCGGGGCGGGCGGCCGCGCGCAGCTGGCCGAGCACGACCAGGCCGAGCCCGACGGCGAGGACGCCGGTGCCGATCGGGCCGACGCCCGGCGTGGCGACGGCGCCGAGCACGGCGAGGGCCGCGCCGGCACGGCTGTGGCCGGCCCGCCACAGAGCCGTCGCGACGACGACCATGACCAGCATGAACGCGACCCAGACCGCGGTCATCGCCCACTGGAACGCGCCGCCGGGCACGTCGAGCAGGGACGGCTCCGTCCGCGCGAGCCAGGGCGCCACGAAGGACATCGCGAAGACGGTGCAGGCCTGCGCGGCCAGACCAGCCTGGGTCACCGGCACCAGCCAGGCCGGCGGCGTGCCCCGGCGGCCGGGGGACAGCAGGACGGGCACGAGCGGGACGAGCGCGAGCAGCAGCACCCAGCTGATCCGCTGGTTGAGCGCGAAGGTGGGCACGGCCACGGTGTCGGAGAACGTCTCGGACGGGGCCAGCAGCCAGGTCGGTCCGAGCGCGAGCCCGTTGGCCGCGAGGCCTGCGCAGACGGCGAGCAGCACGACCCTCGCCCGGCCGCCGGTGGTGGTGACGTCCATCTCATCGTTCCTCTCCTCGGGCCGGGCCGGTCCCGGCCGACGCCCACCACGCTGGCGTTCCCGGCTTCCCGGGGGCCAGGGGTCGACCTCCCGACCACGGGAGCGCCGACGCCCGGTCCTACCCCGCGTCGCGGGCCATCGCGACCAGCTCGGCGCGGGTGCGGGCGCCGGTCTTGGCGAGCAGCGCGCTGACGTTGTTCTGCACCGTCTTGACCGACAGGTAGAGCGCCCTCGCGACCTCGTGGTTGTCCAGCCCGCGCGCCACGAGCTCCAGCACCTCGGACTCCCGGGCGGACAGCCCCGGCCAGGCCGGCGCGTCGGGCTGCAGCGCCCGGCGCCGGACCGCGTCGCCGACGGCTCCGCTGAGCACCGTGTCGCCCTCGGCCACGGCCCGGACCGCCCGCGCGATCGCCCCGTGGCCGGCGCCCTTGAGCACGTAGCCGCGCACCCCCGCGTCCAACGCCCGCGCCACGGTCGTCGGCTCGTCGTGCATGGTCAGCGCCAGCAGGCCGACGCCGGGGTGCGAGCGGGCCAGCCGGCGCGCGGCGTCGACCCCGTCCAGCACTGGCATGTCCAGGTCGACCACGACCACGTCGACCTCGACCCGGTCGACGAGCTCGACCAGCTCCGCGCCGTCGGCCGCCACCCCGACCACCTCGAGGTCGGCGGTGCTGTCCAGCAGGAGCTGCAGGCCCTCGCGGAACACCGGGTGGTCGTCGGCGACGACGACCCGGGTCCTCCGTGCCCCGCTCACCACCGGGCCCCCGGCAGCCGCAGCCGGACCACGGTGCCGCTGCCCTCCGGGGCGAGCAGCTCGAGGCGACCGCCCTGCTCGGCGACGCGGCGCTCCATCCCCCTGCGTCCCACGCCGGCCGGCGAGTCGCCGAGCCCGCGCCCCTCGTCGCGGACCTCGACGCGCAGGTCGTCGCCCACCGTCTGCAGGTGCACCTCGGCACCGGTGGCCCCCGAGTGCCGGGCCGCGTTGCGCACCGCCTCCACGACGACGAGGTATGCCGTGGCCGCCGCCTCCGGGTCCAGCGGCGGGAGGGGGTCGGGCCGGGTGGTGACGGTGACCGGGAACGTGTCGGCGTAGGGGCGCACGTGGTCCACCAGCGCCGGCACGAGGTCGCGGTCGCGCAGGGCCTCGGGACCGAGGTCGTCGATGAGCCGGCGCACCTCGCCGAGCGCCCCCTCGGTGGTGCTCCCGATGGAGGCGAGCAGGGCGTCCACGCGGGGGTCGGGGGTCCCGCCGTCGGGACGGGCGAGGAGATTGCGGGCGGCCTCGGCGCGCATCGAGACGGATCCCAGGAGCGGTCCGAGCGAGTCGTGCAGCTCGCGGCGCAGGCGCTCGCGCTCCTGCTCGCGCGCCTCGCGGAGCCGGTCGTAGCGCCGCCGCAGGCCGAGGTCCCACAGCCGCTCGCGCAGCACCGCCGTGCCGATCGCGGTGGGCAGGAGCAGGAAGGCCAGGCCCTGCAGGACCTCGCCGGTGTCCGTGAGCAGGGCCAGCGGGGCGCTCGCGGCCACCACCAGCGCGGCGAGCGCGAGCCAGCGCAGGGCGCCCCGCTCGCGCGTGCCGGCGCGGCGCCAGCGCACCACCGGGGCCGCCGCGCAGAGGACGACCAGCGCCGGCAGCACGGCGAAGAGCGCGCTGAGCGTCCCGTCCGCGCCGCGGGAGAGTGCCTCGACGCCGAGGGGGTTGGTCAGCGGCGCCAGGGGCTCCGCACCGAGCGGGCCGGGCAGGAGGGCGGTGGTGAGGAACGCGGTGGCCGCCCAGGCGGCGACCGCGCTCTCGGCGGTCCGCCACCGGCGACCCGGGAGACGCCCGTCGGGGAAGCGCAGGAGCAGGAGCATCGAGAGGGCGTGGGCCGGCACCCAGGACCAGTTGGTCAGCCAGCCGGCGGCCGGGGCCAGCCGGCTGCCCGTGCCCAGGAGCCACATCGCCAGGAGCAGCGACAGATAGCTCAGGACCCAGGCCAGGGCGGTGCACAGCATCAGCCAGGCGATCGCGGTGCGCGGCTGCTGACGGGCCAGGACCGCCCCGGCGGCGGCCAGCCCCGCCATGCCGACCATCTGGAGCACGACCGCGGCGGGGCTGTTCAGCCCGGCCGTCCGCTCGGGCGGGATGGCGGCCAGCGTCGAGAGCACGGCCGTGGCGCCCAGGACCGTGACGACGAGCGCGACGGCGGCCAGGACCCGCAGGGCGGCGTCGGGACCCGTCCCCGCGGCCCGGGCGCCGCCGGGTGCGGGGACGACGGGCGCCGCTGCATCGGTCACGGGTCTCAGCGTAGGGCTCGCCCTTCCCGGTGGACAGGGTCCGATCTCCCGGCTGACGGGGAGCCCGGGCCGAGGTCGTCGACGCGAGGTGCCGGGGCGCTCCCGTGCCCTCGTGCCGCGGACGCGCACGGCATACCCTGGACCCATGGTCCGCGTCACCCAGCGCCGACGCGTCACGCGGCTCGCCGCCGACGGCGGCGTGCGCGAGCGCGCGGACGTCCTGGCGGG
>CAZONQ010000211.1:0-4167 GCA_964581125.1 uncultured Ornithinimicrobium sp.
CGAGCACGCCCGGCTCGGCGGCGCCGCGGACGCGTCCGGGCTCACCGCCCTGAGGCGGACGGTCGACGAGCTGGCCGCCGCGGGCCGCACGCCGATGGCCGTGACCCGCGACGGGCAGGTGCTCGGCGTGGTCGCCGTCGCGGACACGGTCCGCGAGGACGCGGCGGAGATGGTCCGCCGGCTGCACGCCGTGGGTGTCAGGAAGGTCGTCATGCTCACCGGCGACGTCGCGCCGGTCGCCGAGGCGGTCGGTCGGCGCGTCGGCATCGACGAGGTGCGCGCCGGCCTGCTGCCGGAGGACAAGCTCGACGCCGTCGCGGACCTGCAGCGGCAGGGCTTCACCGTGGCCATGGTCGGCGACGGCGTCAACGACGCCCCGGCGCTGGCGACCGCGGACATCGGCGTGGCGATGGGCGCCGCGGGCACCGGCGTGGCGATCGAGACGGCCGACATCGCGCTGATGCGCGACGACCTGCTCATGCTGCCCGAGGCGGTCGGCCTGGCCCGCCGGACCGTGGCCACGATGCGGCAGAACATCGTCGTCGCCCTCGGGACCGTCGCGGTCCTCGTCGCCGGCGTGCTCCTCGGGGGCGTGACGATGGCGGTCGGGATGCTCGTCCACGAGGTCTCGGTGCTCGTCGTCATCGTCAACGCGATGCGGCTGCTGCGCCGCCGGGCGGACCGGGCGCGGCCGGCGGCCGACGGCGGGTCGGGCAGGACCGCGGACGACCTCGTCGCCCAGGCGGCCTGACCGTCCTGACGGGGTCCCGGCCGGCGCACCCGCCGGCCGGGACCCTCGCGTCTGGGGCAGGATCGGAGCATGTCCCGCGTCTACGTCTTCACCCGCTACGGAGGTCCGGAGGTCGAGGAGCTGCGCGAGCGCCCGACCCCCGACCCGGGCCCCGGCCAGGTCCTCGTCGAGGTGCGCGCCGCCGGCGTCAACCCGGCGGACCTCAAGCTGCGGGAGGGCGAGTTCGGCCGCACGCACACGCTGCCGCGGGCCCTCGGCTTCGAGGTCTCCGGCGTCGTCGTGGCGCTCGGTCCGGACGTCGAGGGGTATGGGGTGGGAGACGCCGTCCTCGGAGGCGTCGCCCCGGGCGAGGGAGGGTTCGCCGACCACACGCTCCTGCGCGCGCGGGACGCGGTCGCCAAGCCCGCGCCAGTCTCCTTCGAGTCGGCGGCGACCCTGCCGGTGGCGGGGACCGCGGCCTGGGACCTCGTCCACCAGGTGCCGGTGGAGGAGGACGGCACCGTCGTCGTGCTCGGTGCGGGCGGCGGCGTCGGGCACCTCGCCTGCCAGGTCGCCCGGGCCGCCGGGCTGCGCGTCCTCGGCGTGGCGTCGGCCACCGGGCGCGAGGTCGTGGAGCTGGCCGGGGCGACGTGGGTGGCCTCGGGGGCGGGTGCCCCCGGGCGGGTCCGCGAGGCGGCACCGGACGGCGTGGACCTGCTGGTCGACCTCGTCGGCGGCCGGGCCCTGCGCGACCTGGCCCCGCTGGTCCCGACCGGCCGCGTCGTGTCCGCCGCGGACCCCGGGACCGCCGAGGAGCTCGGCGGGTCCGGCCGCGGCAACGACCCCCGGGCGCTGGAGGAGCTGGTGCGGCTCGTGGCCTCGGGCGCGGTGCAGCCCGCCGTCTCACGCACCTGTCCCCTCGACCGTGCCGGCGAGGCGCTCGCCGCGGTGGCCCGGGGGCACGGGAGCGGCAAGACCGTCGTCGTGCCCTGACGGGCGCCGCGCTCCGGTGCGCGCTGCAGGCCCGTGCCCATCGACCGGAACCACGCCCGGTCCGGACGCCGACGGACCTAGGTGCGGCTCCCGCCGCGCTGGGCGAGCCAGAAGCCCAGCTGGATCCGGCTGCTCACGCCGGCCCGGTCCATGAGCGCGCGGACGCGCCGCTGCACGGTCCGCGGGGAGACCTCCAGCTGGTGCGAGATGGACCGGTCGCCGTAGCCCTGGAGCAGCAGGCTGACGATCCGCTCGTCCAGCTCCTCCCCCTCGGCCAGCGGGACGAGGACGTCCTGCGACCGCTCCCAGGTGAGCTCGAAGAGGGCGACGAGCGCCTCGAGCAGGCCGCTGCGACGGACGACGACGGCCCCCTGCTTGCCGTCGGCCGCGAGCGGCACCAGCGCCACGTCGTCGTCGGCGATGAGCATGCGGAGCGGGAGCCGGTCCGTGGCACGCAGCCGCTCGCCGGCGTCGACGGTGGCCGCCACCCGCTCGAGCATCCCGGGCTGCTCCAGGAGGGACCGCTCGAGCACGACCTCGTAGACGACGCCACGCTCGACGGCGTCGCCCTCGGCGGTGTTCTCCTCCGCCGCGACCACTGCGTGCTCGGCCCGGACGAAGGCACGCACCCGGTGCCGGGCCGCGTGCTGCACCTGCGTGAAGCGGCGCCGGATCTCCTCGGGCTCGACGAGCACCTCGACGAGCGTCCGCAGCGAGTCCTCGCCCTGGCCGGACTGGAAGGCGGCGGCGAGGTCGGCGAGGGCGGCCTCGGCGCGTCCGAGGTCGTCGCGCCGCCGGACGAGCAGGCCGCGGAGCGCCAGCTCGGGCGGGGCCGCACGGTAGGCACCACCCTCCACCGAGACCAGCCCGGCCTCGTGGAGGGACCCGAGCACCGCGGCGGCGTGGCGGGCCTCGAGGCCGACGTCGGCGGCCACCTCGGCGCACTCGCTGCGACCGTGGGTCACGAGGAACCGGTAGACGCGCTCCTCGTCGGCGGAGATGCCCAGGGCGGCAAGATCCATCCGCCTACCGTATGACGCCACGACCCCGACGGCGCGGGCCCCGTCCAGGGTCCGCGCCGTCGAGGTCGTGATCAGCGGGAGCGAGGCGGCCTCACTGCACGCCGTAGGCGTGCTCGATGAACTGCTCGACCCGGTTGCCGTCGGCGTCCACCGCGGTGATGTGCAGCGAGGGCTCCGTGCCGGCGAACGCGCTGTTGTCCACCAGCAGCACCCACTCGCCGTCCCGCTCGACGACCTCCACGTCCTGCCAGTCGGCGTCCGGGAAGGCGTCGACGTCGCCGAACGGCAGCTCGTCGACGGTCACCTGCGCGGTCACCTCGACCATCGGGGCCGGGTCGTGACCCTCCTGGTGCCGGAAGCCGAGCCCGATCTCGGTGCCCGCCTCGGCGGGGACCAGGTTGCGCTCGTCGACCGGCACGTCGTAGGTCGGCACCTGCAGCGGCAGCGGGACGATGGTGTCGCCCTCCGGCCGGTGCGTGTCGAAGGAGTACTTCGTCGTCACCTGCGTGCCGAGGCGCCACGACTCGTTCCAGAAGGTCGGCAGGCGGAGGTGGTTGACCTGCACGTCGAGGTGGGCGTCGTCGGGCACCTGCCACTGGCCGGCGGCCCAGCCGCTCTGCCCCTGCTCCTCGCCGTCGATCCAGACCCTCATGTTGCCCAGGTCGCCGAAGCCGCCGATGCCGTAACGGCCCTCGACGCTGTCCTTCCAGTCCGCGAAGGAGAAGCCGACCAGGTTGCCCTGCCGCTCGGCGATGCGCGCCGGCGAGCCGTCCTCCTCGTAGTGCAGGCCGGTCATCGAGGGCAGCTTGTTCCAGTCGACGGAGGTGTGCTCGCCGGCCTCGTAGACCCGCACCGGGTCGACCATGGTCTCGACCATGAAGAGCCCGCTGCTGGCGAACTGGGTCCAGGGCACGCCCGGCGTGTAGAGCGCGGTGCGCTCGTGCGGCGTGACGACCGCCTGGCCGAACCCACCGATCGCGATCGGGTCACCGGTGATGGGGTCCTTGGTCGTGAGGGCCTCGTAGAGCCCGCCGTCCTCGCGCTGGGCGTGCCAGGTCTCCTCCACCGTCGCCAGGTCGGCGTCACGCACGGTGCGCGTCTGCCTGGCCGAGACGCGGTCCTCCTCCTGGAAGGCCAGGTTGTAGATGTAGGGGGACGTGCTGTGCTCCGTGCCCTCCTCCACCAGGCGCCAGTAGGTGCCGAAGAGGTAGTCGGTGTCGTGGACGCGCTTCGTCGGGAGCGCGAAGAGGCTCGACGCCGGACCGCTGGCCACGGACCCGCCCACGTACCAGTAGTCCTCGAGGATCTGGCCGTAGGTCAGGGTCCCGCCCATCGGCTCGGTCGGACGGTCGGTGCGCACCGACACCTCCACGGCGTCGCGGGCGTCGAGCGTCAGCGTCGTGTCCTGCTCGACGTCGAGCT
>CAZONQ010000212.1:0-4138 GCA_964581125.1 uncultured Ornithinimicrobium sp.
GTGGGCCCCGTGGGACTCGAACCCACAACCTACGGATTAAAAGTCCGCAGCTCTACCATTGAGCTAGAGGCCCGCCCCTCGCGGCGGGCGCGGGGCGCGCCACGGGGACCAGGCAAGGCTACCTGCGCCGTCGCCGTCGCTGCGCAGGGTCAGCGCAGCTTGTGCCACCACTTGGGCTCGGCCTGCCCGACGCCGAGGGTGCGCACCCGGATGTCGCTGAACGCGCCGTTGTGCACGACGCGCAGCCGCCAGCCCGGTCCTGCCTCGGTGCCGGACGCGTCGGCCCTGGAGTCGCTGAAGAGCGACACCCCGCCCGCCCACTCGACGGGCACGCCGGGAGGCACGATCACCTTGCAGGTGAGGAAGGCGCCGCTGACGCGCAGCTCGACGACCGGGGAGGTGACGACGGCCTCGCGCAGGTCGAGCAGCACCTCGGAGAAGGCCTGGTTGACCGGCAGCACCGCCGGCACCTCCCAGCGGCCGTTCCTCGTGGTCTGGCTGAAGAAGCTGGTGACCGACGTCGTCGCCCCGCCCGTCGCCGCGGGCAGGTCGGCAGGCCGCTCCGCCGGCGCGGACCCGGGCCGCCACGCGGGCGTGTCCTCGGCCGGCGGCCCGCTGATGATGGTCCGCGGACGCTGGACGTCCTCCACCGGCCCGGGCAGCGGCGGCGCGTCGGGTCGGCGTTGCGGCTCGTCAGGGATCCCCGTCATGGCTCCAAACTACGCGACCGGCCACCCAGGCGTCACCGGTGCGGCAGCCTGACGTCCACCCACACCAGCCGGTGGTCGCTGGTCGGGAACGGGTACGTGCCGACCAGCCGGAAGAGCGGGTCCGCCTCCACCGGCCAGAAGACCTGCGCGTCCTCGATCTTCAGCGACCGGCTCGGCAGCACGTAGTCGACACGGATGTTGCCGGGCGGCTCGCCGAAGTCCGCGGTGTCGAGGGCAGGGTCGCCCACGTGCTCGAGGTTGACGCCGCCCTGCAGGTCCGCCTGCTCGACCCCGCCGGCGCTCGACGGCGTCACGCTCGTGTTGACCCGCGGCAGGTCGAGCAGCTGGTTGATCGCGCCGTCGAGCGAGTCGCCGTCGACCGGGTCGGCGTTGTAGTCGCCGACGATGACGAAGCGCTCGCCCGGCTTCAGCCCGCCGCGCCCGCCCTCGTCGTCGTAGATGTAGGACGACGCCCGCGGCGACGACACGTAGTCCGCCCAGAAGCGGATCTCGTCGTGGTTGCGCCGACCGTTGCGGTCCTCCGGTCCGTCGAAGGTCGGCGGCGTCGGGTGCGCGGCCAGCACGTGCACCGTCCTGCCTCCCACGTCGACCGGCACGTCCCAGTGCGACTTGCTCGACAGCCGCAGCTGCGCCTGCTCCTCCGCCGAGTAGAAGTCGGTCGGCATGACGTTGCCCGGCATGTCCGCCCACCGGAAGGTCTGGAAGGTCCGCACCGCGTCGGTGTCGATCGGGTACCTGCTGTAGACGACCATGCCGTACTGCCCCGGGAACAGCCCGAAGCCCCACGCGTCGTCCGGCCCGCCCACCTCCCCGTCGTCGTTGAGGTCCAGCCCGCTCGGCACCCCGGTGTTGACCGGCGCGTAGTAGGCGTAGGGGTAGTCCACCGGCTCCGCCCCGCGCTGCCCGACCTCGAGGTAGTTCTCCCGGAACAGGTCCTCGTTGCCCGGCGCGTAGTCGAACTCGTTGACGAGCACCACGTCCGGGGCCGCGCGCTGGATCGTCTCCGCGACGTTCTGCGCCTGCACGTCGTCCCCCGTGGACAGGTCGGCGGCGAGCTCGCCCTCCGCGCCCCGGTTGAGCGAGGCGTTGAAGGTCGCGAACCGCACGTCCATGTCCGGGCGGCCGGGCGCCTTCCCGGGTCCGGCGGCGCCGGCGGGCAGCGCCGCCCCGGTGACGGCGAGGGCGAGGGCGGGGAGGGCGGCGAGCGCCGCCCGACGGGTCGTGTGCGTCATACCCGCCAATCTAGGGAGGTATGGAGTGAGCCGCACCCCCGCGAGGTGGCCACCGGATGAACGCGGGGTGTGCAAGAGTCGGCCCCATGAGTGAGCAGCACGAGGGAGTGACCCTCACCACCGCCGAGCGTGCCCTGGTGGAGACCACGGGCATCGAGGTGATCGACGAGTCCGAGCGCACGGCCAGGCCGTCCGACCTCTTCTGGCCGTGGTTCGCGGCCAACGTGTCGGTCTTCGGGATGAGCTACGCCGCGTTCGTCTACGGCTTCGGCATCTCCTTCGCCCAGGCGATCGTGGTCGCCACGATCGGCATCGTCCTGTCCTTCTTCTTCTGCGGGATCATCGCGATCGCGGGCAAGCGGGGGTCGGCGCCGACGATGGTGCTCTCCCGCGCGGCCTTCGGCGTGACCGGGCAGAAGGTGCCCGGCGTCGTGTCCTGGCTGGTCTCGATCGGCTGGGAGACCTTCCTGGCCATCATGGCGGTGCTGGCCACGGCCACCGTCTTCCGCGAGCTCGGCTGGGCCAGCGGCAACGCGACCAAGGTCATCGCCACGCTCGTCGTCACCGCGCTCATCGTGCTGGCCTCGGTCGCCGGCTACCACACGATCATGCGGCTGCAGTCGGTGCTGACGTGGGTCACCGGGGCGATCACGATCGTCTACATCGTCATGACCTTCCACCTGGTCGACCTGTCCACGGTCACCCTGCGCGAGGGCGGCTCGCTCGAGTCGGTCATCGGCGCCCTCGTCATGGTCATGACCGGCTTCGGCCTGGGCTGGATCAACATCGCCGCAGACTGGTCGCGCTACCAGCGCCGCGACGCCTCCGGCTCCTCGATCGTCTTCTGGAACACCTTCGGCGGCGCGCTGCCCGTCGTGCTGCTCGTCGGCTACGGCCTGCTGCTCGTCGGCTCCCAGCCGGACCTCGAGGAGGGCATCGCAGGCGACCCGATCGGCACGCTGGCCACGATCCTGCCCGACTGGTTCCTCGTGCCCTTCCTCGTCGCGGCCGTCCTGGCCCTCGTCAGCGGCGCGGTCCTGGGCATCTACTCCTCCGGGCTGACGCTGCTCTCGCTCGGCGTCGACATCCCGCGGCCGGCCGCCGCGGGCATCGACGGGATCATCCTGACGATCGGCACGATCTACGTCGTCTTCTTCGCCGAGAGCTTCCTCGCGCCCTTCCAGAGCTTCCTCATCACGCTCGGCGTGCCGCTCGCCGCCTGGGCGGGGATCCTCATGGCCGACATCGCGATGCGGCGCCGCGACTACGACGAGCGGGCGCTCTTCGACCCGCGCGGCCGCTACGGCGCCTGGGACTGGACGGCGATCGGCACGATGGTCGTCGCCTCGCTCATCGGCTGGGGCATGGTCATCAACCTCTTCGCCGAGGACGCCTCGTGGAACAACTGGCAGGGCTACCTGCTCGGCCCGCTCGGCCTCGGCGGCAAGGAGGGCACGTGGGCCTGGGCCAACCTCGGCGTCATCGTCGCGCTCGCCCTCGGCTTCGTGGTCACCCTCGTGGCGCGCCGCGGCACGGTCCGTCGTCAGGAGCAGGGCGAGTATGACGTCGCGCCCGCCGAGGCGGGCGGGCTGCGGTGAGCGCACCCTGGCTGGTCGTCGTCGACGCCCAGAAGATCTTCGCCGACCCCTCCTCGGAGTGGGTGGCGCCGCGGTTCGCGGAGACGGTGGGACCGATCCGTGAGCTGGTCGCCGAGCACGGCGGCCGGAGCGTGCTCACCCGGTGGGTGCCGCCGGTGGTCAAGGAGGGCTCGTGGGTCCCCTACTTCGAGACCTTCCCGTTCGCCGACGAGTCGCCCGACCACCCGCTCTTCGACCTCGTGCCGGAGGTGGCCGCGCTCGGCGTCGAGCAGGTCGTCTCCGAGCCGACCTTCGGCAAGTGGGGGCCGGCGCTCGCGGCCGTGACCGGCGAGCACGCGCACCTGGTGCTCGCCGGGGTCGCCACCGACTGCTGCGTGCTGTCGACCGCGCTGGCCGCCGCCGACGCCGGCTGCACGGTGGAGGTCGTCGCGGCCGCCTGCGCCGGCTCCGGCGACGAGGCCCACGAGCGCGCGCTCGCGGCCATGGAGCTCTACGCGCCGCAGGTCACCGTCCGCCGCTGAGCCGTGCAGAGCGTGCGCCCGGTCGCCGAGGGGCCCGTGCAGAGCGTGCGCCCGGT
>CAZONQ010000213.1:0-4138 GCA_964581125.1 uncultured Ornithinimicrobium sp.
CACGTTCTCCTCGGCCGCGCGCTACGTGCGCCGCACCCTCGCGGAGACGCGCAGCCTGACCCAGCGACGACGGATGCTCCGGTATGTGGAGACCCACCCGTGCGGCACGTGCGGCGGTCGACGACTGCGGCCGGACGCGCTCGCCGTGACCTGGCAGGGGCTCGCGGTGGACGAGGCGCTCGCGCTCCCGGTCGACCGGCTGCTGCAGGTGGGGCGCCGCCGCCTCGACGGGCTGGCCGTCGCGCTGCGCCGTGATGCCCGGGAGCAGGCCGAGACGCTGCTGCTCGAGGACCTGGTCGGCCGGCTTGCGCTGATGGCCGACCTCGGGCTGGGGCACCTGACGCTCGGCCGGGGCACGACGAGCGTGTCCGCGGGCGAGCTGCAGCGGCTGCGGCTGGCGACGGCGCTGCGGTCGGGGCTGTTCGGCGTGGTCTACGTGCTCGACGAGCCGTCGGCCGGGCTGCACCCGCGCGACACCGACCAGCTCGTCGCGCTGCTGCGCCGCCTGGTCGCCGCGGGCAACACGGTCGTCGTGGTCGAGCACGACATGGGCGTGGTGGCGCGCTGCGACTGGGTGGTCGACGTCGGGCCGGGCGCGGGCCGCGAGGGCGGCGAGGTGCTCTGGTCCGGACCCGTGGCGGGGCTGCCGGCGGTGACCGAGTCGGTGACCGCCCGTTACCTGACCGAGCCGGTGCACCGCGAGGAGATCCGCGCCGCGGACGCCCCGGCGCGGACCGGCACGGGGACGCTCTCCTTCACCGGCCTCACCCGGCACACCGTCCGGGGTGCCGACCTCGACCTGACGCTGGGCGCCCTCACCGTCGTGACCGGCGTCTCCGGCTCGGGCAAGACCAGCCTGCTCGACGCCGTGCACGACGTCATCGGCAGCCAGCTGGCGAGGGTGGAGGACGAGCCGGACGCCGACGACGGGGTCGAGGACGACCCCGACGGCCAGGACACCCAGGACGCACCTGCCGCCGGGCGGGTGCGGGCCGTGGGTGACGGCATACCCACCCGTCTGGTGCGCATCACCCAGAAGCCGATCGGCCGCTCGCCGCGCTCCACGGTGGCGACCTACACCGGGCTGTGGGACCACGTCCGCAAGGCCTTCGCCGCGACGGCGGGAGCGAGGGCGCGCGGCTGGACGGCGAGCCGGTTCAGCTTCAACACGAAGGCGGGGCAGTGCCCGACCTGCCACGGCGAGGGCGCGGTCTCGGTCGAGCTGCTCTTCATGCCGGGCACGTGGTCGACCTGCCCCGACTGCCGGGGTGCCCGCTTCAACCCCGAGACGCTCGAGGTGACCTGGCAGGGGCGCAGCGTGGCCGACCTGCTCGCGATGACCGTCGTGGAGGCGCTCGACGCGCTGAGCGACCTGGCGCCCGCCCGGCGCGCGCTGGCGGCGCTCGACGCGCTCGGCCTGGGCTACCTCACGCTCGGCCAGCCCGCGACCGAGCTCTCCGGCGGCGAGGCACAACGGATCAAGCTGGCCACCGAGCTGCAGAAGGAGCGCCGCTCCCCCACCCTCTACCTCTTCGACGAGCCCACCACCGGGCTGCACCCGGCCGACGTGCACCGCCTCCTGGCCCAGCTGCACACGCTGGTCGACGCCGGGCACACGGTCCTGGTCGCCGAGCACGACGAGGCCGCGCTCGCGACGGCCGACGCCGTGGTGGAGATGGGCCCGGGCGCCGGCGACGAGGGCGGGCGGGTGATGTGAGCCGCGACGGCGCTGGGAGATCCACGCGCCGACCCCGATGCGGAGCTGCTGGACGCTACGGGTCTGCGTCGCGACAGGACGCAGACCCGTAGCGAGCAGACCAGGCCCGTAGCGAGCGGCCGACGTCGTTGGTCGAGATGGGCCCGGGCGCCGGCCACGAGGGCGGGCGGATCGTCAGCGTCCGGCGATGAACCCCGGCAGCCAGACCGCCTCCCAGGCCGGCACCTCCTGGGCCTCCTGCGGCCCGCGCACGGGCACGGTCGTGGTCACCCGGTAGCGGCCCGCCTCGCGCTCCAGGTAGCGGTAGTCCACCAGCTCGCGGCGGAGCGAGGCGACGTCCTCGTGCGCCTCCCGGAGGAGGTCGTTGACCTCGCGCTCGTCGTAGACGCGCCCCGGTTCGAAACGGCTGAGCAGCTCGAGCAGCGCCACGGTGCGGCGACGGCGCTTCGTCGGGATGCGCAGCAACCTGGGCCCGTCGAAGAGCCGGGCCACCGCCTGCTCCTGCTCGTGCCGCGCCGCCTCGGCGGCGGCTCCCTCTGGCCGCAGCGCCGCGCGCGCCGCCGTGTAGGTCTCGCCCGTGCGGGCCATCCGCTCGCGCACCCGCTGCTTGAAGTCGGCATCGCTGGTCATGGTCGTCCTCGTTCCCGGCCGTGCGGCGCCCCGGTCGCCCTGCGGCCGTGCACGCAGGAGGATCACCAACCTTCTCGCCCGAGGATCTGCTCCCCTTCACCCACGTGGCCGGACCGAGGCCGGACACGGTGCGGGCTCGGCGCGAGGCGGCGCCGGGTCCAGCGTAGCGCGGTGGGTGTCGACGGACCGCTGCCAGCCGGCTGCACGTCGAGACGTCCGGCGCTCCCGGCGTCCTGCGCCTACGCTGGGGTGATGGGACGCCCGCCGGGCCGGACCGTCACCTCGCGCCACGCGCACCGGCCCTCCGCGACCTTGGCACTGGTGTGCGCGATCGCGCTCACCGGCGCGCTGGCGGCCTGCAGCGGCGCGGGCGACGAACCGCCTGCCGGGCCGTCGGGCACCGCCGGCACGACGAGCACGACCGGTGCGCCAGGCACCGCTCCCGGCACGGCCACCGGCTCCCCCGGTGCCTCCACCACGACCGCCGAAGGGACCACCTCCACGACGGCGACCCCCACGGCCACCGCGAGCGACGAGGTCCCCCAGCTGGAGATCGAGGTGGCGGCCGAGGGGCTCAGCCTCCCGTGGGACGTCCAGCTCCTCCCCGACGGCACCGCTCTCATCACCGAGCGCGGCGGCCGGCTGCTCGCGCTCGACGAGCCCGGGGCGGAGCCGCGCGAGGTGTCGGCCGACCTCTCCGACGTCTTCGTCGCGAGCGAGGCCGGTCTCATGGGGCTGGCCGTCTCGCCGGACTTCGAGCAGGACCGCACGATCTTCCTCTGCTACGCCGCGCAGCCGTCGGACGCGCAGGCCGACGTGCGCGTCACCCGGTGGACCCTCGACGAGGACGTCACCGCCGCGACCCGCGAGGGCGTGGTCGTCGACGGCATCCCGCTCACCTCGGGCCGGCACGCCGGGTGCCGGCTGCTCCTCACCCCCGACGGCGACCTGCTCGTCGGCACGGGTGACGCCGCCGACCCGAGCAACCCGCAGGACCTGGACTCCCTCGGCGGCAAGGTCCTCAGCGTCACGCCCGACGGCGAGCCCACCGACCCGGGCGGCCACGTCGAGGGCGCCGACCCGCGGATCCTCACCTACGGCCACCGCAACGTCCAGGGCCTCGCCGTCCAGCCGGGGACCGGCACGCTGTGGGAGGGCGAGCACGGTCCCGACGTCGACGACGAGGTCAACGTCCTGCAGCCGGGCGCCAACTACGGCTGGGACCCGGGCCCCGGCTACGACGAGTCGGTGCCGATGACCGACCTGCAGCAGTTCCCCGACGCCGTCGAGGCCGTGTGGAGCAGCGGCGACCCCACCCACGCCACCAGCGGCGCGACCTTCCTCGACGGTCCGCAATGGGGCGCCTGGGACGGCGTGCTGGCGGTCGCCGAGCTCAAGGGCACCGGCGTCACCCTGCTCGAGGTCGACGGCACGGAGGTCGTCGGCACGGCACGGATCCCCGAGCTCGAGGACGACTACGGCCGCCTCCGCTCCCTCACGCTCGACCCGGACGGCGCGCTCTGGGTCACCTCCTCCAACGGCGACGGCGACGTCGTCCTGCGCATCACGGCGACCACCGGCTGAGACGCGGGCGCGGACCCGAGGGACGGCACCGCATACCCTTGTCCCCCGTGAGCACCCACATCGCCGCCGAGCCCGGCCAGATCGCCCCCCGCATCCTCCTCCCCGGCGACCCCCTGCGCGCCCGCTGGATCGCCGAGACGTTCCTCGAGGACGCCGAGTGCTACAGCCAGGTGCGCGGCATGCTCGGCTTCACCGGCACCTACCGCG
>CAZONQ010000214.1:0-4136 GCA_964581125.1 uncultured Ornithinimicrobium sp.
CGTCCCACCGGCCACTTCTGCAGATCTGCACAACCCCCCGCAGGACCGCCTCTTGTGAGCCGGCGACGGCCGCTCCTAGCCTCGGCGACGATCCGAGGGAGGAAGCGATGAGGCGATTCAGGCGCTGGGCGCTGGCCGGCGTGCTGCCGGCGATGCTGCTGAGCGTGAGCGCGTGCGGCCAGGGCGTGCTCAACCAGACCGCGGTCGAGGGCGAGGAGCTGCACTGGCGCCTGGTGACGCACCAGGTGCCGGGGACCTCCCGCTACGAGAGCACGATCCCGGTGTTCGTCGAGGAGGTGGCCAGGGCCACGGACGGCAAGTTCGTCATCGAGCCCTACGGCGGCGGCACGCTCTTCCCGGTCACCGAGACCTACGACCACGTCGCCGGCGGCACGGTGCAGCTGGCCGCGATCTTCACCGGCTACTGGTCGAGCAAGGACCCGGTCTTCAACCTGGTGAGCCTGCCCGGCGACCCGATCACCGGACCGGAGGAGCACTTCTACCGCGCCGACGAGCTGGGCCCGATCTTCGCCGAGGCCTACGCCCGCTCGGGGATCGAATACCTCGGCGCCTTCGACTACGGCCCCTCGGAGATCTTCATGTCCAACCGCGCGGTGAGGACCCTCGAGGACTTCCGCGGGATGAACATCCGCGCCACCGGGGTGGCGGGGCAGTACTTCGACCTGCTCGGCGCCAGCTCGGTCTCCATCGCCGGGCCCGAGCTCTACACCGCGATGCAGCTCGGCACCGTCGACGGCGCCGAGTTCAACGACTACCTGGTCAACGCCGAGATGGGCCTGGACGAGGTGACCGACTACATCATCGACCCGGTGCTGCACACCGGTCCCACCTCGGACAAGGACCTCATCGTCAACCAGGAGGCGTGGGAGGCGCTGCCCGAGTCCTACCAGGAGGCGATCATCACCGCCCGGGACAAGGCCCGCGAGGCCTCCGCCACCGGCTACGCCGCCGCCAACGAGGACTCCGCCCAGGCCTGGGAGGACGCCGGGGTGGAGACCCTGACGCTGCCCGAGGAGGACGTCGAGGAGGCGCACGCGATCGCCTACGAGTGGCTCGGCGGCTACGCCGCGCAGAACGAGCTCAGCCACCGCTACGTCACCGAGTACGTGCGGGTCCTGCGCGAGCTCGGCTACGAGGAGCAGGCCGACGCCATCGCCGCGGCGATCGAGGAGGGGTCCCGGTGAGGCGGCTGCAGGCGGGGGCCACGTGGATCGGCGCCCTGCTCATGCCGGTGCTCGCCCTGGTCGTCCTCTACAACGTCCTGGCCCGTGCCCTGAGCAGCAGCGCGCCGAGCTGGCCCTTCGAGGTCTCCATCTTCATCTTCGGCATCATGTGCCTGCTCGCCGGCGGCCAGGTGCTGCGCGACGGCGAGCACGTGGCGGTCGACATCGTCCCGCGCCGGGCCCGGGCCGGGACCCGCCGGGTGCTGCACCTGGTGGCGATGGTGCTCATCATCGTCGTCTGCGGCTTCGTCGTCGTCGACGGCTCGCAGGCCGCGATCGAGGCCACGCGGATCCGGGAGCGCAGCATCTTCCAGACCACCTTCAACCCCGAGATCTGGTGGTTCCGCTGGATGATCCCGCTCGGCGCCCTGCTCGTCCTGCTCGAGGCGGTCCGCCAGCTCTTCCTGACCCCCACCTACGACGACGACACCTTCCCGGGCACCGGCGAGACCGACGCCGACGGCCCCACCGACACCGAGGGGGACGACGATGCCCTGGTCTGAGATCCTCCCGATCGGCATGTTCGCCGCGCTCTTCCTGCTCCTGGGGCTGGGGGTGCCGGTCGCCTTCTCGCTCTTCTCCGTGGCCATCGGCTTCGCCGTCCTCGCCTGGGGCACCGGCGGCAGCGCGATCGTCATCTCCAGCGTCTTCGGCGCGATCAACAACTTCACGCTGGTCGCGATCCCGCTCTTCATCCTCATGTCGGTCCTGCTGGAGCGCTCCAAGATCGTCGAGGAGCTCTTCGACTCGCTCTACAGCGTCAGCTGGCGGCTGCGCGGCGGCCTCGCCATGGCCGGGATCGCCGTCGGCGCCGTCCTCGGCGCCATCTCCGGCGTGGTCGCGGCCGGCGTCATCGGCCTGGGCCTCATCGCGCTGCCGCAGATGCTCAAGTACCGCTACGACCGCAACCTCTCCCTCGGCGTGGTCATGGCCGGCGGCACCCTGGGCCAGCTCATCCCGCCGAGCCTCAACATGGTCGTCTACGGCGCCATCACCGGCGTCTCCGTGGCCAGCCTCTTCGCCGGCGGGCTGGCGGCCGGCGTGACCCTGGCGCTGATCTACATCGCCTACATCGTCGTCGTCGGCCTCGTCCGCCCGTCCTCCCTGCCCAGGCCCACGGGCCAGGAGGCCAAGCCGGAGGTCGACGCCCGGCGCGTGTTCCGCGGGCTCGTCCTGCCCGCCGTGCTCATCGCGGTGGTGCTCGGCTCCATCCTGTCCGGGGCGGCCACGCCCACCGAGGGTGCCGCGATCGGCGTGCTCGGCACCGTGCTGCTGGCCCTCGTCAGCGGGTCGCTGACCTGGCGCATCGCGCTCGAGTCGTTCTGGTCCTCGGTCAAGACCTCGAGCATGATCCTGTGGATCCTCGCGGGCGCCTCCGGCTTCAGCGGCGTCTTCGCCGGCGTCGGGGGTATGGCGTTCGTCACCCGGATGGCGGAGCTCGCCCCGGGCGGACGCTGGGGCGTGCTCGCCTTCGCGATCGTCTTCGTCTTCTTCCTCGGGATGTTCCTGGAGACGATGGCGCTCATCATGCTGGCCGCGCCGATCCTCACCCCGGTGGTGCTGGCGCAGGGCTTCGACAGCCTCTGGTGGGCCCTGCTCTTCATGGTGGTCCTGCAGACCGCCTTCCTCACCCCGCCCTTCGGCTTCGCCATCTTCTACCTGAAGTCGGTGACCGACCGGACGGTCCGGATCGAGCACATCTACCGCGCGACCCTGCCCTTCATCGCCCTGCAGCTCCTCCTCGTCGTCCTGGCGGTCCTCGTGCCGGGCATCCTCACCTGGCTGCCGGAGCTGATCGGCTAGGAGCGCTGCCGCGGTGCAAGATGGCGGGATGAGGATCGACGCCGAGGACATCCGCTACTTCCACGTCCTCGCCGGGCACGGCACCCTCGTGCGGGCCGGCCAGGAGCTCGGCGTCGACCACACCACCGTGAGCCGGCGCGTCTCCCGCCTGGAGCGCGCCCTGGGGACGCGGCTCTTCAGCCGCTCGACGGCCGGGTGGAAGCTCACGGAGTCCGGCCACGGCTTCCTGCCGGCGGCGCGGATGGTGACCCTCGGCGTCGACGTCTTCGTCGACGGCGACCCCATCGCGACGACGCCCGAGGAGTGGACCATCCTGGCCTCCGACGGCTTCGCGGCCACCGTCCTCGCGCCGCGCTGCGGCCCGCTGATGGACCAGGGCGTCACCCTGCGCATCGTCACCGCGGCGTCGCTGACGAGCCGCGAGGGCCTCTCCTACGACGCCGCCGTGGTGCGGGAGGAGCCGACGTCGCCCCGGGTGCGCTCGCAGCGCCTCGGCCACTACGAGATCGGCCTGTTCGCCACCCGCGACTACCTCGCCGCGCACCCGCCGGTGCACGGCGTCGGAGACCTCGCGCAGCACGTGCTGTGCTGGTACGCCGAGGACCCGCTGGCCTCGGTGCCCGACTACATGGCGCTCCGGCCGATGCTGCCCAACACCATCCGGCTGCAGTCCAACAACCTCGTCCTGCACGAGGAGGCGGCGCTGGCCGGTGCCGGGATCGCGGTCATGCCCACCTACACCGCCGCGCGGCGGCCGGAGCTCGTGCGGGTGCTGCCCGACGAGGTCAGCTACGCCGGGTCCTACTGGGCCGTGCTGCCCCTGGCCCAGCTGCGCTGGGAGATCACCCGCAAGATCCTGCAGTTCCTCCGCGAGGCGGTCCGCGACGCCGGCCTCGACACGCCGCCCGCCTGACCCCGCCCGACCCGGGTCCCTCGTCGCTCAGGCCTGGCGCATCCGCCCCAGCCGGGCGCTGAGCAGCCCGACCCGGTGCGCGTTCCCCGTCAGCCCCACATACCTCTCGCCGTGCAGCGCGAGGAGCGCGTCGTCGAGCCGGCGGACCGCGCCGGGCGGGTAGCGGTAGTCCATCC
>CAZONQ010000215.1:0-4088 GCA_964581125.1 uncultured Ornithinimicrobium sp.
GCTGCGAGACGAGATGGCTGACCTCGTCTGGGCCGACGGCACCGTGCTGACCGAGGACGGGGCCCGGATGCGGTGGTGGACCTGGGCGGGCGCCCGGGCCAACGCCGTGCTCGTGGGCGCGCTCGACCGGGTCGCCCCGGACATCCTGGGCGACTCGATCGTCTACGACAACTGGCAGATCGGGTTGCGGAACGATGCCAGCGCCGAGTGGCTGCGCACGGCGCTGGAGGTCGCTCGGACTGAGCTCGGCCCGGACCTCGCGGGGGCGTTGCCGCTCGTCGACGAGCGGGCCATCAAGCAGCTGAAGTTCTCCGAGATGCTGCCGCCGGAGATGGCCGTCGCGACGTTGGCGGAGCGGGCAGCCGATCATGAGCACGCGGCCGAGGTCAGCCGGCTCCGGCTGCGTCAGCACCACGGGGGGTGACCACGAGCATGCGTAGCCGTCGGGGCGGTCCGCCGAAACGTCCTTCCCCGCGCACACTAATGTCCTGCCATGGCAACGATCAGCTACGTGCCGCGGGGAACCGACGGATTTCGGTGCACGCTCGAGACGAAGCAGGGATCGGTCCTGGAGGTCGGGATGCAGGAGGGGGAACCGACGCCGGCCACGGGCGATGACCTCCTCCTGGAGAACGAGGCCCTCGTCGCGAGCCTGAGCGGCTTCGCCGTCTCCGAGCTCGGCTTCCGCCGTTCGCGCTCGGAGGACAAGAAGAAGAGCCTCCGTGAGCAGGCCGATCGATTCCAGCGTGACGCCAAGGCCATCGGCGAGTACGTGACCCTGCCCGGGTCCGACTGGACACCTGGCTGGTGCTCCAGCTGCTTCAGAGAGACCCGTCACCGAAAGGTGCTCAAGACCGGCCAACCGGTCGCGGTCCACCTCTGTCGCTCGTGCGGGACACCGACGACTCCGTGCGCAGCGCCGAGGTGCCCCCACTTCGCCCGCCGTGGGACACGTTCCTGGACGACGCCGCGGTACTGCGCCGAGCACCGGCACGAGATCCCGAGCTTCGCCACCGCCGACAGGCGACTTGCCGACTTCACCGAGGCGAGGGAGTGGATGGAGTTCACCAGGACGAACTTCTCCAAGGCCACGAAGACCGCTGCGCTCGCGCTCGGCGTGGGTGCAGTCATCGGGCCGATGTCATTCGTCGCCGCTCCAGCCATCGGCGGGGCGATCGGCACCATGGGTGGACTGAGCGGTGCGGCGGCCTCGAGCCACGGCCTGGCCCTGCTGGGGGGCGGTTCGCTTGCGGCGGGCGGCCTGGGGATGGCTGGCGGAACGGCTGTCGTCACGGCCGCGGGGACCGCCCTCGGCGGCGCCCTCGGTGCGACGACGGTGTCGGCATACACGAAGGAGGACAAGTCCTTCGAGCTGGAGAAGCTCAAGGAGGGTGACGGCCCGCCCGTCGTCATCGCATCAGGCTTCCTCACGGAGGGAGACCGAGGCTGGGGCCCCTGGCGTCGCCTCGTGGAGGGTGCCTACCCGGACAGCCCGGTCTACCGCGTCAGCTGGGGCGCCAAGGAGCTCCGCGCCTTCGCCAGCATGGTCGGGCTGATCGGCGGCAAGCAGCTGGGCAACGTCGCATTGAAGAACTTGGCCCTGGGTGCCATGAAGACCGCCGGCAAGAAGCTCGGGCCTCTGGGCATCGCCCTGACCGCCAAGGACGTCGCGACCAACCCCTGGACCGTGGCTCGGACCCGCGCCGACATGACCGGTGCCGTGATGGCGGATCTCCTGGCACGGACCGACGGGCAGCCCTTCGTCCTCGTGGGTCACAGCCTGGGGGCTCGCGTCATGGCCGAAGCGGCGTTGGCACTGGGGACGAAGCAAGGGGCTCCCGTCCTGCGCGACGTCCACCTGCTGGGTGCAGCCATCGGCAACGGCAAGGACTGGCGCTACGCGAGCGAGGCTGTCCAGGGGACGGTCTACAACTACTTCTCCCGCAACGACAAGGTGCTGAGCGTGCTGTACCAAGTGGCCGAGCTCGGCAGCAAGCCGATCGGCCTCGGAGGCATCCCGACCAAGGCCAAGAACCTCAAGAACAGGGACGTCTCACGGGTCGTGAACGGCCACGGCGACTACTTCGACCACGTGACTCTGTCCACGAAGTGATCGCCGCTGCGTCGACCGCCGAGGCGACCTCGGCCGTCTCAGAGCCGGTCGATCCAGGTGTCTTCCTCGCGGTCGTCCCATGCCGACCTGCGAGCGGCAGCAGATGGCGCGTTCGTGCCGATCGCCGCCAGCACCTTGACGCCTTCCTGGTAGGTCAGCGCTCTGAGGGACTCCACCGGGCGGCCTGCGGCTCGCTCGATGCGTTCCTGACGCACCGCCATCGAGCTCAGACCCTCCGAGTCCAGCGCGTGACGCAGCTTCTCGACCAGCCAGTCGGTGATCGGCATGGGCTCGGCAGCCTGCTCCGCGGGGTTCGGAGGTTCGTCACCGAACAGTGAAGGGGTCTCTGACACGTCACGACCTTAACGCGGCGCTCGCAGGTCTCCTTTCCGCCTGGAGACTTACGGGTCCCGGCGCGGGGCCAGCCCCTCCGTCATGTCGAGGATCCGTCCTGCGGCCTTGGTGACCTGCTCGAGGCTCAGGTCACGGATGTCCTCATCAGCAAACTGCCGCCTGAGGATGTGGGGCAGCTCAAGCTCCGGAGCCAGGCTGCCCAGGACCAGTCGAGCCACGGCGTCAGCCTCGGCCTCCTCGGTGGCCGAGCTCAGCGTCGTCCGGGCACGCCACCACGTGGGCTCGTGGGTGCCGACGTGGCCGCAGTAGAGATGCCCCAGCTCGTGGGAGACGACCGCGAGCTGCTCCGTCGGGCTGAGCCGACGATTCAGCAGCGTCTCGTAGCGGACCTCGACCATCTTCGTCCGCCGCTCGGGCCGGCGGCGGACGAGCACCTCCTGCGCCGGTGCCCCCTTCACGGGCCACAGACAGCCGCCGTAGCCCAGCCCCAGGGCGCCGTCCGAGACACGGGCGCCGTCGGCCTTGGCGTTCTCGACGACCCACGCGAGCTTGTCGGCCGCCGCGGAGAGGTCGGACATCCTGAGGGGGTCCTCGAAGCCCGGCACGGTCAGGGAGTCTGCGGTCTCCTCGGTCTGAGAGATGTCGAAGACGAACATCACGGGACCACCACGGACCAGCGCCATCAACGGCTGCTCCTCGGGCCGGATCCGCCGGCGGTAGTGCTGCTCCCACCGGTGGGCCGGCAGGACGTGGCTCACGCCTGGTCGTTGGAGCAGCAGCAGCAGAGCGTTGAAGGGGCGGTACTGCTGGTAGCGGACCAACTGGTGGAGCAGGTCGTCGAACCCATTGACACGACCGAACCGCAGCGCGTGGTCCACCATGTAGCGCAGCGACCGGCTCGCCTCGTCCTTCTCCCCCGTGTCCGGCTCTGCCTCAGCGTCTGGCTCCGCCGTGACCCCGTCCCCGAAGGGGGGTCGGTCGGGCCACTCCAGGCCGATCATCTCCTGCTCCTGCACGCGTCCTCCTCGTCCGCAGCGATGCGGGCGACGCTACGGGCGAGGTACGACATACCGTCCGCGACGCGCGTGCCGACCTGCGCGGAAGGCGACGGGGACGCGTCCTAGAGTGGGCACGTCATAGCGGCCCGACGGGCTTCCTCTCCGGACACGCCCCCACCCGCACGAGTTTCGTGCTGCCTGGGGAGTCCTGTTCGTGTTCCTGCATCGATCGTCCGCGCACGGACTGTCGGTCGCCGAAGCGCAGCTGGCCCAGCACATCGCGGAGCAGATGGCCATCACCACCGGCCGGTCGGCCTCCCCCTCCGAGCGCCGCTCGTGGGAGCGCAGCCTCCCCCGGCTGCGTGCCGACCTCATCGACGCCGGGCTCGGCGACGTCGAGATGCTCGTCGAGTACCAGCTGCCGCTCACCAGCAAGCGCGCCGACGTCGTCCTCGCCGGACAGCACCCGCAGAGCGGGCGCGCGTCATACCTCGTGGTCGAGCTCAAGCAGTGGAGCGAGGCGGAGCGCTTCGAGGACAGCGACGTGCTGGTGCGGACCGACGGCTATGGCAACCACCCGGTGCTGCACCCGCTGGAGCAGGTGCGCGGCTACTGCGACTACC
>CAZONQ010000216.1:0-4057 GCA_964581125.1 uncultured Ornithinimicrobium sp.
CGGCGACCACGCCCGCGATCACGGCCCCGGCCCGCCAGTCGCGGCCGAGCAGCCAGAGGAAGGCCACGACCAGCAGCCCGAGCGTGGCGCCCCACCACACGAAGAGGTTGCCCAGCGAGGCGATGTACTCGACGCAGTCGGCGGCCTCGCAGCCCTTCTCGCCGCGCGTGGGCCACTCGCTGAAGAAGAGCGTCGGGCGCCACTGCACGCTCCAGCTCCACGGGTTGGACTTCCACGCGTGCTCGTTCTGCAGGCCGACGTGGAAGGAGTACATCTCCGCGTGGTAGGCCCAGAGCGAGCGCAGCGGGGCCGGCACGAGCGCGGCCAGGCTGCCGGGGTCGGCGGGGTGCTCGGCCGCCCACTGCCGCTTCCACCCGCCCGCGGTGGCGAACCAGCCGGTCCAGGTGGCCACGTAGGTCACCAGGGCGACGGGCACCGTGGACAGGAACGCGGGTATGCCGTCGCGCACCACCGCGCCGGTGAACCACCCGGGCGCGCCGGCCGCGCGCCGGGCGCCGACGTCCCACCAGACGGTCATGAGGCCGAAGACGGCCAGGAAGTAGAGGCCGGACCACTTGGTGCCGGTGCACAGGCCGAGGCTCACGCCGGCCGCGACGCGCCACCAGCGCACGCCGAGGGACGGGCCCCACCAGCGCGCCCAGCGGCGGAACGGGTCGCGGGGCACCGGCTCGGCGCGGGTGCGCTCCCACCAGGGCCCCCAGCGCGCGGCGAGCCGCCGCCGGGCCTGCTCCCTGTCCAGGAGCAGGAGGAAGAAGGCGAGCAGCGCCCACCACATGACGAAGATGTCGAGCAGGCCGATCCGGGACTGCACGAAGTGGTGGCCGTCGGCGGCGAGCAGGGTCGAGGCGGCGACCGCGAGGAGGGCGTTGCGCCACAGGTGCCAGGCGATCGCGCCGACGAGGAGGATCGAGAGGGTCCCCACGACGGCCGAGGACAGCCGCCAGCCGGCCGAGGACTCCGGCCCCATGAGCATCTCGCCGAGGGCGATCATCCACTTGCCCACGGGAGGGTGCACGACGAGGTCGGGGGCGGTGCCGAAGACGTCGGGCGTGCCGTGGGTGAAGAGCTGGTCCGGCTCCTCCAGGCCCTCGCGGACCTCGCGCTCGTAGCCGAACAGCCGCAGCGACCACGCCTGCTTGACGTAGTAGGTCTCGTCGAAGACGAGCTCGTGCGGGTGGCCGAGGCGCCAGAGGCGGACCGCGCCGCCGAGGAGCGTGACCACCAGGATGCCCAGCCAGGCGACCCGGCCGGAGCGCACGAGGGAGCGGGGCTCCGGCCCGAGGAGCCGAGCCCGCAGATACGCCATACCGGTCATCGTAGGCGCCGGTGGGGCGCCGACCGCCCCCACCAGGGGAGTAGTACCCTGCCCCCGTGGCCACTTCAACCCTTCCTGCGCGCGCGGACCGGCGCCGGTCCAGCATCCTGCTGAAGACGATCATGGCCGCGAGCGGCCTGTTCTTCATCGCCTTCCTGCTGCTGCACATGTACGGCAACCTGATGATCCTGTCGGGGCGCGAGGCGTTCGACGAGTACGCCCACCACCTGCGCACCTTCGGCGAGCCGATGCTGCCGGAGAAGGGCGCGCTGTGGGTGATGCGGATCCTGCTGCTGGTGGCCCTCGTGGCCCACGTGGGCAGCGCGGTCACGCTGTGGCGGCGCGCCGGGGGAGCGCGCTCGGTCCGCTACCAGGTCGCGCGGCGCAGCTACGGCAACTTCTACGTCAAGGCCATGCGGTGGGGCGGCCTGGCGATCCTGGCCTTCGTGATCTTCCACCTCATGCACTTCACCTGGCAGACGGTGACGATCGGGGAGGCGCACGCCAGCCCGGCCGCGCGGGTGGTCGACAGCTTCAGCCACTGGTGGGGCGTGGGCATCTACGTGCTGGCGATGGTCTTCCTCGGCCTGCACCTGCTGCACGGCATCTGGGGGGCGGCCATGACCCTGGGCCTCAACACCTCCCTGGACCGGGCCGAGAACATCCGCCTCACCTCGATCGTGTTCACCACCCTCATCGTCGTGGGATTCCTCGTCCCGCCGTTCGCCATCCTGCTCGGGCTCGTCGACTAAGGACCAGAAATAGAGATGACAGACATGCTGATCGACGGGCTCTACCGCGAGGGCGAGCCGATCGCCGACACCAAGGCCCCGGACGTGCCGGTCCCGCAGATGTGGACCCAGCGCAAGTTCGACGCGGCCCTGGTCAACCCGGCCAACCGCCGCAAGCTCGACGTGATCATCGTCGGCACCGGCCTGGCCGGCGCCTCGGCCGGGGCGACGCTGGGCGAGGCCGGCTACAACGTGAAGTCCTTCTGCTACCAGGACAGCCCGCGCCGGGCGCACTCGATCGCCGCGCAGGGCGGCATCAACGCGGCCAAGAACTACAAGGACGACGGCGACTCGGTCTACCGCCTCTTCTACGACACCGAGAAGGGCGGCGACTACCGCTCGCGCGAGACCAACACCTACCGGCTGGCCGAGGTGTCGGCCGGCATCATCGACCAGTGCGTGGCCCAGGGCGTGCCCTTCGCCCGCGAGTACGGCGGTCTGCTCGACAACCGCTCCTTCGGCGGCGTCCAGGTCTCCCGCACCTTCTACGCCCGCGGCCAGACGGGCCAGCAGCTGCTCATCGGCGCCTACCAGGCGCTCGAGCGGCAGATCGCGGCCGGCACGGTCACGATGTATCCCCGCCACGAGATGCTCGAGCTGGTCGTCGTCGACGGCCGCGCCCGCGGCATCATCGCCCGCGACCTCGTCAGCGGCGAGATCGAGACCCACCTGGCCGACGCCGTCGTGCTGGCCAGCGGCGGCTACGGCAACGTCTTCTTCCTCTCGACCAACGCGATGGGGTCCAACGTCACGGCGGCGTGGCGCGCCCACCGCAAGGGCGCCTACATGGCCAACCCGTGCTACACGCAGATCCACCCGACGTGCATCCCGCAGTCCGGCGAGCACCAGTCCAAGCTGACGCTGATGAGCGAGTCGCTGCGCAACGACGGCCGGATCTGGGTGCCCAGGAAGGCCGAGGACTGCGACAAGGACCCCCGCGAGATCCCGCCGGAGGACCGCGACTACTACCTGGAGCGGATCTACCCGGCGTTCGGCAACCTGGTGCCCCGCGACATCGCCTCGCGCCAGGCCAAGAACATGTGCGACGAGGGCCGCGGCGTCGGTCCCGAGGTCGACGGGGTGCGCCGCGGCGTCTACCTCGACTTCGCCTCCGCGATCGAGCGGATGGGCGAGGACGCGGTCCGCGCCAAGTACGGCAACCTCTTCGAGATGTACGAACGGATCACCGGGGAGAACCCCTACAAGGTCCCGATGCGGATCTACCCGGCCGTCCACTACACGATGGGCGGGCTGTGGGTCGACTACGACCTTGAGTCCAGCATCCCCGGGCTGTTCGTCGCCGGCGAGGCCAACTTCTCCGACCACGGCGCCAACCGCCTGGGTGCCTCGGCGCTCATGCAGGGCCTGGCCGACGGCTACTTCGTGCTGCCCAACACCATCCGCGACTACCTGGCCAAGGGCCCCTACGAGAAGCTGGCCGAGGACCACCCCGAGGTGCTCGAGGCCCGGCGCTCCGTGGCCGACCGGGTGGAGCGGCTCATGTCGATCAACGGCACCCGCAGCGTCGACTCCTACCACAAGGAGCTCGGCAAGATCATGTGGGAGAAGTGCGGCATGGAGCGCACCGACGCCGGCCTGCGCGAGGCGATCGAGGAGATCCGGGCGCTGCGCCAGGACTTCTGGTCCAACCTGCGCGTGCTCGGCACCGCCGAGGGCCTCAACCAGTCCCTGGAGAAGGCCGGCCGCGTCGCCGACTTCCTCGAGCTCGGCGAGCTGATGTGCATCGACGCCCTGCACCGGCGGGAGTCCTGCGGCGGCCACTTCCGCGCCGAGTCCCAGACCGAGGACGGCGAGGCGCTGCGCCACGACGACGAGTTCGCCTACGTGGCGGCGTGGGAGTGGGGCGGCGAGGGCGGCGCGCCGGTCCTGCACAAGGAAGACCTGACCTTCGAGGCCATCGAGCTCAAGC
>CAZONQ010000217.1:0-4054 GCA_964581125.1 uncultured Ornithinimicrobium sp.
GCCGCCGCGACCCGCCCCGACCCGGCGAAGCAGGGCGGCGCGGCCCCCGCCGCGCAGCCCACGACGGCGGCCCAGGCGGGGCAGGCCGTGCCGCAGCGCTCCACCTCACCGGGACGGCTTCGCCTGGCGCGCGGCCTGGCGACCGTGGCCGCGCTCCTGACCGGCGTGGTCGCGACCGGCACCTTCGACACCAGCGGCATCAACGCCACCCCCAACGTCGTCGCGGCGGAGTGGCAGGCCGCCGAGCGCGCCGGCACCGAGCTGGCGGCGGCCGAGCTCACGGTCGCGCGCACCGTCGCGCAGGCCTCGGCGGGCGGCTCCGGGGGCGCCGTGGACACCGACGCGGCCGCGGAGAAGTTCGCCGACCGGCTGGACGCAGCGGCGGAGGAGCACGCCCGCTCCGGCGCCGGCACGGCCGCGGGCCTGGTGGGCCTGGCCGTCGCGGGCGACCGCACGGTGCGCGACGCCGCCGACGCGCCGGAGGAGGCGTCGGAGGCCTACGCCGACCTGCACGTGCGCACGGTCGACGCCCTGACCGTCACGGACGCGACCGCCGAGGACCGCGCGCACGCCCTGCAGACCGGGTCGCGGTCGCTGCTGACCTCCGTGGTCGGCGGCGTCGCGACGCTGCTGCTCGTCGGCATCATGGTGTGGCTGGCGCTGCTCACGCGGCGCATCGTCAACGTGCCGCTGCTGGTGGCGACCGCGATCACCGCCGGTCTCACCCAGCTCTCGCTCAACCCCGGCGCGCTCCCCGTCGACCTGGACGGGCAGGTCGCCGCCCGGTCCGCGACCACCCACGCCCTGCAGGAGGTGCGTCTCGCCCGCGCGGCGCAGTATGCCCAGACCTTCGGCCGGGGCACCGCCGACGACGAGGTCGCCGACGCGACGAGCGCGCTGCGCGCCCACGGCGACCCGCTGCTGGAGCGTGCCTGGACGGACGTCGACCAGGCGCAGCAGGACCTCGCCTCGGCCGGCGGTGCCGACGCGCGGCTCGCGGCGGTCGAGGGTGCGCAGGAGCAGTTCGCCACGGTCGAGGACGGGCTGAGCGACCGCCTGGGCGCGGTCGACGTCGCCACCGGGCGCTTCGCCACCATCACCGCCGGGCTGGCGCTCGTGCTGGGGCTGGTGGCCGCCGGCGCCGCGTGGACGGGGCTGACCCGCAGGATCAGGGACTACCGATGAGGACGACCAGGGAGGGGCGCCGGTGAGCGACACCGACGAGGACAGCAGGCAGGACCGGCACGGGCGCCCGATGCTCATCATCGGCCAGGACTACCCGGACGTGGAGGACACCACGCCGGAGGAGCTGCGCCGCCGCGAGGAGGAGGCCCGGCGCGAGATCGCCGAGGCGCGCCGGCGCGCCCAGGAGGAGATCGAGCGCAAGCGCCGCGAGGCCGAGCGCGAGATCGCCGAGCTGGAGCGCAAGAAGGAGCGTGAGCTGGCCGAGCGCCGTCGCGAGCTGGACCGCACCCAGCGCAAGCTCTACCAGCGCGAGTCCAAGCTGCTGCGCCGCTCCTCCTCGGGCAGCACGCAGCGGATCGTCCCCAAGCCCCGGCCGGTCCCCCTCCGGGAGAAGGGCCTGCGCCGCTCCGGCTGGGGCGTGACGCTCGGGGCCGTCGGCGCCGGCGCCCTCCTCATCGGCCTGCTCACCTCGGTCCCGGGCGGCGACGAGGAGGCCCGTGCGCAGATCGCGGCGACCGACCAGGCGCGCGTGCAGTGGATGCGCTCCGGGCTCGCGACCGACGAGGCCATCGCCCTGCGGATGGCCGGGCAGGACGTGCCCGCCGGCCCCGACGGCACCTACGACAACGTCCGCCTCGCCCAGGAGGCCGTCGCCCTCGCCGAGGGGTCGTCCCTCTACGAGCGCGACGTCGAGGAGCGCACGGAGCAGATGCTCGCCGAGGGCACGAGCGAGATCCGGGCCCTCACCGTGTGGAGCCAGCTCCACGACGAGTCCGGTTACGCCGTCGGCTCCTGGGAGGTCCAGCGCGTCGTGGAGGACGAGAGCCACGTCGGCGGCTGGAGCTACTTCTGGCTGGCCACGGGCGTCCTCGCCCTCGCCGCGCTGGCGGTCCTCGGCCTGCTCGCCGGGTCCTGGGTGGCCCTGCCCGCGCTGGTCGTGGCCGCCACCCTGGGCATCGCCGGGCTGGCCGTGGTCGGCACGGCCGACGCCGGCGTCCGCGGTGCCGCCGCGGCGCACGAGCAGGCCGACGACGCGCTCGACGAGCTCCACGACCAGGTCGGCCGCGACCTCGAGGCCGCCTACGGCATCAGCTCGGTCTCCTACGCCTACGACGACGACTTCTGGACGCGCGACCCCTTCTACGACGTCGAGATCGCCGGCGTCGACCGCTTCCTCGACGCGCGCGAGGCGGTCGGTGAGGCCGGGGAGCAGGGCGACGCCGCGGTCAACGAGGCGGTCGTCCAGCTGGTCGCGACGACCCAGGAGGTCTTCGAGGACCAGGTCCCGGCGCTGGAGGCGGCGCGGACGCAGATGCTGGACACCCTCGACTCCGCCCGCGGCCGGTGGGGTCTGGGGGCCGGCCTGGCCGGCCTGGGTGCCGTGGCGGGCCTGGTGGGTCTGCTGCTCTCCGGCGGGAGGAGGCGCACCTCGTGAGCTCGCAGTATGCGGTCGCGCCCCCCGCTCCCGGGTCGCTCGGCGCCGACGTCCCCGACCGGGAGCTGCTGGGCTATCTGGACGCGATGCTGCGCTGGCGCGACCGGCGCCGGACCGAGCTGGCGGCGCTGGACCAGGCGGCGATGGAGCTCGAGGACCCGCGGGACCGGGCCGCCGTCACCCCCGACGTGACGCTGTCGATGACCCTGTGGCAGGCGGTGGCCGACCGCGTCGAGCTCCTCCTGGCCACGTGGGACAACGGCCGTGTCGGCGAGACCGAGCGGCGCCGCATCACCACGCTCGTCTGGGGCACCCTGGAGCAGCCGGGCTCCCGCGGCGGGGGGCAGGCCCTGGCCGTGTCCCTGCCCGAGGCGTGCCGGCTGTCGGACTCGCTCGCCTCCTCGCTGCGCTCCCGCCTGCGGCTGGACGGCTCCGACCCGGACGTCGCCGGGCGGCTGCGGACCCTGCGCCAGCAGCTCGAGCGGATCGCCGACCAGGTGGCGCTGGTGCCGGAGAGCGGGCGCGCCTCCGCCGCCGAGGTCTACGACGAGCTGGACCGGCGGCTCGAGGACGTCACCGAGCGGGCGCGCCGCGGGGCCGACGTCGGCGGCCTCCTCGCCCCGCTGGAGTCCCGGGCCGCGACGGCGGAGCGCGACCTCATCGTCGCGGCGTCCGCCCGTGCCCACGCCAAGCAGGACCACGCGCAGGCCACCCGCGAGGTCGCCGAGCTCACCGCCCGCGGCGAGGCCGTGCGCGCCCTCGCCGAGCGGGCGCGGGCCCTCGTCACCCCCGCCCCCACGCTGGGCGTGCCCGACGTGACCCAGCTCGGGGCTGTGCCGACCGACCCCGGGGAGCTCACCGCCTACCTCGCCCGCCTGGAGCGCGTCGACCGTGCCCTGGGCGTGGCGCAGAGCGCCTACGCCCAGGCGCTCGCGCGCCGCGAGGAGCTCGAGCAGCGCGCCGCGGCCGTGCGCGCGGCGCTCGACGGCACCGACGGCGGCGCCGCGATGGCCGGGGTGTCCGAGCAGGCGCAGGAGCTGCTCGCCGCGCGGCCCACCGACCTGACCAGGCTCGAGGCGCTCGTCCAGGCGCAGGAGACCTTCGCCCGCACGATGGGGGTGTCCCCGTGAACCGCTGCGTCGAGCCCGGCTGCACCGGCTCCTACCAGGACGGCTGGTGCGACGTCTGCGGCTCCCCCGAGCCCGACGTCGCCCCCGTCGAGGCCACCCCGGTGGCCGCCACCCCGGCGCCGGCCGCCGAGCCGTCGGCCGCGGCGTCCGGCGACGGCGGGGCGACGCCCCCGGAGGCGGACGCGGAGGCCGCCGCGGCGGACGAGGACGCGGACGGCATACCCGGTCAGGGGTCCGGAGGCTCCCACGTCGCGACCCCCGGGCCCGGGCGGTCGCGCGAGGCCGTGCACGCGGCCGCGGTGCG
>CAZONQ010000218.1:0-3997 GCA_964581125.1 uncultured Ornithinimicrobium sp.
ACGAAGACCGGCTGGCCGGGCTCGATGAGGGCGATCGGGCCGTGCTTGAGCTCGCCGGCGGCGAAGCCCTCCGCGTGGATGTAGGCCAGCTCCTTGAGCTTGAGCGCGCCCTCCATCGCCACCGGGAAGCCGACGTGGCGGCCGAGGAAGAGGACCGACCGCGAGTCGGCCATGTAGTAGGCGATCTCCTTGACCCGGTCCATCGTGCCGAGGAGGGCCTCGATCTTGGCGGGGATGCCCTGCAGCTCGGCCATGATCTCGGCGGCGGCCTGGCCGTAGCTGGTGCCGCGCAGCGCCGCGAGGTAGAGGCCGAGGATGTAGCTGGCGGTGATCTGCGCGAGGAACGCCTTGGTCGAGGCGACCGCGATCTCGGGGCCGGCGTGGGTGTAGAGGACCGCGTCGGACTCGCGCGGGATCGTCGAGCCGTGGGTGTTGCAGATGGACACCGTCCGGGCCCCGAGCTCCTTGGCGTGGCGCACCGCCATGAGGGTGTCCATGGTCTCGCCGGACTGGGAGATCGAGACGACGAGGGTGTGCTCGTCGATGACCGGGTCGCGGTAGCGGAACTCGTGGGCCAGCTCGACCTCGACCGGGATGCGGGTCCAGTGCTCGATGGCGTACTTGGCGACCATCCCGGCGTAGGCGGCGGTGCCGCAGGCGACGATGACGATCTTGGTGACGGCCCGCAGCTCGTCCTCGGGGATGTGCAGCTCGTCGAGGACGAGGGCGCCCCCGGCGTCGGTGCGGCCCAGGAGGGTGTCGGCCACCGCGTGCGGCTGGTCGTGGATCTCCTTCTCCATGAAGGTGTCGAAGCCGCCCTTCTCGGCGGCCGCGGCGTCCCAGGTCACCTCGTAGGCCTTGCCGTCCGAGGGTGTCCCGTCGAAGTTGATCACCGAGTAGCTCTCGGGCGTGATCGTGACGATCTGGTCCTGGCCGAGCTCCATCGCGTGCCGGGTGTGGCCGATGAAGGCGGCCACGTCGGAGCCGAGGAAGTTCTCGCCGTCGCCGAGCCCGACGACCAGCGGGCTGTTGCGCCGCGCCCCGACGACGGTGTGCGGCTGGTCGGCGTGCACGGCGAGGAGGGTGAAGGCGCCCTCCAGCTGGGCGACCGTCGCCCGCATCGCCTCGGTCAGGTCGCCGGTGCGGTCGACGGCGGCGCTGAGCAGGTGCGCCACCACCTCGGTGTCGGTCTCCGAGCCGAACTCCACGCCCTCGGCCAGCAGCCGGCTCTTGAGGGCGTGGAAGTTCTCGATGATGCCGTTGTGCACGAGGGCCAGCTTGCCGTCGCGGCCACCGCGGTGCGGGTGGGCGTTGGCGTCGGTCGGTCCGCCGTGCGTGGCCCAGCGGGTGTGGCCGATGGCGGTCGCGGTCTCCGGGAGCGACGCCTCCTCCAGGGCCTGGCGCAGGTTGGCCAGCTTGCCGGCCCGCTTGCGGGTCTCCACCTCGCCGTCGCCGACGAGGGCGACGCCGGCGGAGTCGTAGCCGCGGTACTCCAGCCTGCCCAGGCCCTCCATCACGACGTCCAGGGCCTTGTCGCCGACCTGCGGGCCGACATATCCGACGATTCCACACATGGGCCCAAGCCTACGTCCTGCGCGGCCGCCAGCAGCCACGTCGAGGGGGCGCCCGCACCCTCTGCCAGAATGCCGCCATGGGTTCCCATGGCAACGGCGCCGGCATCCCCTCCCCGTACGTGGAGCTGGACCGCGAGGCGTGGGCCCGGTTGCGCGAGGAGCACCCGATGCACCTCGACGCCGAGGACATCGAGCGGCTGCGCGGCCTCGGCGAGCCGCTGGACATGGCCGAGGTGGAGCAGGTCTACCTGCCGATCAGCCGGCTGCTCTCGTTCTACGAGCAGGCGACCGGACGGCTGCACCAGGTCACCAGCGACTTCCTCCTCGAGCGCCGGGAGCGCACCCCCTTCGTGATCGGCGTCGCGGGGTCGGTCGCGGTGGGCAAGTCGACGACCGCCCGCATCCTGGCCGAGCTGATCCGGCGGTGGGAGTCGGCGCCGAAGGTCGCGCTGGTCACCACCGACGGCTTCCTCTACCCCAACGCGGTGCTGCGCGAGCGCGGGCTGATGGAGCGCAAGGGCTTCCCGGAGTCCTACGACCGCCGGGCGCTGCTGCGCTTCGTCGCCTCGGTCAAGGCGGGACGGGCGGAGGTCACCGCCCCGCTCTACAGCCACCTGGTCTACGACATCGTCCCCGGCGAGCAGATCGTGGTGCGCCAGCCCGACGTCCTCGTGGTCGAGGGCCTCAACGTGCTCCAGCCACCGCTGCCGCACGTCAACGGTCGCGGCCCCGGCCTGGCGGTCAGCGACTTCTTCGACTTCTCCGTCTACGTGGACGCCAACGCCCCCGACATCAAGAACTGGTACGTCTCCCGGTTCCTGCGCCTGCGCGAGACCGCCTTCGCCGACCCCGAGTCGCACTTCCACCGCTACGCCTCGCTCAGCGACGAGGAGGCCGTCGCCACGGCGGGGCACATCTGGGACACGATCAACGCGCCCAACCTCGTGGAGAACATCCTGCCGACGCGCAGCCGGGCGACGCTCGTGCTGCGCAAGGGCTCGGACCACAGCGTGGACCGCGTGCGCCTGCGCCGGCTCTGAGGGCGCGCCGGGGAGCGTTCCCTGGCGCTACTCCCGCATGCGGGCCCACCGGGCCCGGGCGAAGGAGTAGACGCCGTAGAGCACCAGGCCCAGCGCGACCGCGACGAGGAGCGTCCGGCCGAAGGGCTGGCCCGCCAGGGTCTTGAGCGCCGCGTCGAGGCCGCCCGCCTCCTCCGGGTCCGCCTGCAGCGCGGCGAGGGCGAAGAGGACGCCCACGATCGCCAGGGCCACCCCCTTGGCCGCGTAGCCCACCGTCCCCGCCAGCCGCACCCCGCGACCGGTGGCCCCGGTGCGCGGCACGCGCAGGTCGTCCAGGAACCTCAGCGACAGGCCCTTGTAGACGTGGTAGACGCCGACGCCGACGACCACCGCGCCCACGGCCGCCACCAGCACCCGGCCGGCCGGCAGGCCCATGAGCGTCGCGGTGACGTCGTCGGTGCGTTCCTCCCCGTCGGCACCGGCACCGCGCGCGAAGCCGACGGTGCTCACCGTGAGCACGGCGTGGACGACGGCCAGGGCGGCGGTGGACCACCGGCTCTTCCCGGGACCGCCGCCGGTGACCGTCGCCACGGCATACCAGAGCGCGAGCATGGCGAAGCCGAGCACGCAGGCCCAGAGGAGGACCGCACCGCCGGGCGCGGACCGCAGGGAGGCCAGGGCACCGGACTGGTCCGCCTCGCCGCCGCCACCGAGCGCGACCTGCAGCGCGATCCACCCGATGACCACGTGGACCAGCCCGGTGGCCGCGAAGCCGACCCGTGCCAGCCGCTCGACCCAGCGGCTCCTGGCGACCTGTCCGGCCGTCGCGGCCGCCTCGCGGCCCATGTCCTGCACGTCTCCCACGAGGGTCAGCGTAGGCCGGGCCGGCCCGGGCGGCACGGCCGACGACGAAGGCCCCGGTCCGCTGCGGCGGGACCGGGGCCTTCCCCCGGGGGCGTGGGTGCCCCGGACGTGCGGTGGTCGGTCAGTACCAGCCGACGGACTCCGAGTGCGCCCAGGCCCCGCACGGGCTGCCGTAGCGGCCGGCGATGTAGCCCAGGCCCCACTCGATCTGGGTCGCGGGGTTGGTCTGCCAGTCGGCGCCCGCGCTGGCCATCTTGCTGCCCGGGAGCGACTGCGGGATGCCGTAGGCGCCGGAGGACGGGTTCATCGCGGTGTGGTTCCACCCGGACTCCCGCATCCACAGCGAGTCGAGGCAGCCCCACTGGTCGTCGCCCCAGCCGAAGCTGGCCAGCATGGACCGGGCGATCGAGCGGGCGTCCCCGGACGACACCGGCGCCGGCTGGGCCGGCGCCTGCCGCTGGCTGCTGCGGGAGGCGGCCTGCTCGGCCGCACGCTCGGCGGCAGCGGCCTCCTCCGCCGCACGCTCGGCGGCAGCGGCCT
>CAZONQ010000219.1:0-3980 GCA_964581125.1 uncultured Ornithinimicrobium sp.
GGCCCGGCCGGTGGCGGCCCGGCCGGTGGCGGCCCGAGCGACGATGGGCGCGAGCTCCTCGACCGGCGCCACCTCGCCTCGCTCCTGGTCTACTCCGCCCTCGCCCACCGCGACCCCGGGGCAAGGCTCGAGGCCGACGACGACGACCCCGAGGCGAGGCCGCCGCTCCACGGGCTGCGCGACGCCGTCGTTCTGCGCCGCACCACGGCCAGCGGCAGGCGCACGGCCGGCGTGCGGCCCGGCACACCGACCCCCGAGGAGCTCCTCGCCACCGACCCGCAGGTCGTGCTCGACGCCCAGGACTGGGTGGAGGCGGTCGCGCGGGCGACCGCCCGGGGTGCCGCCGAGGAGCGGCAGCACGACGCCGACCACCGCGAGGACGACACAGGCCCGGCCCAGGCCGGTGACACGGACGGCACGCCGGACCCACCGCCCCCGTTCTGACCACCGCCTCTGCCTCGATGCCCCGGCACCTCGTGGTGGGCGTCACCTGACGCGTTGGTCAAGCAGCCGGGGGATGCGCGAAGATGGACGCATGACGACGTCGTCCCTCCACCTGCCGATGACCGTCCCGCTGCCGGGGATGCCGGACCGGGTCACGATCTACGAGGTCGGGCCGCGCGACGGTCTGCAGAACGAGAAGACCGTCGTCCCCGTCGAGGTCAAGGCAGAGTTCGTCCGACGGCTGCTCGCAGCTGGGCTGGACACCGTGGAGCTCACGAGCTTCGTCTCGCAGGACTGGGTGCCCCAGCTCGGCGACGCCGAGGAGCTGCTCGACCTGCTCGGTCCGGCCGGCACCGGTCGCGAGCGCCCGGTGCTCGTCCCCAACGAGCGCGGCCTCGACCGGGCGCTGGAGAAGGGCGTCACGGCGATCGCGATCTTCGGCAGCGCGACCGAGAGCTTCGCCAGGGCGAACCTGAACCGGTCGGTGGCCGAGGCCGTCGAGATGTTCGCGGCCGTCGTCAAGCGTGCGCTCGACGCGGGTGCCTGGGTGCGGGCCTACGTGTCGATGAGCTTCGGCGACCCGTGGGAGGGGCCGGTGCCGGTGCAGCAGGTCGTCGACACCTCGCTGCGGCTCATGGACCTCGGCTGCGACCAGCTCTCCATCGGCGACACCATCGGCGTGGCCACCGCCGGTCACGTCGTGCGCCTCCTCGACGCGCTCGAGGACGGTGGCATCGGACCGGACCAGGTCGCGGTCCACTTCCACGACACCTACGGCCAGGCGCTCTCCAACACCCTCACGGCCCTGCAGCGGGGGGTCCGCGTCGTCGACACCTCCACCGGAGGGCTGGGCGGCTGCCCGTTCGCGAGGTCGGCCACGGGCAACCTGGCGACCGAGGACCTCGTGTGGGCGCTCGACGGGCTGGGGATCGAGCACGGAGTCGACCTGGGCGCCCTCGTCGAGACCAGCACCTGGATGGCCGAGCAGCTCGGTCGCCCGGCACCGTCCCGGGTGGTGCGGGCGCTGGCGTGAGCCGGCACGCACGCCCGGCGTCGCCCCGGCGTCGCCCCGCCTGCGGCTCCCGACGCCGCCCCGGCCCGCGGCTCCCGACGTCGCGACCGGGCTACGGCGACGCGGGCGCCCGACGGCTCACAGGTACGAGGTGACCTCGGCGTCCTTCTTCAGGCCCTCGACGATCGAGGTGAGGGCCTCGTCCTCCTTCTGCATGGTCAGCTGCTGCTCGAGCTGGTCCTTCACGTCCTCGAAGGCGGGCACCCCCTCGGGGCTGCCGGTCGCCGCGGCGTCGTCTCCGCCGCCGGTCATCTGGTCGTAGTAGTCCCGCAGCTCCTGCTCGGTCGGCGGCTTCACGTCACCGCGCTCGGCGAGGATCTTGTCGATGACGACCAGCCGGCCGACCTCGTCGCGAGCCTGCTCCTCGCTCACGCCCTGCTCCTCGAGCAGGGTGAGGAGCTCCTTGCTCGAGCCGACGCCGTTCTGCTCGGCGAGGGAGTCGAGCTCGGCGTCGACCTCCTTCGTGCTGGCCTCGAGCCCGAGCCGCTCGCCCTCCTGGTCCAGCAGCTCGCTGCCGACGAGCACGTCGAGCACGCCGTCGCGCAGCGCCACCTCGTCGACGGGTGCGCCGCCCGCGGCGGCCTGCTGCTCGCTCGCGCTGCGCTGCTGCTCGAAGGCCTCGACGAAGTCGTCCTTGGTGATCTTCTCGCCGTTGACCTCGGCGACCGGGTCGGGCAGGGCCTCCGTGTCGACGGTGGTGCCCGCGGCCTCGGTGGACGATGCCGTGTCGGGGGAAGAGGTGGCTGCCGCGTCCCCGGTGCCTTGTCCCTGGCCCCCGGAGCAGGCGCCGAGCGCGAGGCTCGCGGCAAGGGCGAGCGCCGCGACGCCCCGGGTGGTGACGGTGCGGCGGGCGCGGCGGGTGCGGCCGGGCTTGACGGTGTGCGGGTGGTGTCGCATCCGGGTGACGCTAGAGAGGCAGTCTGGACGCCGGTCCCAGGTGCGGCCCAGGGTGTCCCCAGGTTCCCGGACGGGCCGGTGCGGACGGAGGGTGCGGACCGGTGTGCGGGGGCGGGGGGCGGACGGCATACCGTGGGGCCAGCACGACGACCCCGACGACGAGGATCACCATGCACTCAGGCATCGAGCGCGCGCACCTGGACCCCACGGTCCGTCCGCAGGACGACCTGTTCGCCCACGTCAACGGCCGGTGGCTGGCCACGGCGCAGATCCCCGAGGACCGGGCGCGCTACGGCTCCTTCGACATGCTGCGGGAGAACGCCGAGGCGGCGGTGCGCGAGCTCATCGAGCGGGCCGCCGAGCAGCAGCCGGCGCTGGACACCCCGGCGGGCAAGGTGGGGGCGCTCTACGCGAGCTTCATGGACACCGACCACGTCGCCGAGGTCGGCCTGACGCCGCTCGTCGAGCCGCTGCGCCGGATCACGGGCGTGTCGACCCCCGCGGACGTGGTGCGCGTCGCAGGGCAGCAGGAGCGCGAGGGCGCCGAGGGACTGGTGGGCCTGTGGGTCACCGCGGACGCGGGCAGCCCGGAGGACTACATCGTCTACCTGCACCAGGGCGGGATCGGCCTGCCCGACGAGGCCTACTACACCGACGAGGAGCACGCCCCGGTGCGGGAGGCCTACCGCGCCTACCTGGCCCGGCTGCTGGAGCTGGCCGGGCCGGCGCTCGCGGACGCGGGCCTGGACCTGGGCGAGGACCCGGTCGGACGGCTGTGGGCGCTCGAGGAGCGGATCGCCGCGGCGCACTGGGACCGCGTCGCGGCCCGGGACGCGGTGCGCTCCTACACCCGGCTGACCCGCGAGGAGCTCGCCGCCCGGACGCCCGGCTGGGACTGGGACGCGTGGGCCGAGGGGCTGCACGTCCCCGACGCCGCCATGGCGGCCGTCGTCGCCCGGCAGCCCGACGTGCTGGCCGCGGTCGGCACCGCGCTCGCCGAGGTGCCGGTGGAGGACTGGCGCACGTGGCTGGCGGTGCGCCTGCTCGACGGCCTGGCGCCCTACCTCACCGACGACCTCGTCGAGGCGCACTTCGACTTCCACGGCCGCACCCTGAGCGGCACCCCCGCCCTCAAGGAGCGCTGGAAGCGGGGCGTGGCCCTGGTGGAGGAGCTGCTGGGCGAGGCCGCCGGCCAGATGTACGTCGAGGCGCACTTCCCGCCGCAGGCCGAGGAGCGGATGGCCGAGCTGGTCGCCAACGTCACGGAGGCCTTCCGGCGCCGGATCGGCGAGCTGGAGTGGATGGGCGAGGAGACCCGTGCCCGCGCGCTGGAGAAGCTGGCCGCCTTCCGGCCCAAGATCGGGCACCCGCCCACCTTCCGCGACTACACCGCATACCGGCTCGACCCGGAGGACCTGGTCGGCAACGTGCGCCGCGGCTCGGCTTTCGAGACCGACCGGCAGCTGGCCAAGGTCGGCAGGCCGATCGACCGGGACGAGTGGCTGATGACCCCGCAGACCGTCAACGCCTACTACCACCCGATGCTCAACGAGATCGTCTTCCCGGC
>CAZONQ010000220.1:0-3964 GCA_964581125.1 uncultured Ornithinimicrobium sp.
CCGCCCCGTGCAGTGCCCGAGCACGGTGGTGAGCGGGTCGCGCACGGCGGCGACCATGCGCCGCGTCATCGCCTCCTCCTCCATCGCGAGCTTGGAGTGCACGGACGCCACCCGCACGTCCAGCTCGGCGAGCAGACCGCGCTCCTGGTCGAGGCTGCCGTCGTCGAGGATGTCGACCTCGATGCCCTTGAGCAGCCGGAAGCCGTCCCCCAGGTGCGCGTTCACCGCGTCGACGAGCCCGACCTGCCGGCGCAGCCGCGCGGCGCTCAGCCCGTTGGCGACCTTGAGGCGGGGCGAGTGGTCGGTCAGCGCCAGGTAGTCGTGCCCCAGCTCCATCGCGGTCGCGACCATCTCCTCGACCGGGGAGCCGCCGTCGGACCAGTCGGAGTGGGTGTGCAGGTCGCCCCTCAGCGCGGCGCGCACCTCCTCGCCGCCGGTCGCCAGCGGCGCGTAGCCGGCCTCGAGCTCGGCCAGCTTGTCCGGGACCCGACCGGCGCAGGCCTGCTCGATCACCGCGGAGGTGGACGGGCCGATCCCGGCGAGCTCCTGCAGCGTCCCGGCAGCCACCCGCCGCCGCACCTCCTCCTCGCCGAGCGGCAGGATCACCTTCGCCGCGTTGCGGTAGGCCTCGACCCGCCTCGTCTCGGCCCGGGTGCGCTCGAGCAGGAAGGCGATCCGGCGCAGCGCGTCGACCGGCTCGACCGGGCTGGGCTCGCTCATAGGCTTCAGGGTATGCCGCACGTCCGCGCCGCCCGCCTCGCCGACCTCGACCCGCTCACCCTCTACGCGCTGCTGCGGCTGCGGGTCGACGTCTTCGTCGTCGAGCAGGAGTGCGCCTACCCCGAGCTCGACGGGGTCGACGCCGACCCGACCACCGAGCACCTGTGGGTCGAGGTCGACGGCGCGCCCGTGGCGACCCTGCGGACCTACGTCGACGAGGGTGGTCAGCACCACCTCGGCCGGGTCGCCACCGCGGCCGGTCACCGGGGCCGGGGGTATGCGGCGGCGCTGGTCTCGCAGGCCCTGCACCGGGTCGGTGGTCGTCCCGTGGAGATCGGTGCGCAGACCTACCTGGAGGACTGGTACGCCCGGTTCGGCTTCCGCCGCAGCGGGCCGGACTACGTCGAGGACGGCATCCCGCATCTGCCGATGCGGCGCGAGGGCACCACAGACTGAGTCCGACGAGGGCCGGGAGGAAGGCAGGACCGTGGAGCACATGTTGACGGGACTTCGCGTGGTCACGCTCGCGACGAACCTGCCGGGCCCGCTCGCGGCCGCACGGCTGGTGGCGCTGGGGGCCACGGTCACCAAGGTCGAGCCCCCGGGCGGCGACCCGCTCAAGACGGTCGCGCCGGGGTGGTACGCCGACCTCGTCGCCGGCCAGGAGGTGATCACCCTCGACCTCAAGGAGCACGACGGACGGGAGGCGCTCGAGGACCTCCTCTTCGACACCGACGTGCTGCTGGTCTCGATGCGCCATGCCGCGGTGGAGCGGCTCGGGCTGCTGGAGCTGGTCGAGAGGTACGGGGCCGGCCTGGTCGAGATCGTCGGGTACGGCGACGAGCGGGCGGACGAGGCCGGCCACGACCTGACCTACCAGGCCGCCCACGGCACCCTGGTCCCGCCGCACCTGCCCCGCGTCCCGGTCGCCGACCTGCTGGGTGCGGAGCGGGCCTTCGCCGCGGTGCTCCTCGTCCACCTCGAGCGGGTGGACGGGCTCGGCGGCACGACGCGGATGCGGGTGGTCCTCGACGACGCGGCCCGGGACGCCGGCGAGGCCGCGCGGCGCGGCCTGGCGGCTCCCGGCGGCGTGCTCGGCGGCGGCCTGCCGACCTACGACGTCTACGCCAGCGCCGACGGGCACGTCGCGGTGGCTGCGCTCGAGCCGCACTTCGCCGACCGTCTGGCGGCCGTCGTCGGGAGCACCCGCGAGGAGCTGACGGCCACGTTCGCGACCCGGACCGGGGCGGAGTGGGAGGCCGTGGCGCGGGAGCACGACATACCCCTCGTCGCGGTGCGGGAGGCGCGATGATCCTGGACGACCACCGCTCGCCGTGGATGACCGAGGAGCTGGAGGACCTGCAGGAGCTGGCGAGGACCTTCCTGGCCAGGGAGGTCACGCCGCACCAGGCGCGGTGGGCCGGGCAGCACATGGTCGACCGCGACCTGTGGCGGGCGGCCGGGAGGGGCGGGCTGCTGTGCCTGAGCGTCCCCGAGGCCTACGGCGGCGGGGGCGGGACCTTCGCCCACGAGGCGGTCCTGGCTCTCGAGCAGGGGCGCGCCGCGGACGACGCCTGGGGCAACCAGGTGCACAGCGTGATCGTGGCGCACTACCTCGTGGCGTTCGGCACGGAGGAGCAGAAGCGGCGCTGGCTGCCCCGGATGGCGACCGGCGACCTCGTCGGCGCGGTCGCGATGACCGAGCCGACGACCGGGTCGGACCTGCAGGCGGTCCGCACGCGCGCCGTCCGGGACGGGGACCACTACGTCGTCGACGGCGCCAAGACCTTCGTCACCAACGGCACCCACGCCGACCTCGTGGTCGTCGTGGTGCGCACCGGCGACGAGCCCGGTGGCGCGGGGCTGTCGCTCCTGGTCGTCGAGACCGACGGGCTGGCGGGCTTCGAGCGAGGCCGGGTGCTGGACAAGATCGGCATGCCCGGGCAGGACACCCGCGAGCTGTCCTTCACCGACGTGCGGGTGCCGGCGGACAACCTGCTCGGTGGGGTCGAGGGGCAGGGCTTCGCCCAGCTGATGCAGCATCTGCCGCAGGAGCGGCTGGTCATCGCGGTCACCGGCGTCGGGGCCGCGGAGGCGGCCGTGCGCCTGGCCGTCGACCACGCCAAGGAGCGGGAGGCCTTCGGCCAGCGGCTGATGGACTTCCAGCACACCCGCTTCGTGCTGGCCGAGTGCGCCGCCGACGTGCTGGCGGCACGCACGCTCGTCGACAGCTGCGTCGCCCGGCACGTCGCGGGGGAGCTCGACGCGGCGACCGCCTCGCTGGCCAAGTTCTGGTGCACCGACGTGCAGAACAGGGTCGTCGACCGCTGCCTGCAGGTCTTCGGCGGCTACGGCTACATGACGGAGTATCCGATCGCCCGGATGTTCGCCGCCGCCCGGGTCCAGAAGATCTACGGCGGCACCAACGAGATCATGAAGGAGCTGGTGGCGCGGTCGTTGTGAGGCGTGCTCAGTCCTGGTGCTCGGGCAGCTCCGTCTGCTCCCGGCGGGAGGTGCGCAGCGAGGAGCGCAGGAAGTCCTCGCCGAGATACTCCAGCGCCAGGCGCGCCAGCACCTGCTGCTCGGTGATCGTCCGCTCGGCCCGGTCGCGGCCGAGGAAGCTGATCGCCCAGTGCATGAGCGTGGAGACCTGGCTCTTGAAGCCGATGATGTAGAAGAGGTGCACCGCCAGCCACGCGACCCACGCGGGCACGCCGGTCAGCTCGATCCTGCCGCGCTTCATCACCGCGCGGAAGCGCGAGATCGTCGCCATCGACCCCTTGTCGAAGTACTCGAACGCCTGCCCGGTCTCCTCGCCCCGCAGCCGGCGCAGGATCTGGTCGGCCGCGTGCCGGCCGGTCTGGATCGCGCCCTGGGCGACGCCGGGAAGCCCCTCCATCGCGACCATGTCACCGATGACGAAGACCTCGGGATGGCCGGGGAGGGTCAAGTCCGGGTTGGTGCGGATGCGCCCGGCGCGGTCGAGCTCGGCGCCGGTCTGCTCCGCGAGGGTCTTCGTGAGCGGGTTGGCCTGCACGCCGGCGGCCCACACCTTGGTCGAGCACTCGATCCGGTGCCGGGAGCCGTCGTGGTGCTCGACCTCGAGCCCGCCCGCGTCGACGTCCACGACCTTGGCCCCGAGGCGGATCTCCACGCCGAGCCGCTCCAGGTCGCGGCGGGTGCGGCGGGCGAGGTCGTCGCCGAAGCTGCCGAGCACCTCGTCGGCCGCGTCGAGCAGGATGAT
>CAZONQ010000221.1:0-3936 GCA_964581125.1 uncultured Ornithinimicrobium sp.
AGGTTGAGCAGGGCGTCGGCGTTGCGGGCCAGGTGGGTGAGCACGTGGGCCACCGACCACCCGGGGCAGAGGCTCGGTCGGGCCAGGTCCCCGGGCCCGAGCCGGTCCACGGTCGCGAGCAGGCGCGCGGTCTCGGTGTCGAGCAGGGCGAGGTTGTCGGCGGCGCGGTTGGTCATCGGTGGTCCTGCTCCTTGCCCTCGTCGGCGGCGCGTCCGCGCAGGAGCGCCACGTCGGAGACGGTGTCGATGTGGTCGGTCATCGCGCGGGCCGCGGCGACCGGGTCGCGGTCGCGGATCGCGGCGGCGATGACGCGGTGCTTGTCGAGGGAGTTCTGCGGGCGGCCGGGGGTGGAGAGCGACTCGATCCGGGTCTCGAGGATGAGCTCGCCGATCTCCTTCATGAGCCGGGCGAGGACCGCGGAGTGCCCGGCGCGGGTGACGGCCTCGTGGAAGGCCTGGTCGCCCTCGAGGGCCCGGTCGCCGGCGCGGACCTGGCGCTCCATGAGCTCGAGGGCGGCGTCGATGGCGGCGAGGTCCTCGTCGGTGCGGCGCTGCGCCGCGAGCGCCGCGAGCTTGGCCTCGAGGGCGGAGCGGGCGTCGATGATGTCGGGCATCGAGTCCTGGTGCGCCCGGACGGCCGAGAGCAGCACGTCCTCCTCGTCGGCGCCGCGCAGGATCGTCGCGCCCTCGCCGTGCCGGACGTGGACCATGCCGACCACCTCCAGCGCGACGAGGGCCTGCGCCAGCGAGGCGCGGCTCACGCCGAGCGCCTGGGCCAGCTCGCGCTCGGCGGGGAGCTTGTCGCCGGGTCCGAGGCCGTGCGTGCGCATGTGGTCGAGCAGCTCCTGGACGATCTGCTCGTAGAGCCGGGGCCTCGACAGGCGCGGGGGGACCGGCACGCCGGGCGGGCCGTCGGCGCCGACGGTCTGGGGACTCATGCGGGAAGTCTATTGACAAGTGGTCCAGTTGACTATTGGCTAGGCCACTGAGCCCGCCACACAGGAGTGACCGATGCCCCAGCCCGCCCGTCCCGGACCGCTGTCCGACCTCGTCGTGCTCGACCTCACCCGCGCGCTGGCCGGACCGCACGCCGGGATGATGCTGGCCGACCTGGGCGCCCGGGTGATCAAGGTCGAGTCGCCGGGCTCGGGCGACGAGACGCGGTCGTGGGGCCCGCCCTTCGTGCCGGGCAGCGACGGGGAGGACGTCGCGACCTACTACCTCTCGTGCAACCGCAACAAGGAGTCGGTCGCGCTCGACCTCAAGTCCGACGAGGGCCGCGAGGTCCTCACCGCGCTGGTGCGCCGCTCCGACGTGCTGCTGGAGAACTTCCGCCCCGGCGTCCTCGACCGCCTCGGCTTCCCGGCCGACCGCCTGCTCGAGCTCAACCCGCGCCTCGTGCTGCTGTCGATCTCCGGCTTCGGCCACGACGGCCCCGAGGGCGGGCGCCCCGGCTACGACCAGATCGCCCAGGGCGAGGCGGGCCTCATGTCGCTCACCGGCTCCGGCCCGGACGACCCGCAGCGGGTCGGCGTGCCGATCGGGGACCTGCTCGCCGGGATGTACGGCGCCTACGGCGTCCTCGCCGCCCTCCACGAGCGGGAGCGCACCGGCCGCGGGCAGCACGTGCGCACCTCGCTGCTCGCCTCGTTCGTCGGCGTGCACGCCTTCCAGGGCACGCGGTGGACGGTGGCCGGCGAGGTGCCGCGCGCGCAGGGCAACCACCACCCGTCGATCGCCCCCTACGGCCTCTTCCGCTGCCGCGACGGCGCCGTCCAGATCGCCTGCGGCAACGAGAGCCTCTGGCAGCGGCTCTGCGCCGAGTTCGGCCTCGACCCGGCCGCCGAGGGGCTGGCCACCAACGCCGAGCGGGTCGCCCACCGCGAGCAGGTCGTCGCCCTGCTCGAGGAGACCTTCGCGGGCGTCGACCGCGAGGAGCTGCTCGCGCGGCTCACCGCCGCGGGCGTGCCCTCGGGCCGGGTCCGCGACCTGCAGGAGGTCTACGAGTGGGACCAGACCCGCTCCCAGGGTCTCCTCGTCGACGTCGAGCACCCCACGCTCGGCACCGTCTCGCTGCCCGGGCCGCCGCTGCGCTTCTTCGACGCCGACGGCACCGAGACCACCCCGCGCGACCACCAGAGCCCGCCGCTGCTCGACGAGCACGGCGCGTCCGTGCGGGCGTGGCTGCAGGAGCAGGGATGACCCGCAGGCCCGCGGTCGAGGTCCTGGCCACCGTCCTGGACCCCGGCTCCTTCGTCTCCTGGGACGAGCCGCCGGAGCAGCCCGACCTCGGGCCGGAGTATGCCGCCCAGCTCGCCCGCGCGCGCGAGCGCAGCGGGGTGGACGAGGCCGTCGTCACCGGGGAGGGCCGGCTCGACGGCCGCCGCGTCGCGGTCGCGGCGGGCGAGTTCGCCTTCCTCGCCGGGTCGATCGGCGCCGCCGCCAGCGAGCGGCTGACCCGCGCGGTCGAGCGGGCCACCGCCGAGGGCCTGCCGCTGCTGGCCTCGCCCTCCTCCGGCGGCACCCGCATGCAGGAGGGCACGCCGGCCTTCCTCCACATGGTCAAGATCGGCCAGGCCGTCATGGCGCACCGCCGGGCGCGGCTGCCCTACCTGGTCTACCTGCGCGACCCCACGACCGGCGGCGTGCTGGCCTCGTGGGGCTCCCTCGGGCACCTCACGGTCGCCGAGCCGGGGGCCCTCGTCGGCTTCCTCGGCCCCCGGGTGCGCGAGGTCATCCACGGCGAGCCCTTCCCCGAGGGCGTCCAGCTCGCGGAGAACCTCGTCGGGCGCGGCGTCCTCGACGGCGTCGTCCCGCTCGAGGGGCTGCGCGAGGTCGCGATCGGCGCCCTGCACGTGCTCACCAGCCCGCAGGACCCGCAGGGCGACCACGTCGTCGGCGCGGGCGCCGCGACCGACCGCCCGGCGTGGGCCTCGGTCGAGGCGACCCGCCGCCCGGACCGCCCGGGGCTGCGCGAGCTGCTCCACCACGCGGCCGAGACCTTCATCCCGCTGCGCGGCACCGGCTCCGGCGAGTCCGACCTCACGGTCATCATCGGGCTGGCCCGGATGGCCGGCTGCTCCTTCGTCCTCGTCGGCCAGGACCGCCGCGCCCAGCAGCACGCCTACCTCGGACCGGCCGCCCTCCGCGTCGCCCAGCGCGGCTTCCAGCTCGCCGAGGAGCTCGGGCTGCCCGTCGTCACGGTCATCGACACCCCCGGCGCCGAGCTGTCCGCCGAGGCCGAGCAGGCCGGGATGGCCGGCGAGATCGCCCGCTGCCTCGGGGCCCTGGCGACCGTCGAGGTGCCGGTCGTCTCGGTCGTCCTCGGCGAGGGCACCGGCGGCGGCGCCCTGGCGCTCATGCCCGCCGACCGCACGGTCTGCGCCGAGAACGGCTGGATCGCCCCGCTGCCGCCCGAGGGCGCCAGCGCGATCGTCCACCGCACCGGCGACCACGCCGCCGAGATGGCCGAGGCGCACCGCATCCGCGCCGTCGACCTGCTGGCCTCCGGCGCCGTCGACGAGGTCGTGCCCGAGCTGCCCGACGCCGCCGACGAGCCGGTGGCCTTCTGCGGGCGGATCGCCTCGGCCACCGCCGCGCACCTGCGCGAGCTGCTCGCCCAGCCCGGCGAGGAGCGGCTGCGCGCCCGACACGACCGCTACCGGAGCATGCGATGACCGCAGCGCACGGGGGCGGGCGCGCCACCCCATACCTCCATCCATCTCACCACCAGCGCCCCGGGACCCCGGTGCGTCCATCCCTGTAGGAGATCCGTCATGAAGCCCACCCGAACCCGCGCACTGACCGTGCTGGCCCTGGCCACGTCGGTCGGCCTCACCGCCTGCGCCGCCCCCGGCTCCGGCAACCGGGCCGGAGGCGAGGACGACGGCGACGCGACCGTGGAGGCCGCGGCCGAGTGCACCGACGTCGCGCTGCG
>CAZONQ010000222.1:0-3934 GCA_964581125.1 uncultured Ornithinimicrobium sp.
TCGTCGCCACGATGCTCGTCGTCGTCGCCGCGACCGCCTACCTGACGCTGCAGATCAAGCCCGTCTACCAGTCGAGCTCCCGGGTCTACCTGCTGGCCAACAACCAGACGGAGTCCAGCAACGTCTACAACATGCCCGCCGCCGAGCTGGCGACCGTCATCCAGGTCGCCACCTCGCCGATCGTCCTCGACCCGGTCAGGGAGCAGCTCGGCCTGGAGCCGGGGACGATGCTCGACGTCGACGCGAGCCGCTCGGGCGAGACCCCGCTGCTCGACGTGACCGTGCGCGCCCACGACCCGCAGGTCGCCGCCGACGCCGCCACCGCGGTCCCGCAGCAGCTGGCCGCGGTGGCCCGCAACTTCTCCCCGATGCTGCAGATGAGCGGCACCGCGGTCTCGGCCGAGACCGTCGTCCCCGCGAACGTCCCGTCGCGTCCCGTCGAGCCGGACCCCGTGCGCAACCTCGCCCTCGGCGCCCTCGCCGGGCTCATGCTCGGGATCGGCTTCGCGCTCGCGCGGCAGGCCCTGGACCAGCGGGTCCGCACGACCTCCGACGTGGCCGCGCTCAGCGACCGTCCGGTCCTCAGCCGGATCCCGGTGCGCAAGGCGGACGACTCGCACTCGATCTACCTCGAGCTCGACCCCTTCGGCCCGCAGGCCGAGGCGGTGCGCCAGCTGCGCACCAACATGATGTTCGTCGACGTCACCACCGGCAAGCACTCCTTCGTCATCAGCTCGACGCTGCCGGGCGAGGGCAAGACCACCACCGCGGTCAACCTCGCGCTGGCCATGTCCGACGCCGGCACCAAGGTGCTGCTCATCGACGCCGACCTGCGCCACCCCTCGGTGGCGACCACGCTCGGTCTCGAGGGGGCCGTCGGCCTGACCACGGTGCTCCTCGGCGACGCCGACATCCGCGACGTCGTTCAGCCCTGGGGCGGCACCAACCTGCACGTGCTCACGGCCGGCGAGGTCCCGCCCAACCCGAGCGAGCTGCTCGGGTCGAGCAAGATGCACGAGCTCTTCGAGAGCCTGAGCGACCACTACGACTTCATCCTCGTCGACGCCCCGCCGGTCCTGCCGGTGACCGACGCGATGGTCATCGAGAAGCTCACCGGCGGCATGCTCATGGTCGTCGCGAGCGGGGAGACGCGGAAGCGCCACGTCGCCGAGGCGCTCCGCGTGCTCGGCAACACCGAGACCCAGATCGCGGGCTTCGTCCTCACCAAGGCGCCCGCGCAGCCGGCCGCCTACTACAGCTACTACAGCGGCGAGCACGTCTCGACGCGCCCCGACGGCCCCCGGAAGCGCCGGAAGAAGGCCGGCCGGCGCGACAAGCGCATGCAGAAGTCGCGTCCCCACGCGGAGGCCGCGGCCGCCGCCCGGGCCAGTCGCCTCGACGACGGCGAGGCCCTGGAGTTCCGCAGCCAGGCGCGCCAGCGGATCGACCGCCGGCACAACGTCTGAGCCGGCCCTCTCAGGCCTCCTGCAGCACGCCGAGCCCGGCCAGCTCGTCGAGCAGCTCGGCCACGACGTCCTCGTCGACGTCGTCCACCGCCGCGCCCAGGACCCGCGCTGCCTCGGCACGGATCCCCGCGGCGTCGAGCCCCGACAGCGCCGCACGGCAGACCACCGCGGCCGGCCCCTCGAGGACGTGGATGACGCCGGAGTCGAGCTGAGCGGCATACATCCGTCCCCCGTGGTCCGCGCCGTCGGGGCGGTCGACGACGCCCCACCCGGGGGCCCGTCGCCAGGTCTGCCGCGCCGTGGCCGTCACCGCGGCGCCCTTCCGTCCCGCGAGCGCCAGACCTCGACCGCGGCGCGACGCGCGCGGTCGAGGAACTCCACGGCGACCTCCAGCGCCGAGGGCTCGTGGCCCCGCACGTTGGTGAGGTGCTCGGTGTTGACGAGCGGGGCCCGCAGCACCGTCAGCACCTTGCCGGCCAGGGAGGGCTGCGCCTTGACCCGGGCCCGCCACTCCTCGACGCGCCCCGACCCGGTGGTGATGGCGCGCCAGAGGTCGTGCTCGCGGTGCTCGCGGAAGCGGTCGAGCTCGCCTAGCGCCGCGGCGTGCGCCACCTGCGCACCGACCCGGCTCACGAGCTCGTCCACCTCGGTGCCCAGGTCGGAGACGGCCAGCTCGCCCAGGCGGCCGGTGCCGCCGACGTCAGACCCGTTGCGGACCTCGTTGAGCAGGAAGACGAGGGCCTGCCCCCTTCGGGAGGGCACCGGCACGGGCACCCCGGCCAGGTCCACGGTCGCCCGCTCGTCCCACAGGGCGTCGAAGGCGTCGTCGTCGGGACGCATGCCGGGGAAGAAGCGGTGCACGTCGGCGTAGCCGAGGTGGTCGTGCCAGTAGGTCTGCGCGTGGCCGAAGGGCGACCCGGTGTGGAACCTCGAGCGCCGGTGCCAGCGCTCGTCACCGTCGAGCGCTGCCACGACCCGGGCGACGTGGGAGGGGCGCACGAGGACGTCCGCGTCGCTGCCCCGTCCCCGCGAGCGCCACTCCGGCTCGGCCGCCAGACCCTTGATGTGCAGCATGTCGGCACCGACGCGGGCGGCGAGGTGCTGGAGCGCGGCGTGGCAGAGCTCGATCCGGGCCGTCAGGTCGACGTCGGTCACGCTCTCGGGCTGCACGCCCCCATCGTGCCACTCCGGCGTCGTCGGCCCGTCCGCGACGCGGGCACGCCGGGCCCGTCCTCCGCTCCCGACCTGCGAGGCGGGACCAGCCGTCCTAGCCTGGGGCCATGCCGCAGGACGCCGACGTCGTCATCGTGGGTGCGGGGCTGGCGGGGCTGGCCTGCGCACTCTCGCTGCAGGCCCACGGCGTCCCGGTCCGGGTCCTCGAGGGGTCGGACGGGGTCGGGGGACGGGTCCGCACGGACGCGGTGGACGGCTTCCTCCTGGACCGCGGGTTCCAGGTCCTCAACCCCGGCTATCCGATGGTGAGGACGCACGTCGACCTCCACGCGCTCGACGCCCGGCCGTTCACCGCCGGCGTCGCCGTGCGGTCGGACCGGGACGACCGGCTCTTCGTCGTCGCCGACCCGCGCCGGGAGCCGCAGCTGATCGCGCAGACCATGCGGTCGGGCAAGCTGCACCCCGCCAGCGTCGCCGCGCTCGTGCGGTGGGCGTCGCCGAGCGTCGACGCGCTGCTGGCGGGCGGCATCGACGACCAGCCCCGCCGGCGGTCGATGGACGAGGCCGGCTTCCACGGGCCGCTGCGCAGGCTCGTCGACACGGTGCTCTCCGGCTTCCTGCTCGAGGACGACGGGAGCACGTCGACGATCTTCACCCGCCTCGTCGTCAAGAGCCTGATGTCCGGCACCCCCGTGCTCCCGGCGGGCGGGATGCAGGCGGTGCCGGACCAGCTGGCCGCCCAGCTCGTCCAGCCCGTCGAGCTCGGCACGGAGGTCGTCGAGGTGTCTCCCGGCTCGGTCCTGACCGCCGGCGGGGAGCGCATCGACACCGACCTCGTGGTCGTCGCCACGGACCCGACGAGCGCGGAGCGTCTGACCGGGCGGCGCGTCCCGGAGGGCAAGGGGCAGACGACCCGCTGGTACGCCGTCCCCGAGCGTCCCAGCGACCTCACCTCGATCGTCGTCGACGTGCGCGCCGACCGCGGGCCCGTGGTCAGCACCGCCGTCGTCAGCAACGTCGCTCCGACCTACGCCCCCGAGGGGTGGCACCTCGTGCAGGCGAGCACGCTCCTGCGGCCCGGCGAGGAGCCGGTCGACGACGCGACCGTGCTGCGCCAGCTGGGGCAGATCTTCCGGACGAACGTCACCGCGTGGCGCCTTCTCCGGCGCGACGACATCCCCTACGCCGTCCCGGTGGAGCCCGCCCCGTTCCACGAGCGGGCCCACATGGCGGCGGCCGACCGGCTCATCCTCGCCGGCGACCACATGGACAGCGCCTCGATCCAGGGCGCGCTC
>CAZONQ010000223.1:0-3910 GCA_964581125.1 uncultured Ornithinimicrobium sp.
GCGAGGACCTCCTCACGCTGGTAGCGGGCGTGCACGCGCAGGGGAACCTCTCGCAGACTCCCCTCGAGATCGAACGCCTGGTGGCGTGCCGCCTCGAAGGAGAGGTCCACGACAGCGCGCAGCTCGTCCCGGAGCGCCTGCTCCTCGCGCAGGGCACGGAAGCCTGCCTCGTAGGTGAGATGTCCCCCGCCGTCCGGCCAGAGTGAGAAGAACAACATCTCCGCCATCCGACGCTCCGTGGGTGAGAGGTCGGCGTAGGTCGGAGTCGTGTCCGCGAGGAGGTGCCGGTAGGACTCGGCCCGGTCCCTGTCGTCGACGTGCGCGAAGGCCCGCACGCGCCTCAGCAACTTCTCCTCGCGGTGAGATCCGTCTCGGGTCGGCAGGCCTGCGGCTCGCCGCAGCTGCGTCCACGACCGCTGTCCTTTGCGGAGGACGTCGGCGAGCTCGAGGCTGGACTCCTCCAGGAACCGGCTCAGCTCGCGCTCGCCATAGCTCCGCAGCTCGGCGACCATCTGCGGCCACCGGTTGGAGATCTGCGACCTGATGTTGTCGAGCACGATCGTCTGGGCCTGCTTGTCCATGACGATCTGGCAGCCCGACGGCAGGAAGGGGAACCCTCGCTCGATGCCGTCGATGAGCCCGCGTCTGGTGCTGCCGGTGAGGGCCCGGTACTTCTGGTCGAAGCGGAACTCCTTGCGGTGGTGGCCGACGAAGTCGAGGGCGGTCAGGACGGCCTTGTCCTTCGTCCGGCGCAGGCCGCGTCCGAGCTGCTGGAGGAAGACGGTGGCACTCTCGGTGGGCCGCAGGAACAGGACGGTGTCCACCTCCGGCATGTCGAGGCCCTCGTTGAACAGGTCAGCGGCGAAGAGAACGTTGAGCCGCCGGTCTCGCAGGTCCCGTAGCGCCTGCTCTCGCTCGTGGGACGGGGTGTCCCCGCTGACGGCCTGGGCCGGGATGCCGGCCCGCTGGAAGACGGTGGCCATGTAGCGGGCATGGTCGACACCGACGCAGAAGCCCAGGGCGCGCATGGCGCCGGGATCGAGCACCTTGTCGCGCAGCTGGGTCAGGACGATCTGGGCCCTGGCGTCGTTGCCGGTGTAGAGGGCCTCCAGGTCGGCCTCGTCGTACCGCCCTCGGGTCCACCGAACGTCGCGCAGGTCGGTGTTGTCGGCGACGGCGAAGTAGTGAAAGGGACACAGGAGGTCTGCGCCGAGCGCGTCCCAGAGGCGAAGCTCCACGGCGGTCCGGCCCTCGAAGAACTCCCGGACGTCGAGCCCGTCGGACCGCTCGGGAGTCGCGGTCAGGCCGAGGAGCTCCGTCGGCTCGAAGTGCTGGATGAGGCGCCGGTAGGTCGCCGCCTGCGCGTGGTGGAACTCGTCGATGACCAGGACCTCGTAGGCGTCGGACGGGATCTGCTCCACGCCGTATGCCGTCAGGGACTGGACGCTGGCGAAGACGTGGCGCCACCGTTCGGGTCGGGCGCCGCCGACGTAGAGCTCGCCGAAGTCCCCGTCGGCGAGGACCTCACGGTAGGTCCGGAGCGACTGCTCGAGGATCTCCTTGCGGTGGGCGACGAAGAGCAGGCTCGGCCGTCGGCCTTCCTGGTGAGCCAGGTTGCGGTAGTCGAGCGCGGCCACCACCGTCTTGCCGGTGCCGGTGGCGGCCACGACGAGGTTGCGGTGCCGGTCGTGCACGGCTCGCTCGGCCTCGAGCGCCTCGAGCATCTCCAGCTGGTAGGGGAAGGGACGCACCTCCAGGCCGGAGAGCGTGATCGTGACCCCGCTCCCCTGCTTGCGGCCTGACGCCTCGGCCAGCGCGTCGTCGAGCCGGTCGCGGTCCCGGTCCGGGTCGTAGAGCTCGTAGGAGTCGTCGTTCCAGTAGGTCTCGAAGGTCGCCTGGAACTTCTCCAGGAGCGCCGGTGTCGCCACCCTGGACAGACGGACGTTCCACTCCACTCCGTCCAGGAGGGCCGCCCGCGACAGGTTCGACGAGCCGACGTAGGCCGTGTCGAAGGTGGTGCGGCGGCGGAACATCCAAGCCTTGGCGTGCAGGCGCGTCCGCTGGGCGTCGTACTGGACCCGCACCTGCGCCCCGAACTCGCGCACGAGGCGGTCGACCGCGTCCCGCTCGGTCGCCCCCATGTAGGTGGTCGTGATGACGCGGAGCGGCACACCCCTCTCGCGCAGACGCGCCAGCTCGGGCGTCAGCAGCCTCAGTCCGTGCCACTTCACGAAGGCGATCAGCAGGTCGACCTCGTCGGACGACTCGAGCTCGGTCCTGATCTCGGCGCCGAGGTTGGGCTCGCCCCTTGCGTTGGTCAGCAGCGCCGCGTCGCTGAGTGGCGTGGCAGGACGGACGAGCCCGACCGAGCCGACCGTCGGAGCAGAGTCCGGAGCGACGCTCAGGAGCTGTCGGGGAGGGTGCTGCACCTCCTCGTCCGCGGACTCGAGCAGGTCGAGCATGCCGTTGACGAGGCGTAGGCGCTCCTCGCTCCCCCGTGCCGAGCGCAGGCGCGCGGTGACGACCTCCTGGACGTGCCGACCGAGCACGTGCGGCAGGTCGGCGTCGTCGACGTCCCCGAGCCGCGCACGGTCCAGGGCCTGGCTCAGTCGCTGCTGCAGGTCGGCGGTGACCAGCTGCTCGTAGATTCCCGGCTCCACGCGGCTCAGCTTGCCAGAGAGCTGTGACAGACCGTCCGGGACCGACGGGTTTCACCCGCTGCCGACGACCGACGCCGGCGGTATGACCGCGGACCGGCGCAGCCGGACGCACTCGCTGGTGTCGTACCAGCGGTGCGAGTCGATCAGGTCGAGGAGCTTCGACCGCTTGCCCTCCAGCCTGAGGTCCACGAGCGCAGCGAACTCGCGGAGCGAACGGCCCGTGATGCGCAGGTCGAACGACGGACCGGACGACGAGTAGGTCACGTGGCTGCCGTCCTTCCGTGTGTAGTCGAAAGAGTTCTTCTTGTGGCCGGTCCGGTAGATCCGGCCCCAGATGCCGAGCGAGCCGAGCAGGGCCTGCACGCCGAGCAGGAGCTCCTCGGACCTGCTGCCCAGCCCCACGTAGCGGGTGCCCTTCGCGACGTCGTTGACGACGCAGCCGTCGGCGTCGAAGAGACCGCGCAGGAAGGCGGTCGCGGCCTCCTCGGGCGCGGTCAGGATCGCTCGTGGCAGGACCTTCTCCGCCGACTTCTTCGGCACGACACCGAGGGCGCAGAGGTAGTCGACGAAGTCCCGTCGCATGAGCCGCAGCTGGACCGTGCCGTTGGCCTGGACGCTCGGCTTCGGCGCGAAACCTGCCCATCCTGACAGCAACCGGTGGTGCACCGGCAGGATCTCGGAGCGGTCGGCCTCCGAGCCGTAGATGGTCACCGCGCCTCGGTGGCTGAAGCTGCCGTCGCCCACGAGCCAGCCCAGGTAGTGGGCGAGGTCCTCGTCCCAGAGGGTGGGCAGCTCGAGCTTCGATCGCCCGGCGACGGCCACCGCCGCCTCCGGCAGGACGTCAGGGCACCGGCTGCGTGGGACGTAGGCGACGCTCCGCACCACCCGGTCCTCCTTGCGAAGACCAGCCGCCCGCACCGAGCGCCCGTCGTCCGTCGTGAACGAGTGGTCGGCCGTGCAGCGCACCCGCGAGCCGTCGCTGAAGCGGAGCTCGACGAGGTCGCTCGCCCCGGTCGGACGGCCGAGCGCCGACAGGGGGACGAGTCCTCCGCTGGTCGCCACCAGCTCACCTGCAGCAAGTGCCACCGCTCCTCCTCCCGCGCTGCACCCAGTGCACCGCAGAGGTCCGACACACCCGCCGGACATGACGAACGGGGTGACGCCCTGGTGGACGTCACCCCGTTCGTTCCTCTAGCGGGTCAGCTGCAGCCGCTGGTGCTGCCGCAGCCCTCGCAGACGTAGCAGGAGCC
>CAZONQ010000224.1:0-3894 GCA_964581125.1 uncultured Ornithinimicrobium sp.
GGGCCTGCACGGGGAGCGCGCCCGAGGCCGCCGCGAGCGCGGCGACGCCGGCGAGCGCCAGCGTGAGCAGGAGGTGGTCGGGGGCGGTGGCCGACAGGAGCACCGCCGCGGTGAGCACGGGCAGGAGCAGCCCCAGGAGGGGGAAGCTCTCGGTGCGGGTGCTCACCACGTCAGCGTACCCGCCGGCAGGGACGCCGACCTCCCCCTCGCGACGGAGGCGAGGATCCGCCCGTGGTCCGACGCCGTCGGCCGCCGCGGCCGCTAGCGTCGGGAGCATGACGACGATCGCCGAGGACCTGCTCCTGCTCCTCACGCGGGAGAACGGCGGCAACGGCCTGACGATGGCCGACGCCACGGTGGCCGGTGCCCTGCTCGCCGAGCTCGCCGGCACCGAGCGGATCGCCCTGGACGACAAGCAGCGGATCGAGCTGGTCGACTCCTCCTCGACCGGCGACGCCCTGCTGGACGAGGCGCTGGTGCGCCTCGGCGACCAGGTCGGGCGCAGGCCCAAGCAGGCCGTCCAGAAGGTCGGCAAGGGGATGGCCAGGCGGGCCTACGAGCAGCTGGCCCGGGCCGAGCTCGTCGAGCCGCGCGAGCACGGGGCGCTCGGCATGACGCTGTGGACGAGCTGGCGCCCGCTCGACGGCACCCACGCCGACCGTCTCCGGGCCGACCTCGTCGACGTCCTCGCCGGGCGGCGCGAGGCCGACCTGCGCACGGGCACGCTCGTGGCGCTGCTGCACGCGACGAGCCAGCTCGGCCGCGGCCTGCCGAAGGAGGCGCGCGGCGGCCTGACGATGCGCGAGATCAACCGGGCCGCCAAGGAGGTCTCCAGGGGACGGTGGGCCAGCGAGGCGGTGCAGAAGGCCATCCAGGACGTCAACGCCGCGATGATCGCGGCGGTGGCCGCCGGCGGCGCGGCCTCGGGCGGCTGACCGCGGCCGGCCCCCCTGCAGCCGGCCGCCCCGGCCGTCAGCAGCAGTAGAAGAACGACCCGTCCGGCCAGCGGTGGTGGGGGCCGAACTCGGTGGGCATGTCCGGGCCCACCGGCAGGCCGACGAAGGGCGGGCGCTCGCGGCGCCGCAGGCCGACCGCCTCGCGCAGCGCGGCGGCGGAGAACGTGCGCCGTCGTGCCCGGACGACGGGGACGAGCGGGGTGGTGGCGGCGGTGGACGGGATCATGGCGGCCCTCCTCTGGGTGCCTCTCCAGGCTCCCGGACGCGGCGGCCCGGGGGAATGGACCCAGGTCGTCTCCTGCTCGAGGACCCAGGTCCCGTGCGCGGGAGGCCCGGGCGTGCCACGCTCAGACATGGCCGGTTCCGCCGCCACCGCCGCCGTCCGCTCGACGCGCCGGGCGCTGGTGCTCCTGGTCGTCGCGACCGCGCTGGCGGCGGCCCTGGAGCTGGCGCTCGTCGGCGCCTCCTGGGGCGCCGTCCTCTTCGCGGCCGTCGCCGCCACCTACCTCGGGACCGGGTCGCTGGCGTGGTGGTGGCGGCCCAGCAACCCGCTCGGCGCCGTCATGGTCCTCGGCTGCCTGTCCCTGCTCGTGGGGGTCCTGCCCTTCAGCGCGGTGCCGGTGCTCGTCGCGGCGGGCACGGTCGGCGCGACGCTGGTCCTGGCGGTGGCCGTCCACCTGCTGCTCGCCTTCCCCTCCGGCCGGCTGCGCGGGCGCCTCGTGCGGCGGACCGTCCTCGCCGGCTACGCCACGTCGCTGCTGCTCCAGGCACCCAGGTACCTCTTCGCCCCCGCTCCCCCGCCCGCCCACCTGCTGGGGGTCGTGGACGCCCCCGCGCTCGCCCGGGCCGGCGGCGCCCTGCAGAGCCTCGTCGGCGCCGCCGTCATGGTGGTCACCACGCTGGTCCTCGTGCGGCGGCTGCGGGCGGCCGACCCGCCGCGCCGCCGGGTCCTGGCCCCGCTCTACGCCTACGGCGTCGTCGTCGTGCTCTTCATCCCGGTCAGCGGCAGCCTGGCCGGACCGCTCCTCGGCCTCTCCCCCGACACGGTCGGCGCGGCCCAGCTCGTCGCCCTCGCCGGCGTGCCGGTGGCGTTCTGCCTCGCGCTGCTGCGGGGCGGCTTCGCCCGCACCGGCGAGGTGGAGGAGCTCGGCACCTGGCTCGGCGGCGGCCTCGCGCGCACCTCGCTCACCGACGCCCTCGCGCGCACCCTGGGCGACCCGTCGCTCCAGCTGGCCTTCCGCACCCCCGACGGACGGGGGTATGTGGACGCCTCCGGCCGTGCGGTCGACCTCCCGCCGGCGGGCGGGGACCGGGCGGCGGTCGAGGTCGACGTCGAGGGGCGGCCGGTGGGGGCGATCGTCTACGACGCGACGCTGCTCACCGACCCTGGCCCGGTCCGCGCCGCCGGCCGGGTCGTCGCCCTCGCGGTGGACCGCGAGCGGCTCACCGCCCAGCTGCGCGCCGGCCAGCAGCTGCTCGAGCGCTCCCGCGAGCGCCTCGTCGAGGCGGGCGACCGGGAGCGCCGCAGGATCGCGCAGAACCTCCACGACGGCCTGCAGTCCCGGCTCGTCGTGCTCGCCCTGGACGCCCAGCGCGTCGCCGCCGACCCCGCCGCCGCTCCGTCGACGGTGGAGGCCGCCACCGCGCTGCGCGTCGGGATCGACGAGGCCGCCGGGGACCTGCGCCGGTTCGTCCACGAGGTCATGCCCGCACCGCTGCTCGAGCGCGGTCTCGCGGCGGCCGCGGACGACCTCGTCGACCACCTGCCCCTGCCGACCCGTCTCGACCTGGCCGTCCCCCGAGGTGCGGTGGACGCGGTGGTGGAGCGCACGGCATACCTGATCCTGGCGGAGGCGCTGACCAACGCGGTCCGGCACGCGGAGGCGACCCACCTCGAGGTCCGTCTCGCCGCCGCCGACGGGAGCCTGCTCGTGGAGGTGCGCGACGACGGTGCCGGCGGCGCCCACGCCGGTGGCGGGCTGGGGATGCGCGGGATCGCCGACCGGGTCGACGTGCTCGGCGGCACCCTCGAGGTGGACAGCCCGCCCGGTGGCGGGACGACCGTGCGGGCGGTGCTGCCGTGCGGGTCGTGATCGGCGAGGACGAGGCCCTCCTGCGCCAGGGGCTGCGGCTCGTGCTGGCCGAGGCCGGCCACGACGTCGTCGCGGCGGCGTCCGACGCGGCACGCCTGCTGGAGCTGGTCGACGAGCACCTGCCCGACCTCGTGGTCAGCGACATCCGGATGCCGCCGGGCTACGGCGACGAGGGGCTGGTCGCGGCACTCGCCGTGCAGCGCAGGCACCCCGACATCGCGATCGTGCTGCTCTCCCAGCACGTGCAGCGGCGCTACGTCACCGAGCTGCTGGCCGCGCGGCCGTCGGGGGTCGGCTACCTGCTCAAGCAGCGGATCGCCGACATCGAGACCTTCTGCGCCGACCTGGAGCGGGTGCGGGCCGGCGGGACCGTGCTGGACCCGGAGGTCGTCGCCCTGCTCGTCGCCCGGGCGCGTCGCGACGACAGGGAGGTGCAGCGGCTCACCCCGCGCCAGCAGGAGGTGCTCGAGCTCATGGCGCAGGGACGCAGCAACTCCTGGATCGCGCGCGAGCTCACGCTGACCGAGAAGGCGGTGGTGCAGCACACCTCGCACATCTACGACGCGCTCGGGCTCGCGCCCAGCGACGAGGACCACCGGCGCGTGCTGGCGGTGCTGCACCACCTGACGCGGTGATCATCGGCCCCTGCTCTCTGGTCGCCCTCCTCGGCGCTCCGGGCCTCGCTCGTCCCTCGCTCGGGTCCTCGCGCTGTCGTCAGGCTCCTCTGCCCCTCTGGTCGCCCTCCTCGGCGCTCCGGGCCTCGCTCGTCCCTCGCTCGGGTCCTCGCGCTGTCGTCAGGCTCCTCTGTCGATCCACTCCTGCCGGTGCGGCTTCTCGTCCCCGAT
>CAZONQ010000225.1:0-2242 GCA_964581125.1 uncultured Ornithinimicrobium sp.
CGGCGGTGATGGACCGGCTGCCGGACCGCACCGTGCTGCACCGCGGCCGGGTCGTGGCCGACCAGCTCGAGCTGGTCTGACCCGCCGGGCTCAGAGGCCCAGCTCCTCCACCACCTGGCGGGCGATCTCCTCGGGGCTGGCCGCGACGTCCACGACCATCCCGCGCTCGTCCCCGTCGAGCGGCTCGAGCGTGTCCAGCTGCGACCGCAGCATCGAGCTGGGCATGAAGTGGCGCTGCCGGGCGCCCATCCGCTCGGCGAGCAGGTCGTGGTCGCCGGTGAGGTGGACGAAGAAGGTGCCCCCGCCCCCGCGGCGGAGCACGTCGCGGTAGGAGCGCTTGAGCGCCGAGCAGGTCAGGAGCGTGTCCTCGCCGCGCTCCGCCCGCTCCCGGGTCCAGGCCGCGAGCGCCTCGAGCCACGGCCAGCGGTCCTCGTCGTCGAGCGGCTGGCCGCTGGACATCTTGGCGATGTTGGCCGGCGGGTGCAGGTCGTCCCCCTCGCAGAAGTCCCAGTCCAGGTGCTCCAGCAGCGCCTCGGCGATCGTGCTCTTGCCGGTGCCGGAGACGCCCATGAGGACGACGTGCCACGGTCGGGGACCGGGGTCGGGCAGGGGTGTCATGCGGGCGCTCCTGTCGGTCTGGGCCGGGGGTCACACCCTAGTGTCCGAGGGCCTGGCGCGCCCGCGAGGCGGCCGGGCCCCGCGGACCTAGACTGCGCGCATGCGCAGAGGGGTCGGGCGGTCACGGGCCGTCGGGTATGCCGTCGTCGTCGCCCTGCTGGTGGGGCCGGGGCTCGCGGGGTGCAGCGCGGCGCCGTCCGGCGGGGCGACCAGCGTCACGGCGAGCGGTGACGCGGCTCCGGAGGCGACGGCGGGCACCACGGCGACGGTGACCGCATACCCCGAGGCGGTGACGGACGAGCAGGTGCTCGAGGTGGTCACCGCGATGGACGCCGCGCTGCAGAGCGGCGACGCCAGCGCCTACCTCGACCACGTCGGGCCGGGCCTGGTCGAGCAGCAGCGCGACTGGTTCGAGGCGGTGCGCAACGTGCCGATGGAGGTGCGCCAGCTGCGCGCGGACAAGGTCGTCTCGCGGACGAGCCCGGTCGGGACGGTGCTGCACGTCGGCTTCCGCCACCAGGTGACCGGCGCCGGGCCGGCACCGGTCATGGAGCAGTACCGCTGGGTGCTGGCCCCCGACGCCGACGGCGAGGTCCGTCTCGTGGACGTCGGCGGACGCAACGGCCAGTTCCACGGCTACCCCCAGCTGTGGGACCTCGGGCCGGTCGCCGTGCTCGAGGCCGACGACGTGGTGCTGCTCGCGCCGGAGGAGGCGCGGGGCGACGCCGAGGAGCTGCTGCCGCAGATCAGCGCGGCCGCGCAGGCGCTGCGTGCGGACTTCCCGGCCCTGGCGCGGGAGCACGACGTCGTCCACGTCCAGCTCGTGCCGACGGCCCACGTCGGCGAGGTGCTCGACGGCGGCGAGCTCATGGCGACGTCCTGGCTGCGCACGTCGACCGAAGACCCCGGGCTGGAGCGGGCCTGGCTCGGCCCCGAGGAGCCGACCCTCGACCCGCGCCTCGTCCTGGAGCTGGAGGCGATGCTCGAGGACCTGGACGCCTTCGGCCCCTCGCCCGGAGGCAACACCTACGCGCGCTATCTCGGCGCGGAGGCGGCCGTCCTCGGCGACGACGAGGAGCACATGGGCGTCGGGTGGGTGGTCTACGGCGTGCCGACCTGGTACGAGCTCTCCGCCGACCCGGCCCTCGAGGGCGACCTGCTGAGCCTGGCCGCCGAGGCGCACCGCGAAGGGCCTCCGGAGACGCTGCCGGACCTGCACTGGATCCCCGAGGGCGAGGAGGACTACCTCATGACCTCGGTCAGCTTCGTCCGCTACCTGGAGGAGGCCTTCGGCCGCGCGGTCGCGCTCGACGTCGTCGAGGAGCTCCACGACGTCAGCGGGTGGTACGACGACGCCGAGGTCTGGCCCGCGGTGACCCGGGTCGTGGGCGTCAGCGAGGACGACCTGCTCGAGGGCTGGCAGGACTGGGGCGAGGAGCTGCTCACGCGCGCCGACGAGCTGCCGCCGGGCTACACCGAGGGCTGACCGGCGTCAGGGCACCACGGCCCACAGGAGCAGGGCGAGCACGAAGATCGTCAGCCCCAGCGTGGTCTCCATGATCGTCCAGGTCCGCAGCGTCGTCCTGACGTCCATCCCGAAGAACCGGCTGACCAGCCAGAAGCC
>CAZONQ010000225.1:2342-3892 GCA_964581125.1 uncultured Ornithinimicrobium sp.
GACTCGACGGTGGCGGGCGACCCGGCACGGGTGCCGAGCAGGTAGGTCGCGACGAGCAGCGTGATGAGCAGCGCGACCGGCGTCTGGCCGATGAAGGCCAGCCCGTCGAGCACCACGTCGTCCTCGGGCGCCGCGCCGGCCTGGCGCAGCGTGCCGATGACGGTGTTGAAGGCGATGAGCACGAGCGGGAGCAGCAGGATCATCAGCACCAGGCCGAAGGACGGCGGGGCGACCTGCTCCTCGCCGGTCCTGATCCGCTCGGCCCGCGCGTCGTCATCCGGGTCGTCGAGGTCGGACGGCTCGCCCTGGACCCCACCGCGCAGGAAGGCGTCGTTGATCGGGACCATGACCTTGCCGGCGTAGACCTTCGTGAACAGGTAGACGCCGACGTACCACGCGACGAACGCGACCGGCAGGCCGACGATGAGCGTGAGGCCGACGGACCCCTGCAGCTCGACGGCCGCGGTGACCGGCCCGGGGTGCGGGGGGACGATCGCGTGCATCGCCGCGAACGCGCCGGCCGCCGGGATCGCGTAGAGGAGCACCGACCCGCCGAAGCGCCGCGCCACCGAGAAGATGATGGGCAGGAAGACCACGAGGCCCGCGTCGAAGAAGATCGGCAGGCCGAAGAGCAGGGCCGCGACGCCGAGCGCGAAGGAGGCCCGTTTCTCGCCGAACCGGCTGATGAGCGTGTCGGCGAGCACCTGTGCCCCGCCGGTCACCTCCAGCAGCCGCCCGATCATCGCGCCGAGCCCGACGAGCAGCGCGACCTGGCCGAGCGTGGTGCCGAAGAACCCGACGGCCACCTGGCCCAGGTCCATCAGCGGGACGCCGGCGGCGACCCCGGTGAGCAGGCTGACTAGCACGAGCGCGACGAACGCGTGCATCCGCAGCCTGATGATGAGCAGGAGCAGGACCGCGACGGCCACCGCCGCGATCGCGAGCAGCACTCCGGCGGAGTGGACGGGCTCCATCGGTTCCATCGCGGGCCTCCTCGACCTCGGGTGGCCCCACGCTAGCTGCGGCGCGCCTCCTGCGCATCCGGTCCGAGGTCGTCGACGACGCGTCTGACCAGCGCCGACTGGGCGTCCACGACCCACGCCGGCAACGGCCGCCCCTCGCCCGCCGCCTGGGCGAAGAGCACGGAGAGCTCGGTGCAGCCGAGCAGGACGGCGTCGGAGCCGCCGCGCAGCTCCTCCACGAGGGCGGTGAAGACGCCCGTAGGCACCGGCACGTCCGCCTTGACCCCGTCGTAGATCATGCTCATCACCCGCGGCTGGTCGCCCTCCCCCGGCACGCGCACGGTGGCGCCTCGCCGCTCCAGCGCGTCCTGGTAGAGCCGGCTGGACAGCGTCCCGTCGGTCGCCAGCACGGTGACGGTCGGCCGGTCCCCGCCGGTCTCGCGGGCGACGGCGAGCGCCGCCTCGGCGCCGACCTCGACGATGCTGAGCAGCGGCAGCGGCAGGTCGTCCTCGTCGAGGAAGGCGTGCGCGGTGTTGCACAGGATCACCGCCCGGTCCGCGCCCAGCCGGGCGAGCAGCTCCAGGTCG
>CAZONQ010000226.1:0-3813 GCA_964581125.1 uncultured Ornithinimicrobium sp.
ATCGTGTCCCACAGCTCGATCTGGTTGCCGAGCATGACGATGACGCTGTCGCCCCTGCGCACGCCCTGCTGGGCGAGGAACGCCGCGACCTGGTCCGAGCGCGTCGCGATCTGGTCGAAGGTCAGCGTCTGGTCCGAGCCGTCCTCCTCCACGACGATCAGCCCCGGCTGGTCGTTGCCGCGCGCGAACGCGTCGAACCAGTCGACCGCCCAGTTGAAGCGGTCCCCCACGTCGGGGTGGCGGAACTCGGCACGCGCGCGGTCCGGGTCGCCCTGGAGCGACAGGAGCTGGTCGCGCGCCGCCCGGTATGCGGTGGTGGCGTCGGTGCTCATGTCCCTAGCCTGCCCCCGACCGCACCGGACCGGTAGGGCAGGTCAGGTCGCCCGCCGCCGGGCCCGCGCCCACGCGGCGGCCGCCCCGACGAGGGAGACGGACTCCATACCAGGAAGGTCGTCGAGGGCGACCCACCGCGCGTCGTCGGTGCTGCCGTCGACCTCGACGGTCAGCGTGCCGGCGGTGACGCGCGCGAGGTAGACGACCTGGAGACCCTGGAGCGGGCGGGCGTCGCCGCTCCAGCGCTGCTCCCCCTGGACCCAGTGGTTGCGCACGCCGAGCAGCTCCTCCAGCTCGGCCGTGAAGCCGGTCTCCTCGTAGACCTCGCGCACGCACGTGGTCTCGGGCGACTCCCCCACCTCCACGCCGCCGCCCGGTAGCGTCCAGCCCGCGACCTCCCGCCCGGCCGCCGACAGCGCGCGCCAGTGCGTCAGCAGGACGTGCCCCTCCTGCTCGATCCACGCGTAGCAGCCGACCCTGGTGTCGAAGTCCACCGACCCAGGGTAGGCGCCGGCGGCGCCCAGCCGCGTCGGCGACACTGGGGCGGTGAGCAGGAGCGAGGGCCGGGCGGGCTGCGGCACCGTGCTCGGGACGCTGGTCGTCATCGGCGCGGTGATCGTCGGCACCGTGGCCGTGTCGCCGCAGCTCGACCTCGTCGACCTCTGGACCGTCACGCAGGTCGACCCGCACGACGGGGAGCCGGGGTCGGGCGGGGAGGGCTACTCGTTCATGGTGACCACGCCCTCCGGCGCGCCGGTCACGTGGGGATGCGGCGCCGAGATCGAGGTCGAGGTCAACCCGGACGGCGCGCCCGAGGGGTATGCGGACGCCCTCGCCTCGGCCTCCGCCCGCCTGGAGGAGGCGAGCGGCTTCCGCTTCGTCGTGACCAGGGAGACGACCGACAGGGAGTTCAGCGACCGGACGCGCGGGCCGGTGCTCGTGGGCTGGGCGGACGAGGAGGAGGTGCCCGGCCTGGCGGGGTCGGTGGCCGGGCTCGGCGGGGCGACCTACCTGACCGGGCCGGGCGGCGGCGGTCGGGCCGTCGGCGGCTCGGTCGTGGTCGACACGGAGGACGGCAGCTGGCTCGGCCTCGGCGGGATCGACCTCGAGCCGCTCCTCGTGCACGAGCTGGCGCACGTGCTCGGGCTCGGCCACACCGACGACCCGACGCAGCTCATGGCGGCGGAGAACTCCGGCCAGAGCGAGCTCGGCGAGGGCGACCTGGCCGGGCTCGCGGCGCTGCGGGAGGCCGCCTGCTCGTGACCCGGCGAGGGCAGCGGCATACCCTCTCCCGGGTGCACCTTCCCGGACTCAGCGAGCACCAGCACGACCTCGTCCACGCGTGGCTGGACGACGTCGAGCTCGTCTCCGAGCACGGCTGGGGGCTCGTCGACACCGTCGTGCTGCGGGTCCGGTCGCAGGGTCGCGACCTGACCGTCAAGGCTGCCGGGCAACGCAACCACCACGTCGGTCGTGAGATCGACGCGCACGAGCGGTGGACCGGCCCGCTGCTCGACGGCGACCGGGCGCCGCGGCTAGTCCGTGCCGACCGGGACGCCAACGTGCTCGTCGCGACGTGGCTGCCGGGCCAGCTCACGCAGGACGGCCCGGCGCAGCACGACCCCGAGGTGCACCGCCAGGCGGGCGCGCTCCTCGCCCGGCTCCACGGCCAGGCCGCGCACCTCGACGAGCAGTGGGAGGCGAGCCAGCGCACGAGGCTGCTGACCTGGCTGGGGCGGGCGCACCGCATACCCGAGGAGCAGGAGGTGCGCGTCCGCGAGCTGGTCGCCGCCTGGCCCGACGAGCCGGCTCTCGTGGTGGCGACGCACGGCGACTACCACCCGCGCAACTGGCTCTGGGACGACGGGACGGTGCGGGTGATCGACTTCGGGCGGGCCGCGTGGCGCCCGGCGATGACCGACCTGGGGCGGCTGGCGACGCGCGAGTGGCTGGGCCGGCCGGAGCTGGAGGCGGCGTTCCTGGAGGGCTACGGCGACGACCCTCGCGAGGCGGGCGCATGGACGCGGATGCAGGTGGCCGAGGCGGTCGGGACCGCGGCGTGGGCCCACCAGGTGGGCGACGAGGCGTTCGAGGCGCAGGGGCTGCGGATGCTCACCGACGCGCTGGCCGCCTTCGACCGCTGACCGCCACCACCCCGGTCGGCCCGTCCTGGGCAGGGCAAGATGGACCCATGCTCGGACAAGAGGTGTTCCTGCTCGACGCCGTGCGCACGCCGTTCGGCAAGCTGCGCGGCGGCCTGTCCCACGTGCGCACCGACGACCTGGCGGCGACGCCGCTGCGGGAGCTGATGGCGCGCCACCCGGGGCTGGACCCGGCGAGCGTCGAGGACGTCTACTACGGCAACACCAACGGCGCGGGCGAGGAGAACCGCAACGTCGCCCGGATGGCGGCGCTGCTGGCGGGCCTGCCGGTCACGGTGCCCGGGGCGACGACCAACCGGCTGTGCGCGTCGGGCTCCGAGGCGCTGGTCCAGGCGGCCAGGGCCGTCGCGGTGGGCGACGCCCGGCTCGTGGTCGCCGGCGGCGTGGAGGGGATGAGCCGCGCGCCCTACGTCCTGCCCAAGCCCGACGAGGCGCTCCCCCGGCGGATGGAGCTGCACCAGACGACGGTCGGCTGGCGGATGGTCAACCCCACCTTCCCCGACGAGTGGACGGCGTCGCTGGGCGCCAGCGCGGAGGCCGTCGCCAGTGCGCGGGGCATCGGCCGGGAGGAGATGGACGAGTATGCCGTCCGCTCCCACCACCTCGTCCACGCCGCCTACGAGGCCGGTCACCACGAGGGGTTCGTCGTGCCGCTGGAGGGCGTGGAGCGGGACGAGTCGCTGCGCCCGGAGGCCTCGATGGAGAGCCTGGGCGCGCTGCGGCCGGCGTTCACCAAGGGCGGGACGGTGACGGCGGGCAACTCCTCGCCGATCAACGACGGTGCGCTGGCCGCGCTCGTCGGGACCGCCGAGGTGGCCGAGGAGCTGGGCGTGGAGCCCCTGGCCAGGATCGTCGGCTCGCGGACGGTCGCGGTGTCCCCGGAAATGTTCGCTGTGGCGCCGGTGCCGGCCGTCCGGCAGCTGCTGGAGCGGACCGGCAAGGGCTTCGACGACGTGGACCTGTGGGAGGTCAACGAGGCCTTCGCGGCGATGGTCCTCTCGGTGCTGCACGAGCTGCCGGGGCTCGACCGCTCGATCGTCAACGTCAACGGCGGCGCGATCGCGATCGGCCACCCCCTGGGGGCGAGCGCCCCTCGGGTCGTCGTCGACCTGGCGCGGGAGCTGAAGCGGCGCGGGGGCGGCATCGGCGTCGCGGCGGCCTGCATCGGGGTGGGCCAGGGGACGGCGGTCATGGTCGAGGTGCCGCGGGGCTGAGCAGGCGATGCCGCCTCTGATCCGGCGACGGACGAGGCTCGCTGCTCCCCGGAGGGCTGCGTCGTTCCGCCCGGTGTGGGCTGCAGCGCAGTCGCGACGCCGGG
>CAZONQ010000227.1:0-3770 GCA_964581125.1 uncultured Ornithinimicrobium sp.
CCTTGTTGGCGTCGGCCATCTTGTGGGTGTCCTCGCGGCGCTTGACCGCGGCACCGAGGCCGTTGCTGGCGTCCAGGATCTCGTTCATGAGGCGCTCGGTCATCGTCTTCTCGCGACGCTGCCGGGCGTAGCCGACCAGCCAGCGCAGCGCGAGGGTGGTCGAGCGGTTGGGCTTGACCTCGACGGGGACCTGGTAGGTCGCGCCGCCGACGCGGCGGGACTTGACCTCGAGGGCCGGCTTGACGTTGTCGAGGGCGCGCTTGAGCGTCTGCACCGGGTCGGTGCCGGTCTTGGCGCGGGCACCCTCGAGCGCGCCGTAGACGATGCGCTCGGCGGTCGACTTCTTGCCGTCGACGAGGGTCTTGTTGACGAGCTGGGTGACCAGGGTCGAGCCGTAGACCGGGTCCTGGATCAGCGGGCGCTTGGGAGCGGGGCCCTTACGAGGCATTACTTCTTCTCCTTCTTGGCGCCGTAGCGGGAGCGGGACTGGTTGCGGCCCTTGACGCCCTGGGTGTCCAGGGACCCGCGGATGATCTTGTAGCGGACGCCGGGAAGGTCCTTCACGCGGCCACCGCGGACAAGCACGATCGAGTGCTCCTGGAGGTTGTGGCCGACGCCGGGGATGTAGGCCGTGACCTCGATGCCGCTGGACAGGCGCACACGGGCGACCTTGCGCAGGGCGGAGTTCGGCTTCTTGGGGGTGGTCGTGTAGACGCGGGTGCAGACGCCGCGGCGCTGCGGGTTGCCCTTCAGGGCCGGGGAGTTGGTCTTCTTGACCTTGTCCTGCCGGCCCTTGCGGACGAGCTGGTTGATCGTAGGCACTGAGTCTCCGTCAGTCGTGTTGTCCTGCGCCCCCGGCGGACCGGGCGCGCTCCTTGTGTTGTGCCTGCCCTCCCCGCACCCGGCTCGGGCGCGGCGGACACGCTGCTCTCCCCTGCACTTCCCGACCGGCCCACCCGTGGTGCATGATGAGCGTTCACGGGGACGGGACGGGCGGACTGCCCGGCGAGAGGTGGCCGCCTGCGGTCGGCGGCACCGACCACGAGCGCGCATGCAGGACCTAGCCCACACACGGCTCTCCAGACTACCGGGAACAGTGGCTCCCGACCAAATCACCTCCGGGGAGGTGACGCCGGGACGCGAGGGGCGGGTATGCCGTGCTCCACGGCATACCCGCCCCTCGCGGCGCTGATCAGGTGATCAGTAGCGCTCGTCCATCGGCAGGTCGTCGAGGCGGACCGCCTCACCGGTCCCCTGGCCGAACGCGCTGGCGTAGTCGAAGTCCTCGTACACCGGCACGGCGTAGGCCTCGGCCTTGGCCTCCTCGGTCGGCTCGACCGTGAGGTCGCGGTAGCGGACCAGGCCGGTGCCGGCCGGGATCAGCTTGCCGAGGATGACGTTCTCCTTCAGGCCGAGCAGCGGGTCGCTCTTGGCGTCCATCGCGGCCTCGGTGAGGACGCGGGTGGTCTCCTGGAAGGAGGCCGCGGACAGCCACGAGTCGGTCGCCAGCGAGGCCTTGGTGATGCCCATCAGCTCCGGACGGCCCGAGGCCGGCCGTCCGCCCTCGGAGACGATGCGACGGTTCTCGGTCTCGAACTTGCCGCGCTCGGCGAGCGTGCCCGGGAGCAGCTCGGTGTCGCCGGCCTCGATGATCGTGATCCGGCGCAGCATCTGCCGCACGATGACCTCGATGTGCTTGTCGTGGATCGACACGCCCTGCTGGCGGTAGACGCCCTGGACCTCGTCCACCAGGTGCTGCTGGGTGGCGCGGGGGCCGAGGATGCGCAGGACCTGCTTGGGGTCGATCACGCCGGTCACCAGCTGGGTGCCGACCTCGACGTGCTGGCCGTCCTGGACGAGCAGGCGCGCGCGCTTGCTCACCGGGTAGGCGTGCTCCTCCGAGCCGTCGTCCGGCGTGAGCAGGATGCGGCGGGCCTTGTCGGTGTCCTCGATCTCGATCCGGCCGGGCGCCTCGGTGATCGGGGCCACGCCCTTGGGGGTGCGCGCCTCGAACAGCTCCTGCACACGGGGCAGACCCTGCGTGATGTCGTCACCGGCCACACCACCGGTGTGGAAGGTCCGCATCGTCAGCTGGGTGCCGGGCTCACCGATCGACTGGGCCGCGATGATGCCGACGGCCTCGCCGATGTCGACGAGCTTGCCGGTCGCCAGCGAGCGGCCGTAGCAGCGGGCGCAGGTGCCGACGAGCGACTCGCAGGTCAGGACCGAGCGCACCTTGACCTGGTCGACCCCGGCGGCGACGAGCTTGTCGATGACCACGTCGCCCAGGTCGATGCCCGCCTGCGCGAGCACCTGGCCGTCGGCGTCGGTGACGTCCTCGGCGAGGGTGCGGGCGTAGACGGCCGTCTCGACGTCGTCGTGCTTGCGCAGGCCCCCGCTGGGCGTCTGCACCGCGATCGGCATGAGGAAGCCACGGTCGGAGCCGCAGTCCTCCTCGCGGATGATGACGTCCTGGGAGACGTCGACCAGACGACGGGTGAGGTAGCCGGAGTCGGCGGTCCGCAGCGCGGTGTCCGCCAGGCCCTTGCGGGCACCGTGCGTCGAGATGAAGAACTCCAGGACCGACAGGCCCTCGCGGAAGTTCGACTTGATCGGACGCGGGATGATCTCGCCCTTCGGGTTGGCCATGAGGCCGCGCATGCCGGCGATCTGCCGCAGCTGGAACCAGTTGCCCCGGGCGCCCGAGGTGACCATCCGGTAGATGGTGTTGTCCTTGGGCATCGAGGTCTCGAGCTCCTTGGCCACCTCGTTGGTCGCCTGGGTCCAGATCTCCACGAGCTCCTGACGGCGCTCGTCGTCGGTGATCAGACCGCGCTCGTACTGCAGCTGGACCTTGGACGCCTTGGCCTCGTAGCCGGCCAGGATCTCGGCCTTGCGCTCCGGGGTCTTGACGTCGGAGACCGCCACCGTGGTGCCCGAACGGGTCGCCCAGTGGAAGCCGAGCTCCTTGAGCTGGTCGAGGCTGGCCGCGACCTGCACCTTGGTGTAGCGCTCGGCGAGGTCGTTGACGATCCCGGAGAGGCGCTTCTTCTCCACCACGTCGTTGACGAACGGGTAGTTCATCGGCAGCGCGCGGTTGAACAGCGCCCGGCCGAGGGTGGTCTCCAGCTCGAAGGAGTCGGCGATGCCCTCCTCGTCGACCGTCGCGTCCTCGCCCGGGTCGAACCCGGTCGGCAGCGCGGCGCCCTCGAGACGCACCTTGATGCGGCTGCCCAGCGCGATCTGGCCGGCGTCGTAGGCCATGCGGGCCTCGGCGACGCTGGAGAAGGTGCGCGGACGCTGCGTGCCGTCCTCGTCGGTCACCACGTCGTAGGTGCCGGCGCCCGGCTCCACCTCGGAGGTGAGGTGGAACAGGCCGATGACCATGTCCTGGGTCGGCATGGTGACGGGGCGGCCGTCGGCGGGCTTGAGGATGTTGTTGCTCGAGAGCATGAGGATCCGGGCCTCGGCCTGCGCCTCCGCGGACAGCGGCAGGTGCACGGCCATCTGGTCGCCGTCGAAGTCGGCGTTGAAGGCGGTGCAGACCAGCGGGTGGATCTGGATCGCCTTGCCCTCGACCAGCTGCGGCTCGAAGGCCTGGATGCCCAGGCGGTGCAGCGTGGGCGCGCGGTTGAGCAGCACGGGGTGGTCGGTGATGACCTCCTCGAGCACGTCCCACACGACGCTGCGGCCGCGCTCGACCATCCGCTTGGCGGACTTGATGTTCTGCGCGTGGTCGAGGTCGACCAGACGCTTCATCACGAACGGCT
>CAZONQ010000228.1:0-3767 GCA_964581125.1 uncultured Ornithinimicrobium sp.
ACCATGAGCGCGTGCGCGTAGGCGTATGCGGACCGCAGTGCACTTGTGGAGACATCGCCTCCGCCGGTCTCCGGCCCGGCGAGGGCGAAGTAGTTCCACCAGAGGACGAACAGGGATGCGAAGCCCACGAGCACGCTCATCGCCAGAGCGGCTGTGAGTTGTCCGTGTGTGACGACCGTGCCGCCCATGAGGAGCACGGACTCGCCGAGGGCGATGATGAAGACGAGGCGGTTGCGTTCGGCGAGGTGCTCGGCGTCGGTGTCCCATGCGCTCATGGGTGCGGCACCGATCCCCGGGATCCGAAAGTCGGCGAGTGGCGCGGCGTAGTCGATGAGGACGGCGATCAACCAGACCAGCAGCCGCCATTCGGCGGGAAGTGCAGCCCCCACGACCCAGAAGACGCCTGCGAACAGGGTCCACCACAGCAACATCCGGTAGTTCGAGGCGAGCTGCTGTCCGCGGTGGGCGATCATCATGAACACTGGCCGCAGGATCCCCATGAACAGGTAGCAGCCGACGAACAGCCATGCGCCGTCGCCGAACGCGCCGGGGATGGCGACGGCCATGCCGAGTGCGGCGAGCATGAGGACCCCGGAGAACAGCTGCACGGCCGTACGGGACGGGTCGAGCCAGTTCATCGCCCAGGCGGTGTAGTTCCATCCCCACCACACGGCCGCGAAGATGATCACGGTCTGCGCGGCCCCGGCCCATGACAGGTGGTCGATGAGCAGATGCGAGAGCTGGATGATCGCGAACACATAGACGAGGTCGAAGAACAGCTCGACCGGCCCGACCTCGGATCGACGGTGCCCGGGTCGCGCGAGCGGAACGATGGTCATGCAGTGGTCCTCACGACGTCGATCGGCACGGAAGACGCGACGGACGGACGCCGATCCGCCGGGCGTCCACCCGTCCCTGTCTTCAGCCTTCGCGGATGGTCATCCTGGCGAGCTTGTCGCCATCGATCTCGAAGATGAACCTCGAGCGGCCGTTGGCATGGTTGGAACGCCAGTCGCCGACGACAGTGACGGTGGTGCCCACGGCTGCCACCTCTTCGACGGTCAAGGTGCCGCGGGAACCGATGAACTCCCGGTCGCTCCACGTCTTGATCTGCTCCTGGCCGGTGAACGTGCGTCCCCAGTCGTCGACAACCCCGGCGGGAGTGAAGGCGTCGAGGAAGGCCTCCTCGTCGTGGGCGTTCACCCGCTCGAGGAAGGACGCGACGGGTTCCGGGACTTCGTGTGCGCTCATGCGGTCATTCTCCTTCTCGTCTTCGTATCGCCGCTATATAGCAGCGTATCACTGCTACACCAGGTACTGTATCAGCATGACAGGCGCAGCGGGAGGCGATACACGGGAGCGGCTGATCGCCGCTGCGGCGGACCTGATCGCCACCGCCCCCGGCGAGGACTTCTCCCTGCGTGCGGTGTGCGACGCGGTCGGTGTCAAGATGCCCACGCTGTACCACTTCTTCGGATCGAAGCAGGGCCTCGTCGACGCCGTCATCGAGCACGGCTTCGACCTGTACCTCGGCCAGAAGGCCTCGATGGAGTCGTCCGGCGACCCGATCCAGGACATCCGAGCCGGCTGGGACGCGCACGTCACGTTCGGCCTCGCGAACCCCGGCTTCTACACGCTCATGTACGGCAAGGTCAGCCCGGGGCACTCCCCCGCGGCACAGTCCCGGCCCAGTGAGATCCTGCGCGACCTCGCCTCGCGCGCCGCAGCGGAGGGCCGGCTCGTGGTGCCGCCAGAGCAGGCCGCCGCGCACGTCCTGGTGACCAACATCGGCGTGACGCTGCGCCAGATCATCCTGGCGCAGCCCGACCCGGCGCTGTCCCGCGCCGTTCGGGAGGGCACGATCGCGGCCATCACCGGGACGACCGCCGCGACGGACGAGCCGCTCGCGACCGCACGGGAGATCGCCGCGGCCCGACCCGACGTGCTCGGCCGCACCCAGACCCAGCTGCTCATCGAGTGGCTCACCACACTCGCCGAAGAGAAGGCGACGGAAGGCTGACGGCAGGCCCGCGTCTCATCCAGAGGGGCAGTTCGTGGTCGGTTCATCGGCGGGGACTGATTCCTGGATACATGCCATCGTGGGTCACGCCGACAGGCTGATGGCCACATCGACGCGGCCGAGAGCGCTCGGGATCCGGTCGTGGTCAGCCATCTTGGTGGCCCTCGAGGGTGCCGTGCGCGATCACGCGGCCGGAACCCACGGGTCGGGCGCAGTGATGTCAGGGACCAGCGCGTGTGCCGCGATGAAGCTCATCGACGCGACAGCGGGGACTTCTGCCCAGCGGCGTCCTCGGCGGCCTTCTGTGTCACCTCGAACGTGGCCTGCGCTGGCAGCGCGGGCAGAAATAGCTCGACCGGTTCATGAACGGCTCGCGGACGATGAGCGTGCCACAGCGGGAGCAGGGCTCGCCCGCCCTGCCGTATGAATGCAGAAAACGCGTGAAGTAGCCGCTCGCGCCGTTGACGTCGACGTAGAGCGCGTCGAAGCTCGTGCCGCCCTGGTCGAGGGCGTCACGCATGACGTCCGCCGCGTGGTCCAGCAGGCGCCCGATCGCCGGTCCGGAGAGGGCGGAGGCAGGGCGGCGTCCGTGCACGCCCGCGCGCCAGAGCGCCTCGTCGGCGTAGATGTTGCCCACCCCGCTGACCACCGTCTGGTCCAGCAGCACCCGCTTGATCTCCGAGTCCTTGGCCCTGACCCGGCGCACCGCGGCGGCCGGGTCGTGCGCGGGCTCGAGCAGGTCGGGCGCGATGTGGGCGACCGGCTGCGGTATGCCGTGCGCGTGCCCCTCGGGCGCGGGGTGCCGGTCCGCCAGGAGCGGGGCGAGGGCCAGACCGCCGAAGGTGCGCTGGTCGACGAAGCGCAGCTGCGGGCCGTCGTCGGCGAAGTCGACGCTCGCGTGCAGGTGCTTCTCACGGGGGGCGTCGGGTGCCTCCACGAGCAGCTGGCCGCTCATGCCGAGGTGCACGACCAGCGCCTGCGGGTCGTCCTGGGGCGGCTCGAGGACGAGCCAGAGGTACTTGCCGCGGCGGTCCGCGGCCAGGACCCGGGCGCCGGCCACCCGGGCGGCGAGGTCGGCCGGACCGGCGGCGTGCCGACGGGCGACGCGGGCCCCGGTGAGGAGGGCGCGGGAGATCGTGCGACCGACGACGTGGTCGGCCAGCCCGCGCCGGACCACCTCGACCTCGGGGAGCTCAGGCACCCCGCACCGGTGCTCCGGCCTCGTCCATCCGTCCGTCGGAGATCTCGTCCATCGGCTCCTCCGGGGTCTCCTCCCGCGGCGCGGCGGTCGGGTCCACGTCGGCCATCTTGGCGGCCCGTTCGGTGAGGACGTGCCAGGCGGCCTCGGCCGCCCGCTGCTCCGCCCCCTTCTTGGACCGGCCGACGCCGGTCCCGACGACCTCGCCGTCCACGACGGCCCGGGCGGTGAACGTCTTGGCGTGGTCCGGCCCCTCGGAGGTCACGCGGTAGGCAGGGGGACCCATCTCGCCGGTGGAGGCGGCCTCCTGCAGGCTCGTCTTCCAGTCGAGCGCCGCCCCCAGTGCGGCGCTGCGGCGCATGAGCGGGTCCAGCAGGTGGTGGACGAGACGGTCGGCCGCCGGCATGCCCGCGGACAGGTAGACGCAGCCGATGACGGCCTCCGTCGTGTCCGCCAGGATCGACGCCTTGTCCCGGCCCCCGGTGGTCTCCTCACCCTTGCCGAGCAGCACGAAGTCGCCCAGGTCGATGACCCGGGCGACCTCGGCGA
>CAZONQ010000229.1:0-3755 GCA_964581125.1 uncultured Ornithinimicrobium sp.
CCAGCCGCCACCCGGTGCGGTGCTCCACGAGCTCGGCCCAGTGGCAGTTGTGCAGGCCGACGAGCGAGAGCCACGCCTGGCGGTAGGTCAGCCCGACGACGTCGGCGACCAGCGCCCGGCTGGCCATCCCGTGGGTCGTCACCACCGCCGTGCCGCCCGGGCCCAGCCGGTCGACCAGCTCGTCGAAGACCGCCCGCACCCGCGCCTGGACGTCGGCGACCCGCTCCCCCGTCTCCCCGCGCACCGCGTCCTCGCCGCGGTCCAGCGCCGCCAGGACGTCCGGGAAGCGCGCCACGACCTCGGCGTGCCGCAGTCCCTGCCAGCGGCCGACATGGATCTCGCGCAGGCGCTCGTCGTGCTCGACGCGCAGACCGGTGCGCGCCGCGAGCGCCTCCGCGGTGTCCGCCGCACGGGCGAGGTCGCTGGCCAGCAGCCTGGTCGCGCCTCGCTCCGCGAGCGCCGCGGCGGAGGCCGCCGCCTGCTCGCGGCCGCGGGCGGACAGGTGGCTGTCGAGCTGCCCCTGGTAGATGCCGTCGGCGTTGTGCGACGTCTCGCCGTGCCGCCAGACGATGACCCTGCGCATCCCCGGGTCAGGCCCCTGCCCCGGCAGCGGTGCCGTCCTCGGGGAGCACCACGGCCGGGCAGTCCTTCCACAGCCGCTCCAGGTCGTAGAACTCGCGGTCCTCGGTGTGCATGACGTGCACGACGATGTCGCCGAAGTCGAGCAGGACCCAGCGTCCCTCGCGCTGCCCCTCCCTCCGGAGCGGCTTGGAGCCGAGCTCGGCCAGCCGCTCCTCGACGGCCTCCACGATGGCGCCTACCTGGCGCTCGCCGGGGGCGGAGGCGATGACGAAGACGTCGGTCAGCGCGAGCTGACCGGACACGTCGAGGCCGACGACGTCCTGGGCGAGCTTGTCCTGGGCGGCAGCGGCGGCGGCCTGGGCGAGCTCGACCGCGCGTGCTGTGGCGGTCACGAGGGATCCTTGCTGTAGAGGTGGTACTTGCCGATGTACTGCACGACGCCGTCGGGCACGAGATACCACACCGGGTCGCCGGCCGCGGTGCGCTCGCGGCAGTCGGTCGAGGAGATCGCCATGGCGGGCACCTCGACCAGCGTGACCTTGTCCTCCGGGAGCCCCGCGTCGGACAGCTCGTGGCCCGGCCGGGTGACCCCGACGAAGTGCGCGAGCTCCCAGAGCTCGTCGACCCCGCGCCAGGACAGGATCTGGGCCAGCGCGTCGGCGCCGGTGATGAAGAACAGCTCGTCGTCGGGGCGCTGGGCGCGCAGGTCGAGCAGCGTGTCCCGGGTGTAGGTGGGTCCCCCGCGGTCGATGTCGACCCGGCTCACGGTGAAGCGGGGGTTGGACGCCGTGGCGATCACCGTCATGAGGTAGCGGTGCTCGGCCGGCGTGACCTTGGTGACGTCCTTGCGGTAGGGCTGCCCGGTCGGGACGAAGACGACCTCGTCCAGGTCGAGCAGGTGGGCGGCCTCGCTGGCCGCCACGAGGTGCCCGTGGTGGATGGGGTCGAAGGTCCCACCCATCACCCCCAGGCGCATCAGCGGGCGGGCGTCCCGCTCGGCGGCTGCTGCACGTCGGGGTCCTGGCGTCCGGCGGCGACCCCGTGGGGGTCGAGGGCCAGGGTGTTGCGGAAGAACCACAGGGCGGCCAGCAGCACGAAGAAGATCGCGAGCGCCAGGACGCCGAACCAGATCGGCGCGAACAGCAGCTCGTTGACCACGTGGTGACCGCCCTCCGCGGCGGAGGCGGCCAGGGCCTGGGACAGCACAGACGTCATGCGGTCCACTCTACCCGGGGCGAGCGCCTACAGTGAGAAGCATGTCCGGCCCCGCCCGCCCCGTCCTCTCGGTCGTCGTGCCGATGTTCGAGGAGGAGGACGTCCTCCCCCTGCTCGTGCAGCGCCTGCGGCCGGTCCTGGACGGCGTGGCCGAGCCCTACGAGGTCGTGGCCGTCGACGACGGCAGCCGCGACGCGACCCCGGTCCTCCTGCAGTCCGCCCGGCGGACCTGGCCAGAGCTGCGGGTGCTGCGCCTGCGCGCCAACGCCGGTCACCAGGCCGCCGTCTCGGCCGGCCTCGCCCGCGCTCGCGGCGACTGGGTGGTCACCCTCGACGCCGACCTCCAGGACCCGCCCGAGCTGGTCCCGCAGATGCTCGCGGCCGCCCGGGCCGAGGGCGCCGACGTGGTCTACGGGGTGCGCACGGACCGGTCCAGCGACAGCGCCTTCAAGCGGCACACCGCCAGGGCCTTCTACTCCGGGATGCGGGCGATCGGCGCCAAGGACGTGCCGGACAACGCCGGCGACTACCGCCTGATGTCGCGGGCCACGGTCGACGCGGTCAACGCCCTGCCCGAGGAGCACCGGGTGCTGCGGCTCGTCGTGCCCGCCCTCGGCTTCCCGTCGACGACGCTCGGCTACGCGCGCGCCCAGCGTGCGGCCGGCCGGAGCAAGTACCCCCTGGCCCGGATGGTGCGCCTGTCCGTCGACGCGGTGACCGGCTTCTCGATCGCGCCGCTCCGGCTGGCCACCTGGTTCGGGCTGGGCGGCTTCGTCCTCGCGGTCGGCCTCTTCGTCTATGCGCTCGTCGCCAAGACGACGGGACACACGATCGCCGGCTGGACCTCGACCGTCGTCATCGTGGCGGCCTTCGGCGCACTGCAGCTGCTCAGCCTGGGGATCATGGGCGAGTACGTCGGCCGGATCTACTCGACCCTGCAGCGCCGCCCCACCTACCACGTCGCCCACGACTCGCTGGCCGACTCCGCCGCGGAACCTACGGGCACTCCTTCGACCCCGCATCGAGCTCCCCAGGAGCGTACTCACGGATGACGAGCTCACCTTGTCCCTCACCGGCTCGAGTAAGCGTCAAGGACCGCTCTGTCCCGGGACTCCAGGAGCCACCGCGATCGTGCAGGTAGGCCCACACTGCAGAGCTGACGTCCAACGCTGCGGGCCCTTGTCTTTCACCATGCTGCGTGAAGGCTCCAAACAGCACGTTCCCTCCGAAGACGCTGGGGTTGTCGACGTTTCCTGCAGGCCCCATGTCGAGCTCAATATTCTTATCTCGACCGAAGACGCGCAAATAGCGCAGGTCATCAGTGACCAGGGCCGTCGCTTCGGGTCCGACAGCGAGATATCGAGGCTCAGGACTGCTTTCGAGATAACGTGCGGCATCGGGATGCACCGCCGCATCAAGGTTGACCTCGTGCCAATCAGTGCCGCGCAGCTCGAAGGCAACGAGCCGGCGGGACGCCCCCTTTCCCTGTGTCGTGATCACGGTGGAGCCCAGACCCGCGACCGGCGTCGCGCCAACGCCCTCGGCGACGACACGTGGTTCTTCTGAGGGCAGATTATTGAGGTCGAGCGCCAGCAGAGTCGCGACAGAACGGCCTCCCAGGACCTGCGCCCAGACAAGGTGATCATCGACGACGGAAAGGGGGGCCCAACCGGTATCGCGCGTCCTGCCGTCGGGTGACGGCACACTCGTGGCCAGCTCGGTCGGGGCCGCCTCTTCATGCGGTGACCATGCGAACATGGACCAGGAACTAGCCAGCTGCGGTGTCCAGACGACGGTATACACGATGATGTCGGCGGTGGTCGCCACCCGGACGACCTGCCCCTGCCCTCGATCGCCCGTGTACCTGGCGAGCGTCCGGACACCCTCGGGCCCTTCGTAGCGAATGGTGAACGAACCATTCGCACGCCGAGTGACCAGCCGAGCCTCGGACGCCGACC
>CAZONQ010000230.1:0-3724 GCA_964581125.1 uncultured Ornithinimicrobium sp.
CGACCGCACGGGCACCGATGTCGAGGACGAGCTGCCGGCCGCCACCGAGCCCACCGCCGCCGCCGACCCCACCAACGAGCCCACCAACGACGCCACCGACTGACGCCACCATCTCGACCGGGCGCGCGCTCTGCGCACCATCTCGACCGGGCGCGCGCTCTGCACGGCCCGACCGCTCAGGAGGGGAGCTGGAAGCGGCCGTCCTCGAGCGGCTCGAGCAGGCCGTCGGCCACCAGAGCGTCGAGGCAGCGGTCCGACTGCGCCCGGTCCGGCCAGACCGCGTGCAGCGTCTCCGCCGAGACCGGGCCGCGCGCCTCGCGGAGGACCTGGACCATGAGGCCGCGGCACTGCCGGTCCGTGCCCTCCCACGCCTGGCCCCGCCGGGCAGGTCCGTCGTAGGGCGGCGACCCGGCGAGGCGCCACCGGCAGACCTCCGCCAGCGGGCACGAGCCGCAGCGCGGCGAGCGCGCGGTGCACACCAGGGCGCCCAGCTCCATCACCGCGACGTTCCACGTCGCGGCCTCGCCGTCGTCCTGGGGCAGCAGCGAGGTGGCCAGCGCCACCTCGGCGCGGGTCAGCGTCGGTGCCGGCAGGGCGACGCCGGTCACGGCCCGCGCGTGGACGCGCCGGACGTTGGTGTCGACCACGGTTGCCCTCCGCCCGAAGGCGAAGGCCGCCACCGCCGCGGCGGTGTAGTCGCCGACCCCGGCGAGCGTCCTCAGCACCGCCTCGTCGTCGGGGACCTGCCCACCGTGCTCGTCGCGCACCGCCACTGCGGCCGCGTGCAGCCGCAGAGCCCTCCTCGGGTAGCCCAGCCGCTCCCACGCCCGCACCGCGTCGCCGGGGGAGGCCGCGGCGAGGTCGGTCGGCGTCGGCCACGCCGCCATCCACCGGTCCCAGACCGGCAGCACCCGCGCGACCGGCGTCTGCTGCAGCATGACCTCGGAGACGAGCACGCCCCACGGCGAGCACCCGGGGCGGCGCCAGGGCAGGTCGCGCCGGTGCACGGCATACCAGGGGAGCAGGCGCGCGTGGAGCGCGGTGGCGCCGCGCGCACGGGGTGCCGCGGTCACTACGAGTAGCGCTCCAGGATCGAGGACTCGGCGAGCCGCGACAGCCCCTCGCGCACGGCGCGGGCGCGCGCCTCGCCGACGCCGTCGACCTCCATGAGCTCCTCGAGGCCGGCGGACAGCAGCGCCTGGAAGCTGCCGAAGTGGTCGACCAGGCGCTCCACGATCGCCCCCGGGAGACGGGGTATGCGGTGCAGCAGCCGGTATCCGCTGGGGGACAGGCTGTGGTGGTCCATGCCGTCGCCGATGACCGTGATGCCGAGGCAGCGGGCCACCGAGGTCAGGTCGAGCAGCTCGGCACCGTCGAGGTCGGCGAGCGACTCCAGGACCGCGGCGGGCTCGCGGATCGCCTCGGCCGCGGCGGCGTAGTCGCGGATGACGAGCTCGCGGTCGCGGCCGATGCCGCCGGTGAGCTCCTCGAGCTGGAGGCCGACGAGGCGGCCGTCGATGCCGAGCTCGACGGCGTACTGCTCGATCTCGGTGCTGATCCGGCGGACCATCTCCAGGCGCTGGAGGACGGAGGCGACCTCGCGCACCGTCACCAGGTCCTCGATCTCCAGGGCGGAGAGGGTGGAGGTGACCTCGTCGAGGCGGGCGCGGTAGCGCTCGAGGGTCTGCAGGGCCTGGTTGGCCAGGGCGAGCAGCTGGGTGCGTGGCTGGAGGACGTGCCGCTGGGAGCCGACGTAGATCGCGATGATCGACATCGACTGGCTCACCGAGATGACCGGCAGCTGGGTCTGCTTGGCGACGCGCTCGGCGGTGCGGTGCCGGGTGCCGCTCTCGCGGGTCTCGATGGTGGGGTCGGGCAGCAGCTGGGTGGCGGCGCGCAGGATGCGGGTGCCCTCGCGGTTGAGCACGACGGCGCCGTCCATCTTGGCCAGCTCCCGCAGCCGGGTCGCGGAGAACTCCACGTCCAGCTCGAAGCCCCCGGAGCTCATCGCCTCGACGCCCCGGTCCGTGCCGAGGACCACGAGCGCGCCGGTCCGTCCGCGCAGGATGCGCTCGAGACCGTCGCGCAGGTCCGTGCCGGGCGCCACCGCGGCGAGCGTGGCGCGCAGCAGCTCCTCGTCGGTGCGCTCAGCCAAGGGTCATGACCTTCCCGGCGACGTCGTGCGGGCCGCCTCCCATGGGCAGATCCTAGGTGAACGGGGATGGTCGGCTCGCCGGTCTGTCCTTTCTTTACTGCTTCGTGACCGAGACGAGATCGTCCTGCGGGCGGCTCGCCTGGGCGGCGGCGCCGACGAGACGCACGGCGTCCGCGAGGGTGGCGACCTCGTGCACCCTCATCCCCTCCGGCGGGCGGGCGTCGGCCGACGAGCCGCGGGGCACGACGGCCTCGGTGAAGCCGATCCGGGCGGCCTCGGCCAGACGACGCTGCAGACCCGTGACGGGCCGCAGGTCGCCGGCCAGCCCGACCTCGCCGACGGCGATCGTGCCCATGGGCAAGGACAGGTCGGCCAGCGCGCTCGTCAGGGCCAGGGCCATGGCGAGGTCGGACGCCGGCTCGGACAGGCGCACGCCGCCGACGGTCGCGGCGTAGCAGTCGAGCTCGGCCAGCGGCACACCCGCCCGCTGGCCCAGCACCGCCAGCACCATCGCGAGGCGGGAGGAGTCGAGCCCGCTCGTCGTGCGGCGGGGAGAGCCGCCGCCGGGCCGGCTGACCAGTGCCTGCACCTCGGCGACGAGCGGCCGCCGACCCTCGAGCGTGACGGTGACGCACGTGCCGGCGACGGGTCGGTCGCGGCTGGTGAGGAAGAGCCCGCTGGGGTCGGGCAGGCCGACGATCCCGCCGTCGCCGAGGTCGAAGCAGCCCACCTCGTCGGTCGGGCCGAAGCGGTTCTTCACCGCGCGCACCAGCCGGAGCCTGGAGTGCCGCTCGCCCTCGAACTGCACGACGACGTCGACGAGGTGCTCGAGCACGCGCGGGCCCGCGATGGACCCGTCCTTGGTGACGTGCCCGACGATGATCGCCGCGGTGTCCCGGGACTTGGCCGCCTGGATGAGCGCCGCCGCCACCTCGCGCACCTGCCCCACGTTGCCCGGAGCGCCCTCCACGTCGGCCGACGCGACCGTCTGCACGGAGTCGACGACGAGCAGGTCCGGGTCCGTCTGCTCGACCTGGCCGAGCACCGTGGCCAGGTCGGTCTCGGCGGCGAGGAAGAGGGTGTCGGCCAGGGCGCCGATGCGCTCGGCGCGCAGCTTGACCTGCGCCGCCGACTCCTCGCCGGAGACGTAGAGCACCGAGCGACCCTCGCGCGCCGCCCGCGCCGCCACGTCGAGCGCCAGGGTGGACTTGCCGATCCCCGGCTCGCCAGCCATGAGCACCACGGCACCGGGCACCAGGCCCCCGCCGAGCACCCGGTCGAACTCGCCGACGCCCGTCGAGCGTGCCCGCGCGGTCTGCGCGTCGACGTCGGCGATGGGGACGGCCGGTCGCGAGGGCGCGACGGCGCTGGTCCTCACCGCCGTCGGTGCACCGGTCTCGAGGACCGTGCCCCACGCCTGGCACTCGCCGCACCGGCCCACCCACTTGACCGCCGTCCACCCGCACTCGCTGCACCGGTAGGCCGGTTTGCTCCCGCTCTTCGTCGCCACGTGACCGAGGGTAGGCGGTGCTGCCCACAGACCCTTGGGTCAGTCGGCCCGCGGCTCGT
>CAZONQ010000231.1:0-3711 GCA_964581125.1 uncultured Ornithinimicrobium sp.
CCATCGGGTCGCGCATCACCGTCCAGCAGAAGCCGTCGACGTCGTGGTTGCGCACCACCTGGGCGCCGAGCTCGACGAGGCGGGCGACCTCGTGGGCGCGGTCGCCGCCGGAGAGGTCGAGGTGGAGCCGGTTCTTGCCCTGCGTGGGCCGCTCGACGCGCTGGAAGGCCACCGCCGGACGTCCGCCGAGGATGACGAAGTCGTCGGTCTCCAGCACCGGCTCGGCGTCCAGCGCCTGCCTCCAGAAGTCGGCGAGCGTGCGCGGACGCTCGCAGTCGAAGGTCACCATGCCGACGGTCAGGCTGCTCTGCGTGGTCGTCTCGGTCATGCCGACAGTCTGACGGACGTGCCCGTGACGTGCGAGGGCGCAGCCCGGGACGTGGCGGCGCCCTCGCGGCTCAGGGGCCGGAGCGGGGTCGGCTCAGGCGGCCGGCGCGCTCTCCCGGACGGCGGCGAGCAGCTGGTCGTAGAGCCCGCGCACCGCGTCGACGGGGGCGTCGTCGAGGAGCTCGCCCTCGGTCGTCAGGTCCTCGCCGAAGCGCAGGCCCGGGCCGTCGAGGCGCACGGTCTGCAGCCGGTCGAGCACCGTGGACAGGGCGCCGGTCGCGGCGGCCGCGCCGCCCCAGCCGTAGCCGACGACGCCGACCGGCATGCCCTGCCACTCCTGCTTGAGGGTGTCGAGGGCGTTCTTGAGCACGGCCGGGTAGCCGCCGTTGTACTCCGCCACGGTGAGGATCAGCGCGTCGTAGCCGCGCACCTGCTCGGACCAGGCGATCGTGCTCGGCCGGTCGTAGTCGCCGGCCGACGGCAGCGCCACGTCGTGCAGGAAGGGCAGGTCGACGGCGGCGAGGTCGACGACCTCGGCGGTCGAGCCGTAGGGGGCCAGCTGCGCCACCCACTCGGCCACCTTGGGGCCGATCCTGGTGGGGCGGGTGGTGCTGACGACGACGCCGATGCGGGGGAAGCTCATGCCACCAATAATAGATGACTGTTCAACCATATCTCGCCGGCGGCCCCGCTGCGGCGCACGCCGGGCGGCGGCACGGCGGCCGACGCGGGAGGAGGGCACGCCCTACCCTGAGCGGGTGACCGGACGGATCGAGGTGCGCGGCGCCCGCCTGCACAACCTGCGCGACGTCGACGTCGACCTGCCTCGCGACGCGCTGGTGGCGGTGACCGGCGTCTCCGGATCGGGCAAGTCGAGCCTGGCGTTCGGGACCGTCCACGGGGAGGCGCAGCGGCGCTACCTCGACTCGGTCGCCCCCTACGCGCGCCGCCTCATCCACACCGCGGTCGACCCGCAGGTGCGCGACGTGCGCGGCCTGCCGCCGACCGTGGCGATCGAGCAGGGCCGCGGCGGCGCCAGCCGGCGCTCGACGGTCGGCACGGTCACGACCGCCGGCTCGACCCTGCGGATGCTGTGGTCGCGCTGCGGCGCCTACCCGCCCGGCGCGGAGCACCTCGACTCCGACCACTTCTCGCCCAACACCCCGCAGGGCGCCTGCCCCACCTGCGGCGGTCTCGGCGTCGTCCACGAGCCGACCGAGGCCTCGATGGTCCCCGACGACACCCTCTCGATCGCCGAGGGCGCGGTCGCCGCGTGGCCCGGCGCGTGGCTGGGCAAGAACTACCGCGACATCGTCGCCACCCTCGGCCACGACGTCGACCTGCCCTGGCGCGAGCTGCCCGAGGAGACCCGCCGCTGGATCCTCTTCACCGACGAGCAGCCGGTCGTCACCGTGGTCCCGACGCGCGACGCCGCCCGCATCCAGCGGCCCTACCAGGGCACGTTCTCCTCGGCCGCGCGCTACGTGCGCCGCACCCTCGCGGAGACGCGCAGCACCACCCAGCGCCACCGCATGCTCCGGTATGTGGAGACGCACCCCTGTCCCGCGTGCGGCGGTCGGCGTCTGCGCCCGGACGCGCTCGCCGTGACCTGGCAGGGGCTCGCCGTGGACGAGGCGGCCGCCCTCCCGGTCGACCGGCTGCTCGCCGTGGGGCGGCGGCGGCTCGAGGAGCTCACCGTGCAGCTGCGCAGGGACGCCCGGGAGCAGGCCGAGACGCTGCTGCTCGAGGACTTGGTCGGCCGGCTCGCGCTCATGGCCGACCTCGGGCTCGGGCACCTGACCCTCGGCCGGGGCACGACGAGCGTGTCCGCCGGCGAGCTGCAGCGGCTGCGGCTGGCGACGGCGCTGCGCTCGGGCCTGTTCGGCGTGGTCTACGTGCTCGACGAGCCGTCGGCCGGGCTGCACCCGCGCGACACCGACCAGCTCGTCGCGCTGCTGCGCCGCCTGGTCGCCGCGGGCAACACGGTCGTCGTGGTCGAGCACGACATGGGCGTGGTGGCGCGCTGCGACTGGGTGGTCGACGTCGGGCCGGGCGCGGGCCGCGAGGGCGGCGAGGTGCTCTGGTCCGGACCCGTGGCGGGGCTGCCGGCGGTGACCGAGTCGGTGACCGCCCGTTACCTGACCGAGCCGGTGCACCGCGAGGAGATCCGCGCCGCGGACGCCCCGGCGCGGACCGGCACGGGGACGCTCTCCTTCACCGGCCTCACCCGGCACACCGTCCGGGGTGCCGACCTCGACCTGACGCTGGGCGCCCTCACCGTCGTGACCGGCGTCTCCGGCTCGGGCAAGACCAGCCTGCTCGACGCCGTGCACGACGTCATCGGCAGCCAGCTGGCGAGGGTCGAGGACGAGCCGGACCCCGACGACGGGGTCGAGGACGACCCCGACGACGGCCAGGACACCCAGGACGCACCTGCCGCCGGGCGGGTGCGGGCCGCGGGTGACGGCATACCCACCCGTCTGGTGCGGATCACCCAGAAGCCGATCGGCCGCTCGCCGCGCTCGACGCTGGCGACCTACACCGGCCTGTGGGACCACGTCCGCAAGGCGTTCGCCGCGACCCCTGGGGCGCGGGAGCGCGGCTGGACCGCGAGCCGCTTCAGCTTCAACACCCGCGCCGGCCAGTGCCCGACGTGCCACGGCGAGGGCGCGGTCTCGGTCGAGCTGCTCTTCATGCCGGGCACGTGGTCGACCTGCCCCGACTGCCGGGGTGCCCGCTTCAACCCCGAGACGCTCGAGGTGACCTGGCAGGGGCGCAGCGTGGCCGACCTGCTCGCGATGACCGTCGTGGAGGCGCTCGACGCGCTGAGCGACCTGGCGCCCGCCCGGCGCGCGCTGGCGGCGCTCGACGCGCTCGGCCTGGGCTACCTCACGCTCGGCCAGCCCGCGACCGAGCTCTCCGGCGGCGAGGCACAACGGATCAAGCTGGCCACCGAGCTGCAGAAGGAGCGCCGCTCCCCCACCCTCTACCTCTTCGACGAGCCCACCACCGGGCTGCACCCGGCCGACGTGCACCGCCTCCTGGCGCAGCTGCACACCCTCGTCGACGCCGGCCACACGGTGCTGGTCGCCGAGCACGACGAGGCTGCGCTCGCGACGGCCGACGTCGTGGTGGAGATGGGCCCGGGCGCCGGCGACGAGGGCGGGCGGATCGTGTGAGCCGCCGCCGCGCCGGGAGATCCACGCGCCGACCCCGATGCGGAGCTGCCGGACGCTACGGGTTTGCGTCACGACAGGACGCAAACCCGTAGCGAGCGGCCGACGTCGTGGTGGAGATGGGCCCGGGCGCCGGCGACGAGGGCGGGCGGATCGTCAGCGTCGGGCGATGAACCCCGGCAGCCAGACCGCCTCCCAGGCCGGCACC
>CAZONQ010000232.1:0-3679 GCA_964581125.1 uncultured Ornithinimicrobium sp.
CTCAGCCTCCAGGAGGCGGTCCGCCTCGACCACTACTACGTCGAGAACTGGTCGCTGGCGATCGACCTCGTCGTGCTGGTCCGCACCGTCAGCGCCGTGCTCGCGCGGCGCGGAGCCTACTGACGACCACCGCCGCGCAATGCGGTCGCATCCGTCCTGATCTGCCTCACGTCCTCCGGCGACGAGGCGAGACCCGCGACGGCCCAGGCCATGGCGAGGCCGCTGTCGATCATCACGTCGTATGCGGCGTCGGTGTCGGCGGCAGCGGCGTAGGCGTGCGAGTGGATCCCGACGTCCACGCCCGGTATGGAGACCCACGGGTGCAGACTCGGCACGCGCCTCGACACGTTGCCCATGTCGGTCGACCCGCCGCCCAGCGTCCGGGTGACGTCCATGTCGTAGCCGAGGCTGGCGATGGCCTCGCACCAGTGACGTCCGATCGTCTCGTCCTGGACGAGGGGCTCGTAGAGCGGCTCGGTGGCCTCGAACTCGACGGTGCACCCCGCCGCCAGGGCCCCGGCTTCGAGGCACCGCCTCACCTTGTCGTGGAGCACGTGGAAGTCGTCCATCGAGAACGTGCGGCACTCCCACTCCACGACGGCGACCTCGGGGATGATGTTGGTCACGTGCCCGGCGTCCGCGACGTAGAGCGCGACCCGGTGGTCGTCCGGGAGCTGCTGCCGGAGCAGCCCGACGGCCACCTGGGCGACGACCGCGGCGTCGGCCGCGTTGACGGCGAGGTGAGGCGCGGCCGCCGCGTGCGAGGCCCTGCCCTGGAAGGTCGTGCGGTAGCGCCCGACGGCCTGGCTGCTCGTCCCCCTGGGGTCGTAGGTGAGCCCGTCCTGGACGGTGTGGATCATGAGGGCGAGATCGACGTCGTCGAACACGCCACGATCGAGCATCTCGACCTTGCCGCCGCCGTGCTCCTCGGCCGGCGTGCCGATGACGTGCAGCGTGAGGTCCAGCTCGTCGACCAGCGGGCTCAGGCCGATGGCCGCTGCGGCACCGGCACCGGCGATGAGGTTGTGGCCGCACGCGTGACCGACGTCGGGCAGGGCGTCGTACTCGCACACGACGGCGACCCGGAGGCCCCCCGAGCCTCGACGCCCCGCGAACGCGGTGGGAAGGTCAGCCACCCCTCGCGTCACGTCGAAGCCGTGACTCTCGAGCAGCCGGGCGAGCCGTTCGGCTGCGCGGTGCTCCTCGAAGGAGAGCTCCGGATCCGCGTGGATGGCGCGCGCGACGTCCCTGACCGCGTCCTCGGAGCGCCTGACGGCGTCGGCGATCCGCGACCTCACGTCGTCGACCGGGGTATGGAGTGCGTCGGGAGCCACGTCAGTATCCGAACGCGAGGGGGGCCTCGGGATCGGTCTCGACCCACACGGACTTCGGCTGCGTGTACTCGTGGAGGCCGTCGAGCCCGCTCGAGCGCCCGTAGCCACTGTGACCGAAGCCGCCGAACGGCGACATGACGTTGATCGTCTTGTAGCTGTTGACCCACACCGTGCCCGCTCGGATGCCCCGTGCGACCCGGTGGGCCCGGTCGACGGAACCGGTCCAGACCGCACCGGCCAGACCGTATGCCGTGTCGTTGGCCAGGCGGACCGCCTCTTCCTCGTCGTCGAACGGGATCGCCGCCACCACGGGACCGAAAACCTCCTCCTGGGCGATCATGTCCGAGTTGCGCACACCGGCCAGGACGGTCGGGCGGAAGAAGTAGCCTTCCGGTGGCAGGGCGTCCCCCCTCGTGGCCACGACGGCTCCGGAGCCGCCTCCGGTCGCCGCTCCGACCATCTGCTCCACCCGCTGGAGCTGGGGCAGGTTCTGCAGCGGACCCACCTGCGTGGACTCCTCCATCGGGTGGCCGACACGGATGCGGTCGGCGGTCTGGGCCAGTCGCGAGACCACCTCGTCGTAGGCGCCCCGCTGCACGAGGAGCCGGGAGCCTGCGACGCAGCTCTGTCCGGCTCCGGAGAAGATGGCCGCGGCCGCGCCGCCGACGGCCCGGGCGAGGTCGGCGTCGTCGAAGACGATGTTGGCCGACTTGCCCCCCAGCTCGAGCACGCAGGGGATGAGCTCGGCCGCGGCCGTCGCCGCGATGCGCCTCCCGGTCGCCGGGGAGCCGACGAAGACGACCTTCCCGACGCCCGGGTGCGTGACGAGACGGGCGCCAGCCGTGGGTCCCAGCCCTGCGATGACGTTGACCACTCCGGCCGGGATCCCGGCCTCCTCGACCAACCTGGCCAGCACGACCGAGGTGACCGGGGTGAGCTCGGACGGCTTGAGCACGACGGCGTTGCCGGCCGCGAGCGCCGGCGCGATCTGCCAGCCAGCGGTGAACAGGGGTGCGTTCCAGGGGGTGATCTGCGCGACCACGCCGTAGGGCTCGCGGACCGTGTAGTTGAGGTGGGAGGTCGGGACCGGGATGACCTGCCCGTGCTGCTTGTCCGTCCAGCCTGCGTAGTACTCGAACATCTCGGCGACCTTGGTCACCTCGGCCGTGGCGTCCCGCAGGGCCTTGCCTCCGAGGACCGCCTCCAGCGCCGCCAGGTGCTCAAGGTCGTCGCGCACGTGCCGCGCGACCTGCCACATCAACCGTCCGCGATCGGAGGCGGTCATCCTGCGCCAGACGGCACCGGCCTGCTCGGCAGTCGCGACCGCGCGATCGACGACGTCGGAGCCGCCGTCGGCATAGCTGGCCACGACCCGGGCGGTGGACGGGTCGACGAGATCGACCCTCTCGCCCGTCCCGGGCACGAGCTCACCCCCCACGTGGCTCCCCAGGCGGCCGGCGGGGAAGTAGCGTTCGAGCAGCTCCATCAGAGGTTCACCATCCTGTTGAAGTCGGCGTCCGGCCCGACGTCGTCCCTGAGCTGCTGCCACAGATCGACGGCGGTCGCGGACAGGGGACCGTCCGCACCCAGCTGCTCCGCCACGCTGGCGGCCAGCGCGACGTCCCGGCTCATCAGCCCGACGGGGAAGCCGGAGTCGTAGGCGTCGCTGAGCACCCACCTCGGCATGTTCACCTCGGTGACCGCGCTCCGTCCGGAGGCGCCGTTGATGGCCGTGAGCAGCCGGTCCGGGTCGATCCCGGCGGCCTGGGCCAGACCCCAGGCCTCCCGGGCCGCGGCCAGGTGGATGCCGCACAGCAGGTTGTTGACGAGCTTGGCGACGTTGCCGGCACCCACGTCACCGACGTGGTTCACCGTGCCCGCGACCGGCTCCAGCACCGAGCGGACCCTGTCCAGATGCTCGTCGGGGCAGCCGAGGAACACGGTGAGGGCCCCCTCGCGTGCGCCGGACGGTCCGCCGCTCACGGGCGCGTCGACCAGGACGTGCCCCGCCTCGGTCATCCGCGCCGCCAGCCGACGCGTCACGTGCGGGTCGCTGGTGCTCGTGTCCACGACCAGCCGGGGCGGGACGTCGAGGGCGAGCAGCCCGTCCGGGCCTGCCAGGACCTCCTCCACCTGCTCGGAGCCGGGGAGCGAGAGGACGACCACCTCGCACCGACCCGCTGCCGTGGCCAGGTCGACCTCCTCGACGCCGACGACGTCGGGGCGTCCGAGCGGGTCGACACCGAGGACGACCTGCCCGGACCTGGCGAGGGAGAGCGCGATCCCCGAACCCATCTGGCCCAGCCCGACGACGCCGACCTCTTCGGTCCGGCTCATCCGGTGAT
>CAZONQ010000233.1:0-3664 GCA_964581125.1 uncultured Ornithinimicrobium sp.
CGGCCCGAGATGCTGCTCAACTCCGTCCTGGAGCTGCAGCGCCAGATCCGCGAGTTCAAGTTCGGCGTCAACCGCGAGCAGGCGGCCCGCGCCGCCGAGGCCGCGGCGCTGAAGGCTGTTCCGACGCACGAGATGAAGGGACTACTTCCGCGATGAGCAGCACCGGACCGGAGACCCCGGACAAGACGCCGCCGGCGCAGGAGACCACCCGCGACGAGGCCAACCAGCCGAGCAGGACCGAGGACCAGAAGGTCGACACCACGCACGCCCACGAGGGCGGCGCAGGCTCGGTGCCCGCGGAGCGCGGCGAGCCGGGCGAGCCCGTCGAGGTCGCCCGGCGCCAGGGCATGTTCGGCTCCTCGCTGGGCAACGACACCTCCGGCTACGGCCGTCTCGAGGTGCCGGTCCTCCTCCCGGGCGGGGCCGAGCGCCCCTACGGCAGCTACTTCGACGAGGTCGTCGACGCCCTCCAGGACGCGGCTCCCGAGGCCTTCGAGGCCGGCGTCGAGCGGGTCGTGGTCGACCGCGGCGAGCTCACCCTCGTCGTGCGCCGTGAGCAGCTGCACGACCTGCTCCGCCCGCTGCGCGACGACCCTCGCCTGCGCTTCGAGCTGGCCACCGGCCTCTCGGGCGTCCACTGGCCGCAGGACAGCGGCGCCGAGCTGCACGCCGTCTACCACTTCCTGTCGATCACCAACGGCAGCCGCCGGGTCCGCTTCGAAGTCACCTGCCCCGACGAGGACCCCCGCATCCCGTCCTCGGTCGACATCTACCCCGGTCTCGACTGGCACGAGCGCGAGACCTTCGACATGTTCGGGATCGTCTTCGAGGGCCACCCCGGCCTGACCCGCATCCTCATGCCGGACGACTGGCCCGGCCACCCGCAGCGCAAGGACTACCCGCTCGGCGGCATCCCGGTGGAGTACAAGGGTGCCACCGTGCCGGCCCCCGACCAGCGCAGGAGCTACAAGTGACCAGCAGCGACCCGACCTTCACCGGCACCATGGCCGACGAGGGTGCCGAGCACGTCGAGCAGACCTACGACCTCTACGGCCAGGGCGAGACCGCCGACTCCGTCGACGGCGAGGGCGTCTTCACCGTCCAGGGCGGCGACTGGGACGAGCTGGCGACCGAGGTCGCGGCGCTGGGCGCCGAGCGCATCGTCGTCAACATGGGCCCGCAGCACCCCTCCACGCACGGCGTGCTCCGTCTCGTCCTGGAGCTGGACGGCGAGACCGTCCGCGAGGCCCGGGCCGGCATCGGCTTCCTCCACACCGGCATCGAGAAGAACATGGAGTTCCGCACCTGGACGCAGGGCACCACGTTCTGCACCCGGATGGACTACCTCACCCCGATCTTCAACGAGGCCGCCTACTGCCTCGCCGTGGAGAAGCTGCTCGGCATCACCGACCAGGTCCCGCAGCGCGCGAGCGACATCCGCGTGCTCATGATGGAGCTCAACCGGATCGGCTCGCACCTCATCGCGCTGGCCACCGGCGGCATGGAGCTGGGCGCGACGACGATCATGACGATCGGCTTCCGCGAGCGCGAGCGGATCCTGCGCTTCTTCGAGGCGGTCTCCGGCCTGCGCATGAACCACGCCTACGTCCGCCCTGGCGGCGTCGCCCAGGACGTGCTCCCCGAGCACCTGGACCTGCTCGAGTCCGAGCTGCCGGGGCTGCGCAGGGGCATCCACGAGATGGAGCTGCTCCTCCTGGAGAACCCCGTCTTCAAGGGCCGCACCGTGGACGTGGGCTACCTCTCGCTGGCCGGCTGCATGGCCCTGGGCGTCACGGGGCCGATCCTGCGCTCCACCGGGCTGCCTCACGACCTGCGCAAGTCCGACCCCTACTGCGGCTACGAGACCTACGAGTTCGACGTGGTGACCCGCCGCGACTCCGACTCCTACGGCCGCGTCGTCATCCGCTTCGACGAGATGTGGCAGTCGCTGCGCATCGCCGAGCAGGCCATCGAGCGGCTGCGCGCCAGCCAGGGCGAGCCGGTCATGGTGGCCGACCGCAAGATCGCCTGGCCCGCCCAGCTGTCCGTGGGCGCCGACGGGCAGGGCAACTCCCTGGACCACATCCGCGAGATCATGGCGGAGTCCATGGAGGGCCTGATCCACCACTTCAAGATCGTCACCGAGGGGTTCCGCGTCCCGCCGGGGCAGGCCTACGCCGCGATCGAGTCGCCCAAGGGCGAGCTCGGCTGCCACGTCGTCTCCGACGGCGGCACCCGTCCCTACCGGGCCCACTTCCGGGACCCGAGCTTCCACAACCTGCAGGCGGCCTCGGTGCTGGCGGAGGGCGGCCTCGTCGCCGACGTCATCGTCGCCGTCGCCTCGATCGACCCCGTGATGGGAGGCGTGGACCGATGAGCTCAGCAGACCAGGACCAGCAGGACGTGGTCGCCACCACGACCGGCGACGGCACGACGCCCGTGCGCCACGAGCAGGAGCGCGCCCGGCGCGCGGAGGCGATGTTCGCCGAGCCGCCGCTGCGCTACCTCACGCCGCTGCACGCGTCCGAGGAGCCCTACGCCGAGGACGTGCTGGCGCAGCTGCGCGCCGACGCCGAGGAGATCATCGCGCGCTACCCGCAGAAGCGCTCGGCGCTGCTCCCGATGCTGCACCTGATCCAGTCGGTCGACGGCTACGTCACCGGCCGCGGCGTCCACCTCTGCGCGGAGCTGCTCGACCTGACCACCGCCGAGGTCAGCGGTGTGGCCACCTTCTACACCCAGTACAAGCGTCACCCCAACGGCGAGTACAACGTCGGCGTCTGCACCAACACCCTGTGCGCGATCATGGGCGGCGACCAGATCTTCGACGAGCTCAGCGAGCACCTCGGCGTCGGCCACGACGAGACCACCGAGGACGGCAGGATCACGCTGGAGCGGCTGGAGTGCAACGCCGCCTGCGACTTCGCCCCCGTGGTGATGGTCAACTGGGAGTTCTTCGACAACCAGACCCCCGAGTCCAGCAAGGAGCTCGTCGACCGGCTGCGCGCCGGCGAGCAGGTCACCCCCACCCGCGGCCCCTCCCACGTGCGCTCGTTCAAGGAGGTCTCCCGGGTGCTCGCCGGCTTCCCCGACGGACTGGCCGACGAGGGCGTGGGCGCCGGTCCCGCCTCCGTCGAGGGCACCAGGCTCGCCCGCGAGAAGGGCTGGACCGCTCCCGGCGAGGCGCCGGCCGACGCGGACAAGGACGCGCTGCCCGAGACCAAGGAGGACGGACGGTGAGCACGCAGCTGAGCCCCATCCTGACCAAGTTCTGGGACGACCCCCAGTCCTGGACCCTGGAGACCTACGAGGCCAACGACGGCTACCGTGCCCTGCGCACCGCCCTGAGGTCCTCGCCCGAGGAGCTGGTCCAGGCGACCAAGGACTCCGGTCTCCGTGGTCGTGGCGGCGCCGGCTTCCCGACCGGGATGAAGTGGGGCTTCCTCCCGCCCCCGGACGGCGGACCCCGCTACCTCGTGGTCAACGCCGACGAGTCCGAGCCCGGCACGTGCAAGGACATCCCGCTGCTGCTGGCCGCGCCCCAGTTCCTCATCGAGGGCATGGTCATCACCAGCTACGCGATCGGCTGCAACCACGCCTTCATCTACCTGCGCGGCGAGGTCGTCCACGTCTACCGCCGCCTCATGCGCGCGGTGGAGGAGGC
>CAZONQ010000234.1:0-3636 GCA_964581125.1 uncultured Ornithinimicrobium sp.
TCAGCTCGGACAGCTCGCGCCGCTGCCTGCCGACCCGCTCGGCGGCCATGATGACCAGCGCGAAGACGAGCAGCATCGTCGCGGTGAGCCACAGGCTGCGCAGGTCGGTCTCGATCCAGTCCTGCAGCAGCAGCCCCAGCACGCCGATCGGGACGGTGCCGATGATGACCCACCAGCCCAGGAGCGCGTCGGGGTGGTCGCGCGGCACGCGCCCGGCGAGCGAGCGGCACCACGCGGTGACGATCCGCACGATGTCGCGCCAGAAGTAGAGGAGCACCGCCGCCTCGGTCCCGAGCTGGCTGATCGCGGTGAACGCCGCGCCGGGGTCCTCCTGCCCCAGGAGGCGCCCGACGATCGAGATGTGGGCGCTGGAGGAGATGGGCAGGAACTCGGTGAGCCCCTGGACGAGGCCCAGGATGGCGGCGGTGAGGAAGTCCACGGGCGCGGGTGCTCCTTGTCGGCAGGGTGTGCGGGGGTGCGGGGGTATGGGGTGCGCCGGCCGGTCGGTCCCGTCCGGGCCGCGCGCGGTCGGGTCAGCCGGTGCCGGCGGCGGCGCGGGCCTTGTCGGCGTCGATGCGCAGCCCGTTGGTGAGGCACACCCACCACAGGGCGAGGAAGAGGAGCCCGACGACCAGCATCGCCGGCAGGAGCAGCGCGCTGGCCAGCGTGAGCACCTGGCAGACCCAGCCCAGCCAGATGCCGGCGCGCGAGCGGAGCGCGCCGACCGCGACGAGGCAGAGCACGGCGAGCGCGACGCCGCTCCACAGCAGGGCGGTGCCGGTGCCGCCGTGCAGGGTGCGGTCCAGCCGCCAGGCGACGAGCGACCCGAGGAAGACGCTCAGCGCCTGCGCGACGAGGCTCGCCCCGCAGAGGCGCCGCGTCGTCCGCCCGGGCCGGGCGCGCAGGCGGAGGAGGTCGTGCTGGCTCGCGGAGGTCACCCGGGGATTCTCCCAGACGGGGGTGCAGCGGACGCTCAGGCGCACGACATACCCTTGCCCCGAACCCTCGTCGGGGCCGGGGACGGTCCCGGCGCCGCCGCGTGTCCCTCGACCAGGAGCAGCCACCGTGCCCCGACCCGACCGCACCACGTCCGACCGCGCCGCCAAGGCCGCCAAGATCCAGAAGGCCGGGCGCGCCGCGGAGCGCCGCCGCGGCGCGCTCATCTGGGGCTCAGCCGCGCTCGTGCTCGCGCTCATCGTCGGGCTCGTCACCACGGTGATCATCCGGGAGAGCCCGGCGACGGCCGACCTGTCGGCGGTGAAGACCTTCGAGAACGCCGGCGGCGACCACCTGACCGGGCCGATCGACTACGACTCGCCGGTGCCCGCCGGCGGCCCGCACCACCCGGCGTGGTGGAACTGCGGCGTCTACTCCGAGCCCGTCGTCACCGAGCACGCCGTGCACTCCCTGGAGCACGGCGCCGTGTGGCTGAGCTACCGGCCCGACCTGCCGGCCGACCAGGTCGCGGTCCTCGAGGAGCTGGGCGACGAGGACTACATGCTCGTCTCCCCCGTCGAGGACCAGGAGTCGCCGGTCATGGCCACCGCCTGGGACCACCAGCTGAGCCTGGACACGGCCGACGAGAAGACGCTCAAGGCGTTCATCCGGGAGTACAAGCAGGGACCGCAGACGCCCGAGCCGGGCGCGGCGTGCACCGGCGGCACCGACGTGGGCCTGGTGGCCGGGTCGTGACCGAGCCGTCGGGCGGCGCCCGGGAGCGGTGGCGCACCTTCGGCGCGCCCGCGCTCGCGGCCGTGACGATCGTCGCGCTCTGCCTCGGCGTGCTGCTGGGCTGGCTGGCCTTCGGGCCGCACCACCCGGGCGACTCGAGCGCCGACGCCGGCTTCGCCCGGGACATGAGCGAGCACCACGCGCAGGCGGTGCAGATGTCGCAGCTGGTGATGCAGCGCACCGACGACGAGGCGGTGCGGCGCCTGGCCGCCGACATCGCCACCAACCAGGACTTCGAGCGGGGCGTCATGGCCGCCTGGCTCGACGAGTGGGGCCTGCCCCGTGCCCGCGGCGAGGAGCGGATGGCCTGGATGGGACACGCGGACATGGACCTGCCCGCCGGGGTGGCGATGCCGGGCATGGCCTCGCCGACGGAGATCCAGGAGCTCAGCGACGCCTCCGGCGAGGAGGCCGAGATCCTCTTCCTCCAGCTCATGACCACCCACCACATCGCCGGCGTGGAGATGGCCGAGGCCGCGCTCGACCTCGCCCAGGACCCGGACGTGCTCGCCGCCGCGCGGCGCATGGTCACCGCCCAGTCGGGCGAGATCGCGCTCATGCACGACATGCTCCTCGAGCGGGGCTCGACGACCCGGGAGGACGTCTCGGCCTGGCTCGGGGAGGGCGCCGCCGGGGACTCCTCGGAGGACTCCGCGCCGGCCACGGCGCCCGCGCCCGGCGGCTCCGACGGTCACGACGACCACGCCACGGGGCACTCCGACCACTGACCCTCGGCGTCCGCCGCCGGCCCACCCTCACCGAACAGGACCGATGACCGCCGCACCACGTCTCCTCGCCCTCCTGCTGGCCCTCTGCCTGGGCCTGCTGACCGCCTGCAGCGGTGGCTCTGCCGACCCCGCTCCCTCGTCGTCCACGGCCGCCGAGGGTGCGGCCGCGACGAGCGGGCGGGCAGCCGCGACGGGCGACGGCGCACCCACGAGCGCCGCGCCCGCGCCGGAGGAGGACGACGACCGGCAGACCGCGACCGCCCCGCCGGCGGAGACGTCCGAGGAGCCCACGGAGGAGGCGGCGGGCACGCCGCTGCCCGACGGCGTGCTCACGGCGCTGATCATCGGCACCGACTCGCGTGACGGCGACCTCGGCGGCCGGTCCGACGTCATCGTCGTCGCCCAGCTCACCGAGGACCACGACCACCTCAACCTGGTCTCGGTCCCGCGCGACTCCTACGTCGCCATCCCCGGCTACGGCAAGGACAAGGTCAACGCCGCCTACGAGCGCGGCGGCATCCCGCTGCTGGAGGAGACGGTCTCCGACCTCCTCGGCGGGCTGGAGATCGACCTCGTGGCCCAGACCAACTTCGAGATGTTCATCGCGCTGACCCGCTGGATGGACGGCTTCTGGGTCGACAACCAGCACGCGACGACGGTCACGGTGGGCTCGACGGGCCGGCAGGTGGTCTTCGAGGAGGGTCGCATCCACCTGGAGAACACCGACGGGCTCATCTACGTGCGCGAGCGCAAGACCCTGCCCCTGGGCGACCTCGACCGCACGGAGCGGCACCGGGCGGCCCTCGTCGGGATGATGGAGCGGCTGGTCGAGATCAAGGAGAAGAACCCCGAGAAGCTCCTCGAGCTGCTGCCGATGCTCTACCAGAACGTCAAGCTCGAGGGCGACCTCGCGCCGGGCCAGCTGGCGACGATGGTGGACGTCGGGGCGGGCCTGGGCCCGGACGACGTCACCTCGCTCATGGTGCCGGTCTCCCGCTTCGGCTGGAGCGAGGGAGGCGCGTCGATCGACGTGCTCGACGCCGGCCGCACCGCAGAGCTGGCCGAGGGCCTGCGGCGGGGCGACCTGTCCGGCTACGTCGAGCGCTACGGCACGTCCAACGCCCTGACCGGCGGCTGACCCGGGCCCCTCCCGACGGGAGCGCGTCTGGGACGTCCC
>CAZONQ010000235.1:0-3631 GCA_964581125.1 uncultured Ornithinimicrobium sp.
TGACGCCGGACCCGGTCACCGTCCGGTCCGGCGCGCTCGCGCTCGAGGTCATGCTCGAGATGACCGGGCGCAACATCCACCACCTGCCGGTGCTCGACGAGCAGGGGCGCGTCGACGGCCTGGTCACCATCACCGACCTCGTCCGGCTGGAGCGCTCCAGCCCGGTCTACCTGGTCACCGACCTCGCCCGCCAGACCGACGTCGCCGGGGTCGTCCGCCTCGCCTCGCGCATCGCCCGGGTCGTCGACCAGCTCGTCACCGAGGACGCGACGGCCGTCGACGTCGGCCGGGTCACCGCGGCGCTCGTCGACGCCGTCACCGTGCGGCTCATCCAGCTCGCGGAGGACGAGCTCGGTCCTCCGCCCGCCCCCTACGTCTGGGTGGCGCTCGGGTCCGCGGCCCGCGAGGAGCAGACGCTCAGCGGCGACCAGGACAACGCCCTCGTGCTCGCCGACGAGGCCGACCCGGAGGACCCGTGGTGGGCGGCGCTCGCCGAGCGCGTCGTCGCGGGTCTGGAGGCGGCCGGCTGGGAGCGGTGCCCGGGCGACGTCATGGCCACCAACCCGGAGTGCCGGCTGACCGTGCGGCGCTGGCGGGCCCGCTTCCGCAGCTGGTCCCGCGAGCCGGAGCCCGAGGCTGTGCTGAGGGCGTCGATCTTCTACGACATGCGCCCCGTGCACGGCGACACCGCGCTCGTGGACCGGCTGCGCGCCGAGGTGGTCGCGCTCGGCGCGCGCTCGGACCTCCTCCTGGCCTACCTCGCCGGGCACGCCGCCAGGTTGCGCCCGCCGATCGGCTTCTTCCGCAGCTTCGTGCTCGAGGACGCCGGGGAGCACCGCGACACCCTCGACATCAAGCACGGGATCGGCGCGGTCGTGCAGCTGGCGCGGGTGCACGCCCTGCGGGCCGGGTCGCTCGCGCTGAGCACGACCGAGCGGCTGGCCGCCGCCCGCGCCCGCGGGCTGCTCTCCGACGAGTCGACGCAGGACCTGCAGGACGCCCTCGAGCTCATGTCGTACGTGCGCCTGCGCCACCAGGCCCGGCAGCTGCGCCAGGGTCTGCGCCCGGACAACCACATCGACCCCGCCCGGCTGGGCAGCCTCGATCGGCGGCACCTGCGCGACGCCTTCCAGATCGTCCGGACCGCCCAGCACGGGCTGTCCACGCGCCTTCCGCAGGTGCCCTGACGTGCGGCTGCGCGACCTGCGGCGCCGACCTGCGCCGCCCGGGCCCCTGGCCGAGCTGGCGGCGGCCGGCGCCTACCCGCGCGACACGCCGCTCGCGCAGGTGCAGCTCCTCGCCGTCGACCTGGAGACGACCGGCCTCGACGCGCGTCGTCACGAGGTGCTCTCGGTCGGGTCCGTCCCGGTGCTCGGCGGCGAGGTCCTGCTCGCCGGTGCGGCCCACCGGCGCGTGCGGCCGGCCGGCGGCGTGGGGGAGTCGGCGGTGGTCCACGGCCTGACCGACGACGAGCTGGCCGACGCGCCCCCGGTGGAGCAGGTGCTCCCCGAGCTTCTCCATACCCTCACCGGACCGCCGCGGCGCGTGCTGCTCGCGCACCTGGCCCGGGTGGAGACCGGCTTCCTCGACGCCGCCTGCCGACGCGCCTACGGCGCCGGCGTGCGGCTGGAGGTGGTCGACACCCTCGAGCTGGAGCGGCGGCTGCTGCGCACGCGGCGGCAGCACCTGCCGGACGGCGCGCTGCGCCTCGACGCCTGCCGGCGGCGGCACCGGCTGCCGCGCTACCGCCCGCACTCCGCCCTCACCGACGCGCTGGCCTGCGCCGAGCTCTTCCTGGCCCAGTGCGCCGAGCTCGAGGGGCGGCTGGGGCGCCCCGCGACGCTCGCGGACGTCCTCAGCCGGTGAGGCGCCGAGCAACATTCGGCAAGGCCTTATGTCCTAATTCGACGAAGGACCACCTGAGCGCGGGACGGGCGAGCCGAGTCCTAGACTGACCCGAGTTCGTGAAGGTTGGCACAAGCGAGGCGCAGACACCGTGAGTGGACAGGTCGAGACGGCCGACGTGATCGTCGTCGGAGCGGGCCCGGGGGGCTCCGCCACGGCCGCCTACCTCGCCGGGCACGGGCTGGACGTGCTCCTGCTCGAGAAGGCCACCTTCCCCCGCGACAAGGTCTGCGGCGACGGGCTCACCCCCCGTGCGGTGCGCGAGCTCATCATGCTCGGCGTCCCCATCCGCGAGGAGGACGGCTGGCACCGCACCAAGGGCCTGCGCATCCTCGGCGGCGGCGTCCGCATGGAGCTGGACTGGCCGGGCAGCGAGACCTTCCCCGCCTACGGCCTCGTCCGCAGCCGCATGGACCTCGACGAGATCCTCGCCCGGCACGCCGCGTCCCGCGGCGCCCGGTTGCACGAGGGCATGAACGTCCAGGGCCCCGTCCTCGACGACCGCGGCCACATCGTCGGCGTGACCGCCAAGGTCGTCGGCCCGGACGGCCGCTCGACCCGGGAGACCCGCGAGTTCCGCGCCCCGGTCGTGGTCGCCGCGGACGGCAACTCCAGCCGGCTCTCGCTCGCCATGGACCGGCCCAAGCGCGACGACCGCCCGATGGGCGTGGCGGTGCGCACCTACTACCGCACGCCCCGCCACGACGACGACTATATCGAGTCCTGGCTGGAGCTGTGGACGCCCGGCGACAAGCCCGGCGACGACGACATCCTCATGCCCGGCTACGGCTGGCTCTTCCCGCTCGGCGACGGCACCGCCAACGTCGGCCTGGGCATCCTCGACACCTCCGCGGCGTTCGGCACCTTCGACTACCGCGACGTGCTCCGTCGCTGGGTGGCCGGGATGCCCGAGGAGTGGGGGATGGGGGAGGAGACCCAGGTCGGCCCGGTCCGCGGCGCCGCGCTGCCGATGTGCTTCAACCGCCAGCCGCTCTACGACCGCGGGCTGCTGCTCGTCGGCGACTCCGGCGGCATGGTCAACCCCTTCAACGGCGAGGGCATCGCCGAGGGGATGGAGGCGGGCCGCCGCGCCGCGGAGATCATCGCCTCCGCGCTCGCGCGCCCGACGCCGGGGGAGCGGGAGGCCGTGCTGCGGTCCTACCCGGCGGCGATGAAGGACTCGCTCGGCGGCTACTACACGCTGGGCCGTCACTTCGCCACGCTCATCGGCAAGCCGGAGGTCATGCGGCTCGCCGTCAAGTACGGCCTGCCGCGCAAGGCGCTCATGCGCCTCGTGCTCAAGGTCATGGCCAACCTGCCCCAGGAGCGCGGGGGCGGCCTGGACGACCGCGTGATCAACGCGCTGAGCAAGATGACTCCTGCGGCATGATCGCCCTCGTCCCGACTAGGCTGGCCCCGAGTCCGACCACCGACCCCGTGCGCCCGGCGCCGAGCACCTCTCGAAAGGAGTCCTGGCTCTGATGGACTACCACCCCTATCTGCCGGTCCTCTTCTTCCTTGCCTTCGGCGTCCTGTTCGCGTTCGGCTCCGTCTTCGGCGGCGGCCTCCTGGGGCGCCAGCAGTACAACCGTGCCAAGGCCGAGGCCTACGAGTGCGGCATCCAGCCGACCCCGCAGGCGCACGAGGGCGGCCGGGTGCCGGTCAAGTACTACCTGACCGCGATGCTGTTCATCGTCTTCGACGTCGAGGTGCTCTTCCTCTACCC
>CAZONQ010000236.1:0-1818 GCA_964581125.1 uncultured Ornithinimicrobium sp.
ACCGGGCGCACGCTCTGCACGGCCCCGACCCCGACCGGGCGCACGCTCTGCACGGTCCCGAGGTGTCCGTGGTCGCCGGCGGGGCCGAGCGCTCCGACTCGGTAGCCCTGGGCCTGGCCGCCCTGCCGGCCGAGGTTGGCGTCGTGCTCGTGCACGACGCGGCGCGCGCACTCACCCCGGTCGAGGTCTTCGACCGCGTCGTCCACGCCGTCCATGCGGGCCATGCCGCCGTCACGCCCGCCCTCCCGGTGACGGACACCGTCAAGCAGGTGGCCGCCGACGGCCGGGGCACCGAGCACGTCGTCGCCACCCTGGACCGGTCGACCCTGCGGGCCGTGCAGACCCCGCAGGGCTTCCTGCGCGAGACCCTCGAGCGCGCGCACGCCGCGCCCGCGTCCGCGGTCGCGCCCGCATCCGCCCCGGTCACCGACGACTGCGGCCTGGTCGAGGCGCACGGAGGACGGGTGACGGTGGTCGAGGGTTCTCCGCGGGCCCTGAAGATCACCACCCCGCACGACCTGGAGGTCGCGGCCGGCTGGCTGGGCCAGGAGGCGGGCGGGGCACGTCCGGTCCTCGTCGTCCTCTCCGGCCTGCCCGGCGTCGGCAAGACCACGGTCGCCCGTGCCCTGTGCCGCCGACTGCGCGCCGTGCACCTGCGCGTCGACACGGTCGAGCAGGGACTGGTCCGGGGCGGTCTGGCCGAGGGGCAGCTGGGACCGCACGGCTACACCGCGACCTACGCCGTCGCGCGCGACCAGCTCGAGCTCGGCCTGCCGGTGGTGGCCGACATGGTCAACGGCATCGCCCTCGTCCGGGAGACCTGGGACGAGGTGGGCAGCGCCGCGGGGGCCGGCACGGTCCGGGTCCTCCTGCAGGCCGGGGACGCCGACGAGCACCGTCGGCGGGTCGAGGATCGCACCGCGGACATCCAGGGTCACCGGCTCCCGTCGTGGTCCGACGTGCTGGGCAGGGAGTTCGAGCCGTGGGCCGGGGCGGACATCACGCTCGACACCACGGCCCTGACGACGGCCGAGGTCGTCGACCGGATCGTCGCGCTGGTGGAGGGGCTCGGCGAGGGGGAGGTGGACGGATGACGGGCGGCGGCAGCACGGCATACCCCCTGCCCCGGACGGGGGTCGGGACCGACGTCCACGCCTGGGCCCCCGAGGGGGACGACCGGCCGCTGTGGCTCGGCTGCGTCGAGTGGCCGGGGGAGCGGGGGGTCGCGGGCCACTCGGACGGCGACGTCGCGGCGCATGCGGCGTGCAACGCGCTGCTGTCCGCGGCGGGGCTGGGCGATCTCGGAGCGGTCTTCGGCACGGACCGCCCGGAGCTGGCCGGTGCCTCGGGAGCGCAGCTGCTGGAGCACGTCCGAGCTCTGCTCGAGGCGGACCGCTGGCGGATCGGCAACGTCGCCGTGCAGGTCGTGGCTCCCCGCCCCAGGGTCGGACCGCGCCGCGCCGAGATGGAGGCCGCGATGTCGGCCGCGCTCGGAGGAGCACCGGTGTCCGTGAGCGCCGCGACGACGGACGCGCTCGGCTTCGTGGGACGTGGCGAGGGGCTGGTCGGCATCGCGACGGCGCTCGTGCTCCCCTCCTGACCGCTCGCACCGCCAACCCCCGACCGCCAGCCCCTGGCCCGCTGCCACGCACGTCCCTGCTGCGCACGCGTCCTGGCTCGCACGTCGCCGTCACGCACGTCTCCGGCCGTCGCGGCGCCCTCGGCCCGCGCACTGCCCACCCTTGTGCAGGAACGGTGTGTCACATCGGTCGTCACGGTGACGGATGTGACACACCGTTTCGGCACCAGCGTGCGAGG
>CAZONQ010000236.1:1918-3562 GCA_964581125.1 uncultured Ornithinimicrobium sp.
GGGTCAGGTCGCTCCGTCCGGCGGCGCGGGCACCGGCACGACGCGGACGGCCGGGAAGGGTGAAGGCGGTCCGAGGGCGACGACCTTGTGGAGCTTGTCCAGGAACCGGCGCGGCTGGGCGTAGAGGGTCCACGGGGTGACACCGACCACCCTGACGCCGACGGCGACGAAGTCGGAGTCCTTCTCGACGGTGTCAGCCCAACGGTCGCCTCCCTGGTCGTCGACGCCCTGGTGGTGCTGGCGCGAGTGCACCTGGATCGCCACGCCGACGTCGGGGAGGTAGCCGTCCGGGCAGCCCACGTAGACACCTTCCGGCACCGTCTCCAGCCTCACGTTGGTGAGCAGCTCCGGCATCCGGGGGTCGCCGTCCACAACGGTCCTGAGCACGCCCTCCGGTCGCGACCAGGCCCCTCCGACGAACGCCTCGAGCCCCTTGCGGACGGCGCTGACGGCGGTCTGCGGGTGCTGCCACAGCTCGTGCTCCAGGTCGTCGGGCGTGCCGAGCCCGCGCTGGAGCACGCGGATCGCCAGCGCCTCGAGGTCCTTGGCCCCGACCCGTTCGTGCACGGCTGCGTCGACGAGGGCCCGTGGCGCCGACGCGATCCTGAGGGTCGAGGACCTGCGGGCGAGCGGGACCGTCCTGGTGGTCCTGATCGTCCTCACGGTCCCCGTGCTGCGGGCCCGCGCGGTGGCCGGGACGAGGAAGGTCGCGCGGCGCCGGCCGTCGCGGAGCAGGCCGAGTTCGCGCAGCGCCCTCGTGCCGGTGAGCACGGCCCGGGGTCCCGCCCAGAGCGCGGCTCCGGCGAGCCAGGTCGCCTCGTCCAGGGGACCGCGGTGGGGAGCGACCACCGAGGGAAAGGGACGCTGCCAGTTCGTCGTCCGGGCGTGCCGGATCTGCGCCTCGGTCCATCCGGCCTCGCGCAGCTGGCGGTATGTGGCCAGACCCCGTTGGCCGGGGTGCTCCGGGAAGGCAGGTCGTCCGCTCATGACCCGAGGGTGCGTCGTGGCCGACGGCCGAGCCAGGCGGTGACCGCATCCTGTGGACGGGCGGCACGGGCGGCGCGACGGTGTGGACGAGCACGCCTGTGCAGGAACGGTGTGTCACATGCGTCGTCACGGTGACGGATGTGACACACCGTTCGCGCACAACGGTGCGCGAGGAGAGCCGTTCCCACGCCCGGCCGCCCACACCCGGTCGACGTCGCCGCCCGCAGGACCCTCCACCGGGCGCCCCGCCTCTCGGGCTACGGTGTGGCCAAGCACTGCGAGCCAGCGCATCGCCACCCCACGGCCAGGAGGTCACCATGCCGCAGACCGTCAAGGGCGTCATCGCCCGCAGCAAGGACGCCGACGTCGAGGTCGTCGACATCGTCGTGCCGGACCCCGGACCGGGCGAGGCGGTGGTCCGGGTCGAGGCGTGCGGCGTCTGTCACACCGACCTGCACTACCGCCAGGGTGGCATCAACGACGAGTTCCCGTTCCTGCTGGGCCACGAGGCCGCCGGCGTCGTCGAGGCCGTGGGCGAGGGCGTCACCGACGTCGAGCCCGGTGACTTCGTCATCCTCAACTGGCGTGCCGTCTGCGGGCACTGCCGGGCGTGCGCCAAGGGCGAGCCGTGGTACTGCTTCAACACCCACAACGCCA
>CAZONQ010000237.1:0-3562 GCA_964581125.1 uncultured Ornithinimicrobium sp.
GAAGCGGACGTGCAGAGCGCGCGCCCGGTCGTCAGGCGGGGTAGTCCCCCACGAGCTGCACCGCACCGCCGTCGACGCCCTTGGCACCCTGCACGACCGGCTCACCGTAGCGGTCCGCGGTGGCCGGGTCGGCGACGGCGCCGACCTCCCACGCCGCAAGGCCGTGGCCGGCCAGGATCTCCTTGGCGCGCCCCACGCCCTCCGGCGCGACGACCGCGACGAAGCCGACGCCCATGTTGAGGGTCTGCTCCAGGTCGGCCAGCGGCACCTGCCCGAGCTCCTGGACGAGCGAGAAGATCGCCGGGGGCGTCCACACACGCTCGACGGTGGCCAGCTCTCCTGCCGGCAGCACCCGCGCCAGGTTGGCCGCGAGCCCACCGCCCGTCACGTGCGACAGCGCGTGCAGGCCGACGTCGGCACGCGCCAGCTCCAGCAGCGGCCGCGTGTAGATCCGCGTCGGCTCCAGGCACTCCTCGCCGATCGTCCGCCCCAGCTCGTCGACGTGCCGGTCCCACCCCCACCCGGCGGCGGCGACGACGCGGCGCACGAGCGAGTAGCCGTTGGAGTGCAGACCCGACGAGGGCAGCGCGAGCACCACGTCGCCACGCCGCACCCGGTGCGGGCCGAGAACGTCGTCGTGCTCGACGACACCGGTCGCGGCACCGGCCACGTCGTAGTCGTCCGGCCCCAGCAGCCCCGGGTGCTCCGCGGTCTCCCCGCCGACGAGCGCCACCCCCGCCAGCTCGCAGCCGCCCGCGATCCCGGAGACGATCGCCGCGATCCGCTCGGGCACCACCTTGCCGCACGCGATGTAGTCGGTCATGAACAGCGGCTCGGCCCCGCTCACCACGATGTCGTCGACGACCATGCCGACCAGGTCCTGCCCGATCGTGTCGTGCACGTCCATGGCCTGCGCGATCGCGACCTTGGTGCCGACCCCGTCGGTCGAGCTCGCGAGCACCGGCCTGCGCATGCCGCGCAGCGCCGACGCGTCGAACATCCCCGCGAAGCCGCCGAGCCCGCCGAGCACCTCGGGCCGCGTCGCCCGCCGCACCGACTCCTTCATCAGCTCCACCGCCCGGTCGCCGGCGTGGACGTCGACGCCCGCGCTGGCGTAGGTGATCGGCTGGTCGCTCATGTGGCCTCCGTGGTCGGGACTGGTCGGGTATGCAGTGGGCTGGGGGCGGCCCGTCGGCGCACCGGCGCCCGTGGTCAGGGCCGGCGGACCGCGTCGGCGGCCCCGGCGGAGGCGCCGGTCGCCACGCCCTCGACGTCGAGGCTGCCGTCCGCCTCGGGGAACTGCAGCTCCAGGACGTCCTTGCCGAGCCGCTCCTGGGCGGGCAGCTCGATCGGGTAGTCCCCGGAGAAGCAGGCGGTGCACAGGGTGCTGCGGTCCTGCTCGGTCGCCTTGATCATGCTCTCCTCGCTGATGTAGCCCAGCGAGTCGGCGCCGATCGAGGTGCGGATCGCGTCGATCTCCAGGCCGGTCGCGATGAGCTCGGCGCGGGTGGCGAAGTCGATGCCGTAGAAGCAGGGCCAGCGCACCGGCGGCGAGGAGATCCGCACGTGCACCTCGGCCGCCCCGGCCTCGCGCAGCATCCGGACCAGCGCGCGCTGGGTGTTGCCGCGCACGATGGAGTCGTCGACGACGACGAGCCGCTTGCCGCGGATGACGTCGCGCAGCGGGTTGAGCTTGAGCCGGATGCCGAGCTGGCGGATCGTCTGGCTGGGGGCGATGAACGTCCGCCCGACGTAGGCGTTCTTGACCAGCCCGTGGCCGAACGGGATGCCCGACGCCTCGGCGTAGCCGATCGCGGCCGGCGTGCCCGACTCCGGCGTCGGCATGACGAGGTCCGCCTCGACCGGGTGCTCCCGGGCCAGCCGGCGCCCCATCTCGACGCGCGCGTCGTAGACCTCGCGGCCGGCGATCGTCGTGTCCGGCCGGGCCAGGTAGACCCACTCGAAGACGCACCGCTTGGGCACCGGGTCGGCAAAGCGCCGCGAGCGCAGGCCGTTCTCGTCGATCGCGATGAGCTCGCCCGGCTCGACCTCGCGGACGACGGAGGCACCGACGATGTCGAGGGCGGCGGTCTCGGAGGCGACCACCCACCCGCGCTCGAGGCGACCGAGGACCAGGGGGCGGACCCCCTGGGGGTCGCGGGCGGCATACAGCGTGGTCTCGTCGCAGAAGACCAGGCTGAAGGCGCCCCTGAGCAGCGGCAGCACGCGCATCGCCGACTCCTCGAGGGGCAGGTCGGCGTCCGCGGTCAGCAGGCCGGTGACCAGGGCGGTGTCGGTCGTGTTGCCGCGCGCGACCTCGCTGCGCGAGCCCGAGAGGTCGCCGCCGTGCGCCTCGACGAGCCGGTCGCGCAGGTCGGCGGAGTTGATGAGGTTGCCGTTGTGGGTGAGGGCGACGGTGTGGTCGTCGGTGCCGCCGAGGGTCGGCTGGGCGTTCTCCCACGAGTTGCGGCCGGTGGTCGAGTAGCGGCAGTGGCCGACCGCCAGGTGGCCCTGCAGCGAGGCCAGCGCGGCCTCGTCGAAGACCTGGCTGACCAGGCCGACGTCCTTGTAGACGACGAGCCGGTGCCCGTCGCTCGTCGCGATGCCCGCCGCCTCCTGGCCGCGGTGCTGCAGGGCGTAGAGCCCGAAGTAGGTGAGCTTGGCGACCTCCTCGCCGGGCGCCCAGACCCCGAACACCCCGCAGGCGTCCTGGGGCAGCCGCTCACCGGGCAGGAGGTCGTGCGAGAGCCGTCCGTCTGCGCGTGCCACCCCCGCATCATCCCACAGCGCGGCGGCCCGCCGGAGCGCGCGGACCCGGAATGCTGACACGTCACGCAGCGTTGCCCCGGCATGACCTCCCCCGCCATGCCCGGCTCCTCCGCGCCCACCGCTGCCCTGCGCGTCGACGTCTGGTCCGACGTCGCCTGCCCCTGGTGCTACGTCGGCAAGCGCCGCCTCGAGGCCGCGATCGACGGCTTCGAGCACGGCGACGACGTCGAGGTGGTCTGGCACAGCTTCGAGCTCGACCCTGGCGCGCCGGTCCCACCGGTGGAGACGGCGTCGGCGGCCCTGGCGCGCAAGTACGGCGGCGGCCCCGACCAGATCGCCGCGATGCAGGAGCGGGTGAGCGCCCTCGCGGCCGAGGAGGGCCTCGACTACCGGCTCGACCGGACCCTGCACCTCAACACCCGCGACGCCCACCGCCTCGTCCACCTCGCGCTCGAGACCGGCGGCCCGCAGCTGCAGGGCCGGCTCAAGGAGGCCCTGCTCGACGCCTACTTCGTGCAGGCCCGGGACGTCAGCGACCGCGCCGTGCTCCGGGACATCGCCGAGGGCGTCGGCCTGGACGGCGACGCGGTCGCCCGGGTGCTCGACGGCGACAGGTATGACGCAGCCGTCGCCGCGGACGTCGAGCAGGCCCGCGCCTACGGCGCGAGCGGCGTGCCGTTCTTCGTCGTCGACGGGCGCTACGGGATCTCCGGCGCACAGCCGACCGACGTCTTCGCCGGCGCGCTGCGGCAGGCGTGGTCCGAGCGGCAGCCGGTGCTGCAGACGGTCACCG
>CAZONQ010000238.1:0-3508 GCA_964581125.1 uncultured Ornithinimicrobium sp.
GGTCGGGTGCGGCCATCTCCCACCGGTCGTCGGCGAGCGCGGCGAGGAACGGGTCGTGCGTGACCACGACGACGCGGCGCTCGCGGGCCAGGTCGACGATGACCTCGTGCAGCAGCGGCACCGAGGCCGCTGCGACGTTGGCCGTCGGCTCGTCCAGCAGCACCAGCGGGGCGTCGCTGAGCAGCGCCCGCGCCAGCGCCAGCCGCGCCCGCTGCCCGGCCGACAGCCCGAAGCCGTCGTCGCCGAGCACCGTGCCCAGGCCCTCACGGGCGTCCAGCGCCGGCCACAGGCCGACCCGCTCCAGCGCACGCACCATCGCGCCCTCGTCGTCCGTGCCGACGAGCGCGAGGTTGTCCCGGACCGTCCCGGGCAGGATGACCGGCCGCTGCGCGGCCAGGTGGGCGCGCGGCGCCTCGACCACGCCCGCCGCCGGCCGGCGCAGCCCGGCCAGCAGCTCCAGCACCGTCGTCTTGCCGGCCCCGGACGGCCCGGTCAGCGCCGTGAGGCCTGGGGCCGCCGGGGTGCTCAGCGAGACCCCGACGAGCGTGCGCTCGCGGCCGCGGTGGGCATAGCTGACGCCGCCCAGCCCGACCCGCCGTGACGACCCGCGTGCAGGCTCCGCCGGCACCGGCCGTGGCGCCGTCGTCCCGGGGTGGTCCGCACGCCCGTCGTCACGCGTGCCGCCCAGCACCCCCTCGTCCTTGAGCGCGTCGAGCACCGCCGCCCCGTCGGCGGCGTTGTGGAACTCCGCGCCCACCCGCCGCACCGGCCAGTAGGCCTCCGGCGCGAGCAGGATCGCCACCAGCCCCACCTCGAGGTCCATCGCCCCGTAGGCCAGCCGCAGCCCCACCGCCACCGCGACCATCGCGACCGAGATCGTCGCGAGCAGCTCCAGCGCCGCGGTCGACAGGAACGCGGTCCGCAGCGTCCGCACGGTCGCGGCCCGGTGCCGCTCCCCGACCTCCCGCACCACCCCGACCTGGTGCCTCGCCCGCCCGTAGGCCACCAGCGTCGGCAGCCCCCGCACCACGTCGAGGAAGTGCCCGGCCAGCCGGTCCATCGCGGCCCAGCGCCGCTCGGTCTCGTCCCTGGTGTGCAGCCCGATGAGCGCTGCGAAGACCGGCAGCAGCGGCAGCGTGAGCACGACGATCAGCGCGCTCCACGGGTCCACGACGAGCAGCGCGCCGACCGCCAGGACCGGCACGACGGCCGCCGTGACCAGCGCCGGCAGGTAGCGCGCCACGTAGGGCTCCACCGCGGAGACGCCCTCGGTCGCGCGCGTCACGGCGACGTCGGTCGCGGGCCGATCCTCCTCCGACCGCCCCAGCCAGTGCCGCAGCACCGCCAGCCGGACGACGGCCGCGACCCGCAGACCGGCGCGCCGGGCGACGAGCTCGCTGCAGCCGGCGAGCAGCCCGCGCAGCACGAGCAGCGCCACGAGCCAGCCGAGCACCCCGACCAGCGGTCCGCCGCCGACGACCCGGCCGACCGCGACCGCGAGGACCACCGCCTGCGCGATCGCGACGGCCCCGCTGAGCACGCCCACCCCCGACAGCAGGGCCACCGGGCCCCGGGTCGCGGGGAGCGTGCGCAGCAGCGCAGGGTCGAACGGCCTCATCGTCAGGTATGCCGTCCGCCCACCGTGGCGCCTCGGCCCGCCGCCGCGGTCTCCTCCGTGGCGGCCGCGGGGTGCACGTCGGTCGGGATGTGGTGGCCGGAGATGCGCCGGCGGAAGGTCCAGTAGGTCCACGACTGGTAGAGCAGGACGATCGGCGTGAAGACGACGGCGACGACCGTCATGATGCCGAGCGTCTTCTGCGAGGACGCGGCGTTCTCGACGGTCAGCGACCAGGCCGGGTCGAGCGTCGAGGGCATCACGTCGGGGAAGAGCGCGACGAAGAGCGACACCGTGGCCAGCCCGATCGACACGAAGGTCCCGGCGAAGGCCCAGCCCTCACGACCGGCCCTGGCCGCGACCAGCCCGGCGACGAGCGCGACGGCCGCGAGCCCCGCGAGCAGCCACGACGCCGGGGAGCCGGTCGAGGCGTGCACGACCGACAGCCACGCCACGGCCAGCACCGCGGCGACCACGCCGAGCCGCAGCCCGAGCGCGCGGGCGTCGTGCCGCAGCTGCCCGTCGGTCTTCAGCGCGACGAAGAGCGCGCCGTGGGTGAGGAAGAGCGCCAGGGTCACCAGGCCGCCGAGCAGCGCGGCCGGCCCGAGCAGGTTCCAGAAGCCGCCGACGTACTCCATCTCCGCGTCGATCGGCACGCCCCGGACGATGTTGGTGAAGGCCACGCCCCAGAGGAAGGCCGGCAGCACCGAGCCGCCGATGATCATCAGGTCCATCCGCGCCCGCCAGCGTGCCGAGTCGACCTTCCCGCGGTACTCCAGCCCGATGCCCCGGCAGATGAGCGCGACGAGGATGAGCAGCAGCGGCAGGTAGAACCCGGAGAAGAGCGTCGCGTACCAGTGCGGGAAGGCCGCGAAGGTCGCCCCGCCCGCGGTGAGCAGCCACACCTCGTTGCCGTCCCAGAAGGGCCCGATCGCGCCGAGCATCTGCCGGCGCCGCGTCTCGCCCGTCGCCGCGGTCCCGCCCGCGCCGCCCGCGCCCGCCTCGTCCCGGCCGAGCACCGGCAGCAGCGAGCCGACGCCGAAGTCGAAGCCCTCGAGGACGAAGTAGCCGGTCCACAGCACGGCGATGAGGATGAACCAGATCGTGGTGAGTTCCATGACTCGTCAGCTCTCTTCCCGGTATGCCGTGGGTGTCAGTAGGTGAAGACGAAGGCGTCGTCGTCGGTCCGGTCGCCGGGGTCGAAGGAGACGTCCTCCGCGACCGGCTCGGCCCCCGCCCGCCCGTAGCGCAGCGTGAGCCCGACCTCGACGACGGCCAGCGCGCCGTAGAGGAGGCTGAAGACCGTCATCGAGGTCAGGACCTCGGCGGTCGTGGTGCCGGGCGAGACGCCGGTCCGGGTCGTCATCAGCCCCATGACGAGCCACGGCTGGCGGCCCATCTCGGTGAAGATCCACCCGAAGCTGTTGGCCAGCAGCGGCATGAAGAGCACGAGGGCGGCGGCCCACCCCCACAGGCGGCTGCCCTCCATACGCGTCTCCTCGTGCTCCGAGCCACGGCCGCGCAGGACCCACAGGGCGCCCGCGGCCACCGCCATGGCCACGACGCCGAGACCGATCATGATGCGGAAGCTCCAGTAGGTGACCGGGATGACCGGCCGGTAGTCCTCGACCTCGGTCAGGTCCGACCCCGCGTAGGTGAGCTCGTAGCGCTCCTGGATGTGGTCGATGCCCTCGACCGCGCCCTCCATCGACCCGGTGGCCAGGTAGGACAGCAGCTTGGGCACGGTGAGCGCCCAGACCTCCTCGCGGCCGTCGAGGGTGCCGACGGTGATGATCGAGAAGGGCGCGCCCTCGCCCTCGGGGACGTCCTCGTAGAGCCCCTCGGCCGCGGCCATCTTCATCGGCTGCACGTCGGTCATCACCTTGCCCTGCA
>CAZONQ010000239.1:0-3503 GCA_964581125.1 uncultured Ornithinimicrobium sp.
GAGCGGCTGCTGCGCACCCTCGACCCGCAGGAGTGGGCGGCCACGACGGCGGTCCTGGCCCACGCCCCCGAGACCGTCGGCCGCTGGAGCACGCCCCGTCTGGTGAGCGTGCCGCAGGAGTCGACCGTCGGCGACGCCCTGCGCGTCGTGCGGGCCGACAGGGGGGACGCCGAGACCGTCTACGTCGTGCCGGTCGTCGACGAGGAGCAGCGCGTCGTGGGCATCGTGTCGCTGCGCCGCCTCCTGGCGACCGACCCGGCGACCCCCGTGCGCGAGGTCATGCACGAGCCGATCTCGGTCTACGCCTCGGACGACCAGGAGGACGGGGCCCGCGTCGTCCGCGACCACGGTGCGCTCGCGGTGCCCGTGCTCGACGACGACCACCGGCTCGTCGGGATGTTCACGGTCGACGACGCCATGCGCGTCCTGCAGATCGAGGAGGCCGAGGACGAGGCCCGCGCGGTCGGCATGGAGCGGCTGAGCCGGCCCTACCTGACGACCTCCTTCCTCGCGCTGGCCCGCGGCCGCATCGCCTGGCTGCTCGTCCTCATCGTGGCGGCGACGCTCACCGTCAACGTGCTCGACCACTTCGAGGGCCGGCTGCAGGAGGTCGTCTCCCTCGCGCTCTTCATCCCGCTGCTCATCGGCACGGGAGGCAACGTGGGCGCGCAGGCGGCGAGCACGATGATCCGCGCGCTCGCCGTGGACGACGTCCGGCCCGGCGACGTCCTCCGGGTGCTGGTCAAGGAGCTGGCGACCGGTCTGACCCTGGGCGCCGCGCTGGCGCTGTTCGCCTACCTCCCGGCCGAGTTCTTCACCGAGAGCAGGGTGGCGCTGGTCATCAGCCTCTCGCTCGTCGTCGTCTGCGCCCTCGCCGCGACCGCCGGCGGCATCATCCCGCTCGTCGCCCGCAGGCTCGGCGTCGACCCCGCCGTGGTGAGCGCCCCCTTCATCACCACCTTCGTGGACGCGACCGGCCTGGTCGTCTACTTCCTCATCGCGGGGGCCGTGCTCGGACTGTGAGGCCGGGGCCGGGGTCAGGGCCGGAGGCGGGCCGCCGGTGCCTACGCTGTGCCCATGTCCCCGACCGACGACGACCTGGCCCGGCGCCTGCTCCCCGACGACCTGCTCGACACCTTCCGGGAGCGGGCGGCCGGCTACGACCGCGACAACCGCTTCTTCGACGAGACCCTGGCCGACCTGCGCGAGCGGGGCTACCTGCGGCTCTTCGTCCCCGAGGAGCTCGGCGGCCTGGGCGCCTCGGTGCTCGACGTCACCCGGCTGCAGCGGCGCCTCGCCGGTGCCGACCCCGCGGCGGCGCTCGGGGTCAACATGCACCTCGTCGTCACCGGAGCGGCGCTCGTGGCCTCCCGCCGCGGCCTGGCCGGCGCCGAGGGCGTCCTGCGGGCCGCCGCGGACGGCGAGCTCTTCGCCTTCGGGATCTCCGAGGCCGGCAACGAGGTCATGATGTTCGACGCGTTCACGCAGGCCGAGCCCGACGGCGCGGGCGGCTACGCGCTGACCGGCACCAAGATCTTCACCTCGATGTCGCCGGCCTGGACCCGGCTGGTCGTGCACGCCAAGGTCGCGGGGGACGACGGGGGAGAGGACCGGCTCGTCTTCGGCGTCCTGCAGCGGGGCGAGGGTGTCGAGGTCCTCGACGACTGGGACACCCACGGCATGCGCGCCTCGCAGTCGTGCACGACGCTGCTCCGCGGAGCACCCCTGCCCGCGGCCGCGGTCCTCGACCACACCCCGGTCGGCCCCACCCAGGACCCGCTGCGCTTCGGCATCTTCGGCGTCTTCGAGCTGCTCCTGGCCGCGGTCTACTGCGGCGTCGGGGAGCGGGCGGTGGCGGTCGCCCGCGACGTGGCCGTCGCACGGGTCAACCGCACCAGGGGCATCGTCCACGCGGACGACCCGGACATCCGCTGGCGCCTCGCCGACGCCGCCATCGGGCTGGACGGGGCGGTCCTGCAGATCGAGAAGCTGGCCGGCGACCTCGACGCCCTCGTCGGCACCGCCGCGGGCGGCGCGGGCCCCGGCCCCGGGGCGACCGACCACGGCCCGCGCTGGTATCCCCAGCTCTCCGGCGTGAAGTCACGTGTCACCGAGGCGGCCCTGAGCGCCGTCGACCAGTGCCTGCGGGCCTCCGGCGGCCGCCACTTCTACCGCGGCTCCGAGCTCGAGCGGCTCTCCCGCGACGTCCGGGCGGGCCTCTACCAGCCCTCCGACGAGGAGTCGGTCCACGGCGCCTACGCCCGGGTCCTGCTCGGGGACGTGGGCGCCGAGCGCTGACCCACGGCACGCAGAGGGGCCCGGGCGGAAGCGCCCGGGCCCCTCTGTCGTCGCTGCGGTCAGGCGTTCTCGCCCTGGCCCCCTGCGGCGCCGAAGTCGTCGTCCTTGCCGTCCAGGCCGTCGAGACCGTCACGCAGACGGTCGGCGCCCTGGTCGACGTGCTCGTCGAAGCGGCCCCCGGTCTTCTCGCTGACGAAGTCGCTGGCGCGGTCGACCCCCTGGTCGATCTTGTCGGCGTGCTGGTCCACGGCGTCGGTGACCTTGTCACCGTGCTGCTCCCAGGCCTCGGTCGCCTTCTCGTCCAGCGTGGTCTTGTCGCGCAGCCCGTCGAGCTGCTCCTTGGCCTTGTCGAGGAAACCCATGCGGTCAGTCCTTCCGACGGTCGGGTGGCACCGGACGGTCCGGCACCCGTACCCGACCTACACCACCACACCCCTGGGGGTGGTGTCGAGCGGTCGACCGGTATGCGGACGTCACACCTCGAGCTGCCAGGTCACCTCCACGACGGCCGTCACCTCGTGCTCCGCGGGGTCCACGACCGGCCCGGCCGCCATCGCCGCCCGCACCGTCTGGTCGCCGAGGGGACGCGGTCCGCCGACCGCCGGCTCGCGCACCGAGCGCACCCCCAGGAGCACCCGGCCGGCGAGCTCGGCATACTGCTCGGCCCGCTCGACCGCATCGCCGAACGCGCGCTCGCGCGCCTGCCGCTGCAGGCCGGACGGGTCGGCCACCTCGTGCCGCAGCCCCTCGACGCCGAGCCCGTCGCCCACCGCCTCGCCGAGACGCTGCACCAGCGCGCCCGCGGCCTCCGGGTCGTCGGTCCGCACCTGGAGGGACTGGTATGCCGTGTGGCCGGCGCGCTCTCCCTGGCGGTCGTGGCGGGGGTGGATGCCGAGCCCGTGGGTGCGCAGGCGCTGGTCGGGGAGGGCGTCGTGGGCCGCGCGGGAGGCGCGGGAGAGGACCGAGAGCGCCTCGCCCACGGTCGGGCCGTGTCCCTCGAGGCGGAGGTCGAGGACGAGGACGTCGGGGGCGGCGGAGGCCCGCCCCGTCCCGGTCACGACCACGGTGTCGTCGTCGGAGGTCATGGGTCGATCCTAGGCGCGGACGCGGCGCCGGGGAGGTGCCTGGAGCGGGTGACGGGAATCGAACCCGCACCACCAGTTTGGAAGACTGGGGCTCTACCATTGAGCTACACCCGCGAGGTG
>CAZONQ010000240.1:0-3489 GCA_964581125.1 uncultured Ornithinimicrobium sp.
GTGCGCACGCACTTCTGCACGCTCGTGGCGCGGGGCCACGGCGGCGTCTGCTGGCCCAGGAAGTAGGGCTTGAAGGGCACCATCCCGGCGTTGACGAAGAGCAGGTTGGGGTCGTCGTGGACCAGGGGTGCGCTCGGCACGACCGCGTGGCCCTTGCTCTCGAAGAACGACAGCCAGCGTCGGCGGATCTCGGCGGTTTCCATGGTCTCCTCACCCTGGTGCAGACGGACCTGCCCACTCTACCGGCCCGGGCTGCGGCCTCCCCCGGGGTCGGGCCGGCCGCCGCGGACGATCCGCCGCAGCTCGGCCCACCGGGCGCCGAGCCGCTCCTCCCAGCCGCGTCCGGTCGGGTGGTAGTAGTCGGCATCAGCCTCGAGGAGGTCGTCGGGCAGGAACTGCTGCGGCCCCACGCCCGCCGGCTCGTCGTGGCTGTAGCGGTAGCCCTCCCCGTGCCCGAGCCTGGCGGCCCCGGCGTAGCCGCTGCCCCGCAGGTGCGCGGGCACCGGACCCCCGTGGCCGGCCCGCACGTCGGCGATCGCCGCGTTGACCGCCGCGTAGGCGGCGTTGGACTTCGGGGCCAGCGCGTTGTGGACGACGGCCTGGGCGAGCACGATCCGGGCCTCCGGCATGCCGATCTGCGCCACGGCGTGCATCGCCGCCACCGCGGTCTGCAGGGCGGTGGGGTCGGCCATGCCCACGTCCTCGCTGGCGGAGATGACGATCCGGCGCGCGATGAAGCGCGGGTCCTCGCCCGCCTCGAGCTGCCGGGCCAGGTAGTGCAGGGCCGCGTCGACGTCCGACCCGCGCATCGACTTGATGAACGCGCTGGCCACGTCGTAGTGCTGGTCGCCGGCCCGGTCGTAGCGCACGGCGGCGTGCGCCATCGCCTGCTCGACGGTCTCCAGGGTGATGGCGGCCTGCCGGCCCTCGGCGCCGGCCGGCCGCTCGTCGGCCGCCACGCCGGCCGCCGCCTCGAGGGTGGTCAGCGCCCGCCGGGCGTCCCCGCCGGCCATCCGGACCAGGTGGTCCAGGGCGTCGTCGGCCAGGGTGAACTCCCCGTCCAGGCCGCGCTCGTCGGCGAGTGCCCGGCCCACCAGCGCGCGGACCTGGTCGTCGTCGAGCGGACCGAGCCGCACCAGCACCGAGCGGGAGAGCAGCGGGGCGATCACCGAGAACGACGGGTTCTCGGTGGTCGCCGCGACGAGGATGACGACGCGGTTCTCCACGCCGGGCAGGAGCGCGTCCTGCTGGGCCTTGGTGAAGCGGTGGATCTCGTCGAGGAAGAGCACGGTCTGGCGCCCGTGGAGCGAGCGCTCCTGCACCGCGCGGTCCATCACCGCCCGCACGTCCTTGACGCCGGCGGTCACCGCCGACAGCTCGACGAACGTGCGGTCGGCAGCGGTCGCCACGAGGTGCGCGAGCGTGGTCTTGCCGGTGCCCGGCGGCCCCCACAGGATCGCCGACAGCGGGCCTGCCGCTCCCCCGGCACCCTCGATGAGGCGCCGCATCGGGGACCCGGGACGCAGGACGTCCTCCTGCCCCGCCACCTCCTCCAGGGTGCGCGGACGCATCCGCACCGCCAGCGGCGGACGCAGGTCGGCGCCGCCCTCGCCCGGGGCGTCGTCCGTCGTGCTGAAGAGGTCCTGGCCAGGCACGCCCGCAGCGTACCTGCCGGCCCTGCCGGACCGTCCCGGCGTCGCGGGCCCGGCACGTCCGGCGACGTGCCCGCGGGCGCGCCTCGGTCAGCCCACCGGCGCCAGCGACGGCGGGGGCAGGCCGAGCGAGGCCAGGACCCGCCGGGCGCAGTGGTGGCCGCTCATGCCGTGCACGCCCGGCCCCGGCGGGGCGGACGACGAGCAGAGCCACACGCCCGGGGCGAGCGCGTAGGGGTCCGGCCGGGGACCCGGCCGCGCGAGCATGCGCCACATCGTGACGCTGCCGCCGGAGATGTCGCCGGCGACGAGGGAGGCGTTGTGGGTCGACATCCGGGCCGCGGGCGTGACGGCGCAGTCGACGACGAGGTCCCGGAAGCCCGGGGCGAAGCGCTCCAGCTGCGCGTCGGCCTCGGCCCGCACGTCGCGGTCCGACCCACGGGGCACGTGCGCGTAGGCCCACAGCGGACGCAGCCCGCCGGCACCGAGGCGGGCCGGGTCGTGCACGACGGGGTCGCTCACGAGCATCGTCGGCCGGGCGGCGTGCCGGCCCGAGGCCACCTCTGCCTCGGCCTCGCGCATCTGCGCCACGGTGCCGCCCACGTGGACCGTCCCGGCCCGGGCGACGCCCGGGTGCGTCCACGGGACCGGCCCGGAGAGCACGTAGTCCAGCTTGCAGACGCCCGACCCCACGGGCAGCCCCTCCAGCCGGCGGCGGGCACGACCGGTGAGCAGGCGGGCCGCGACCGCGGCGTGCGTGTCGAGCAGCACGTGCCGGGCCGGCGGCAGGTCGCGCCGGTCGCGCACGGGGTGGTCGGTGACGAGGTCGCCGCCGTGGGCCAGCAGGTCCTCGACCAGCGCCCGGGTGACCTGGCCGACGCCGCCCCGCACCAGCGGCCAGCCCTCCGCGGAGTGCGCCAGCGCGCCGAGGTAGGCGGCCGTCCCGGCGGCCGCGAGGGACGGCAGCGTGGTGATGGTGTGCGCGGCGACGCCGTTGATCAGGGCGGCGGCGACGTCGGTGCTCCACCAGCGGTCGCCCGCGCGGGTGCCGAGCACGCCGACCGCGGCGGCGAACGCCATACCTGCCCCGTCGAGCGCGGCACGCAGGGGCACCGAGCGCTTGTCCGAGAGGGCGAGCAGCGCCACGTCGCGGTGGTGCCGGACCAGGGGGCCGAGGAGCCGGCGCCACCGGTCGGCGTCGGCCCCGAGCCCCTCGGCCGTCCGCCCGAGGTCCCGCCAGGCCAGGCCCGCCCGGCCGCCGTCGAGCGGCTGCGCGTAGGACACCTCGGGCACGACGAGGTCGACGCCGCGTGCCGCCAGGTCGAAGGCCGCGAAGAACGGCGACGTGGGCGCCGCGGCCGGCACGGCGGCGCAGACGTCCCGCAGCAGACCCTCGTCGGCGGCGACCCGGTCGGTGACCAGCGGCAGGGTGCGCACTCCCCCGCCCGGCGTGGGCTGGCCCTCCAGCACGGTCACCTGCAGCCCTGCGCGGGCCAGCGTCACCGCGGCGGCCAGCCCGTTGGGCCCCGAACCCACGACGACCACGTCGCGCGGCGCGGACGTGGTCGTCATGGGGCCAGCCTCCCACGGGGAGGGACGGACGGCGCTCAGCTCTGACGCGGGCTGACCTCCGCCGCGCCCTGCGGCGCGGGCGCGGTCGCGGCCGGCCTCGCGTCGACGCCGGCCTCCTTGCGCTGCTCCGGGGTGATCGGTGCCGGCGCCTCGGTCAGCGGGTCGAAGCCGCCGCCGGACTTGGGGAAGGCGATGACGTCCCGGATGGAGTCGGTGCCGGCCAGCAGCGCCACGATCCGGTCCCAGCCGAAGGCGATGCCGCCGT
>CAZONQ010000241.1:0-3411 GCA_964581125.1 uncultured Ornithinimicrobium sp.
ATGGTGAACGAACCATTCGCACGCCGAGTGACCAGCCGAGCCTCGGACGCCGACCGTGTAGCGCATGGCCACGGCCCGCCGCTGCTCAGACTCACCTCATCTTCGAGGCAGCTCAGCGGACCTGACCGTCGCCCTCCACCACCCACTTGGTCGTGGTCAGCTCCGGCAGGGCCATCGGCCCGCGGGCGTGCAGCTTCTGCGTGGAGATGCCGATCTCGGCGCCGAAGCCGAACTCCCCGCCGTCGGTGAAGCGGGTGGAGGCGTTGACCATCACCGCCGCGGCGTCCACCTCGGTGGTGAACCGCCGGGCCGCGGCGCGGTCCGCGGTGACGATGGCCTCGGTGTGGCCGCTGGTGTGCTCCTGGACGTGCGCGATCGCCTCGTCGAGGCTGTCCACGACCCGCGCGGAGATGTCCGCGGAGAGGAACTCGGTGTCGTCGTCCTCGTCGGTGACGGGGACGTGCGCGGCCCCTGCGGAGGCGGCATACCCCTCCATCGGGCCGTCACCGTGCACGGTGACGCCCGCGGCGGCCAGGCGAGCCATGATCGCCGGCAGCACGCGGTCGGCGGCCTCCCGGTGCACGAGCAGCGACTCGGCGGCGTTGCACACCGAGTTGCGCTGGGTCTTGGAGTTGACGACGACCTCGACGGCCATCCCGGTGTCGGCCGAGGCGTCGACGTAGACGTGGCAGTTGCCGACGCCGGTCTCGATGACGGGCACCGTGGACTCGGTCACCACGGTCTGGATGAGGCTGGCCCCGCCACGAGGTATGACGAGGTCGACCAGGCCGCGGGCGGTCATCAGCGCCCGGGCCGCGTCGTGCCCGCCCTCGGTGAGCAGGTTGACCGCGTCGGGGCTGATCCCCTGCTCCTCCAGCGCCGCACGCATGACCTCCACGAGCCGGGCGTTGGTCGAAGCGGCCGCGGACCCGCCGCGCAGGATGACGGCGTTGCCGCTCTTCAGCCCGAGTCCGGCGGCGTCGACCGTCACGTTGGGTCGTGCCTCGTAGATCATCCCGACCACACCCATCGGCACCCGGACCTGCCGGATCTGCAGGCCGTTGGCCAGCGTCGAGCCGCGCACCACCTCGCCGACGGGGTCGGGCAGCCCGGCGACCTGGCGCAGCGCGTCGGCCACGGCGCGGACCCGGTCCTCGTCGAGCGTCAGGCGGTCGAGCAGGTTGGCCGGCAGCCCCTTGTCGCGGCCGCGGGCCAGGTCCTCCTGGTTGGCGGCCACGACGTCCGAGGCGGCCGCGTCCACCCCGTCGGCCAGGGCGAGCAGCGCAGCGTCCTTCTGCGCCCGCGTGAGCAGCGCGAGCCGGCGGGCCGCGGCGCGCGCGCGGCGGGCGGTCTCGTGGACGTGCTCGCGGACGTCCGCGGGGATCTCGGTGACGGTCTGGGCGCTCATGCGGGCTGGTCCTCCGGTCGGGCGGGCAGGGTCAGGGTATGGGGAAGGTGCCGGGCGTCAGCACCACCAGGTCGTCCCGGCGCACCACCGGGCGGGGGGCCGGCGCGCCGGTCCGCAGGCGGCCGGCCCGCTCGAGCCGGCGACCGACGAGCGGGCGCAGCTCCTCCGCGTCGTAGCCCACGAGGCCGCGGGCGACGACCTGGCCGTCCCGGTCGCACAGGTCGACGGTGTCGCCGGCCGTGAACCGGCCCTCGACCCCCGTGATCCCGACCGGCAGCAGCGAGGTGCGGCGGCGCACGACCGCCTCCACGGCGCCGTCGTCGAGGACGACCCGCCCGGTCGCCGCGGTGGCGTGGGCCAGCCAGCGTCGCCGGGCCGGGCTGCGCCGGCCGGTGGGCGTGAAGAGCGTCCCGACGTCGTCGCCGGCGAACGCCGCGGTCATCTGATCGGCGCTGGTGAGCAGCACGTTGATGCCCTCGTCGGTCGCCATCTGGGCGGCGGCCACCTTGGTCGCCATGCCACCGGTCCCGACCTGGGAGCCGTTGACCGACACGTCCACCGCCGCGATCTGCTCGGGCGAGGCGACGTGCGGGATCCGGCGCGCGCCCGGCGAGCTGGGGTGGCCGTCGTAGAGCGCGTCGACGTCGGAGAGCAGCAGCAGGGCGTCGGCGCTGACCAGGTGTGCCACGAGCGCGGCGAGCCGGTCGTTGTCACCGAAGCGGATCTCGTCGGTGGCGACCGCGTCGTTCTCGTTGATGACCGGCACGACCTCGAGCTCGAGCAGGCGCTCGAGGGTGCGGGAGGCGTTGACGTAGTGGCTGCGCCGGTGCATGTCGTCGGCGGTGAGCAGCACCTGGCCGACCTTGACCCCGTGCATGGTGAACGCGGTGGTGTAGGCCGTCATGAGCACCCCCTGGCCCGCGCTCGCGGCGGCCTGCTGGGTCGCCAGGTCCTTGGGGCGACGCTCCAGGCCCAGCGGGCCCATGCCGGCCGCGATCGCGCCGGAGGAGACCAGGACGATCTGCGTGCCCTCGAGGGCGCGCCGGGCCAGGGTGGTCGCGACCGCCTGGACGCGGAAGCCGTCGAGCCCGCCCTGCGGACCGGTCAGCGACGACGACCCGACCTTGACGACCAGCCGTCGGGCGTCACGGACGACTCCGTGGTCGGCGGGCACGGGAACGGACGACGACATGGGGGAATACTATTCCACTCCCCCACATAGTCATGCACTGCCCAGGTCAGCGAGCGTGCGGCGGGCGCGGCGGCTGCGGGGCCCGGGTCGCCTCGTCGGCGCGGCGGCTGCGCAGCAGGTGGTCGACGTGGAGCTGGACGACCGGGGCCTCGGTGAGCTCACCGTCGAGGACCGGCCCGCCGTGGAGGTAGAGGTTCACCTGCCTGCCACCCTTCTCCCAGCAGGCGCGGAAGCGGTAGCCCTCGCGCTCCTCGTCCATGTCGACGGGCGCCCCGGCGAGGTCGACGAGCCTGCTGCGCAGCTCGCGCGCACGCCCGACGACCTCCTCGTCCGGCAGTCCGTGCCAGAGGAACCAGCTGACCCCGACGAACTGGCCGTCGAAGACGTTCCAGCCGGCGCCGGGCCACGTCAGCGCACCCGGCTCCCCGCTCTGCCACGACTCACCGCCGTGGCCCTCGTGCACGAGCCGGGCGCCGTCCTGCGGGATGCCGTGCTCCCGGAACCACTCCTGGCGCTCCTCCTCGGTGGTCGGCCAGCGGGAGGCCACCAACCTCGCGACCAGACCGGCCACCGCCACCGGCGTCGGGTGCACACCTGCCACGTCGTGCGTGTCCATGCGGGACCGCTCCTTCCCCATCTTCCCGGAGGTCCCGGCCCTGGCGGCCGGGCGTCTCACGGTAGACGGGTCAGTCGTCGTCGCTCCACTTCCCTGCCCGGCGCTCGGCCTCCATCTCCTCGCGGACCGCCGTCTCGGCATCCTTGCGGGCGTGGAAGGCCTCGCGCTTCTCGGCGCGGGTCGGGCGGACGCGCT
>CAZONQ010000242.1:0-3407 GCA_964581125.1 uncultured Ornithinimicrobium sp.
AGCGTGCGCCCGGTCGCGGAAGAGGGCGTGCAGAGCGTGCGCCCGGTCGCGGAAGGGGGGCGTGCAGAGCGTGCGCCCGGTCGCGAGAGGGGGGCGTCAGCCGGAGAAGGGGCCGTCCTTCGGAATCTCCAGGTCGCTCTTGGCGAGCTCCTCGACGTTGACGTCCTTGAAGGTGATGACCCTGGCCTTCTTGACGAAGCGGGCCGGGCGGTAGACGTCCCACACCCACGCGTCGGTCATCGTCACCTCGAACCAGGTCTCGCCACCGCCGGTCCGGACCTGGACGTCCACCTCGTTGGCCAGGTAGAACCGGCGCTCGGTCTCGACCACGTGCGTGAAGAGTCCGACGACGTCGCGGTACTCGCGGTAGAGCGCGAGCTCCATGTCGGTCTCGTACCTCTCCAGGTCCTCGGCGCTCACGGTGCGCTCCTTTCGTCGACGGTGCCGGCGAGGCGCCAGCTGCGGCGGTGGTGGACGCAGGGGCCCTGCGCCCTCAGCGCCTCCTGGTGCTCGGGCGCCGCGTAGCCCTTGTTGTGCTCCCACCCGTAGGCGTCGTGCTCCGCCGCGAGCTCGACCATGATCGTGTCACGGGCGACCTTGGCCAGCACCGAGGCGGCGGCCACCGAGGAGCAGCGCAGGTCCGCCTTGACCATGGTGCGCACCGGCGGCCCGGGCGGCTCCGGGGCGACGAGGCCGAGCAGCCCCTCCCGGGCGGGGTCGGTGAGCCAGTCGTGGTTGCCGTCGAGCAGGACCAGGTCGGGGACGAGGTCGAGCTGGGCCAGCGCCCGCTCCCCCGCCAGGCGCAGCGCGACCATGATGCCGAGGTCGTCGATCTCAGCCGGCGAGGCGTGGCCGACGGCGTGCGCGAGGCTCCAGCGGCGGATCCGCGGCACCAGCTTCTCCCGTGCGGCCGGCGCCAGCAGCTTGCTGTCCCGCACCCCCTGCGGCGCCGAGCGGCAGGTCGTGTCGATGGCGCAGACCCCGACGGTGACCGGGCCGGCCAGCGCGCCCCGGCCCACCTCGTCCATCCCGACGAGCACGGCATACCCCTCGCGCTGCAGCATCCGCTCGACGCGCAGGCTCGGGCGGGCGGCCCCGCGGGTGCCGGCGCGTCGGGTGGGGGCGGCGCGGACGGTCATGGCGCGCCGGCCGCCGGGACGTCGGCGTAGGTCTCGGGGGTGGAGAACCAGGTGATCCGGTCGAGCGGGAAGAGCAGCACGAACGCCTGCCCCACCACGTGGTCGCGGGGCACCGAGCCGGTCTGCCCCGTCCCGTCGTCGTGGGCCCGCGAGTCGCTGGAGTTGGAGCGGTGGTCGCCCATGACCCAGATGCTGTCCTCGGGCACCGTCACCTCGAACTCGACGGCGCTCGGCTCGTCCCCCGGGTAGAGGTAGGGCTCGTCCAGCGGCTCCCCGTTGACGGTCAGCCGCCCCTCCTCGTCGCAGCACGCGACGGTGTCGCCGCCGACCCCGATGACCCGCTTGATGAGGTGGTTGCCGTGGGCCACCGGCGCGATGCCGACGAACTCCAGGAGGTCGAGCAGGCCGTCGACGAGCGGGCCGCGGCTCTGCTCCGGCATCGGTCCGAGCCAGCCGCCCGGGTCCTCGAAGACGGCGATGTCGCCGCGCTCCACCTCCATCGGGCCGGCCTGGATCTTGCTGACCATCACCCGGTCGCCGTAGACGAGGGTGTCCTCCATCGAGCCGGACGGGATCCAGAACGCCTGGGCGACGAAGGACTTGATGACGAAGGAGATCACCAGCGCGGTCACGGTGATCATCGCGACCTCGCGGACCGCGGCCCACAGGCCGCCGCGCCGCCGCCCGGGACGTCCGTCGTGCTGCCCGTCCTGCTCCTCGGGGAGCACCTCGTCCCTGCTGGCGTCGCTCACGTGCCGTCCTCATCCTCTCGTCCGCAGCCCTCCCGACCCTAGCGCCGGTCGCTGGGAGAACCGCCGATCCCCCGCCGGAGAGGCTCCGACGGGGGATCGTGCGGGTATGGCGTGGTGTCAGGCCTGCTCGGCCGGGGCCTCCGCGGCGGTGGTCGCCCGGGCGCCCGCCTGGCCGGCCGGGGTGGTCTCGCGGCGCTCGCGGATGCGGGCCGCCTTGCCGCGCAGCTCGCGCAGGTAGTAGAGCTTGGCGCGGCGCACGTCGCCGCGGCTGACGACCTCGATCTTCTCCACGTTCGGGGAGTGCAGCGGGAAGGTGCGCTCCACGCCGACGCCGAAGGAGACCTTGCGCACCGTGTACGTCTCGCCGATCCCGCCGCCGTGGCGACGGATCACGACGCCCTTGAAGACCTGGACACGGGAGCGGCTGCCCTCGATGACCTTGACGTGGACGTTGACGGTGTCGCCGGCGCGGAACTCCGGGAGGTCGGTCCGCAGGCTGGCGCTGTCGAGCGCGTCGAGCTTGTGCATCGTTGTCTCTCCTGGCCGCGGCTGCCACAGGTCACCCACGGCGATTCGGTGCCCTCGCGGGCACGGTCTCGGTATGCCGTCTCGTCGGCTCCGTTCCGCTCGCACGGCTCCCCCTGTGGCAGGGGTGCGAGGTGGGGTGGCGCGGGGCCGGGACGCAAGGGCCAAGTCTGCCAGAGGTGGTGCCCCACGACCAAGTCGGCGGAGCACGCCATACCATCGCGGCGTGCAGACCCTCACCCTCCTGACGGCGCCGGACCGACCGGAGCTCACCACGGCCGCCCTGCGCGACCTGCCGGCGGCCTGGGCCGTGGGCGAGCCGCGCTGGCTGGCTGCGGGGGCAGCGGTCGAGGCGGACCTGCCGGACGTGCCCGAGGACCTGTGGGCGGAGTGGGAGCGCTGGCAGGAGCGCGGGGTCGACCTCGTCGTCCAGCCCTCGCGGGGCCGGCGCAAGAAGGTCCTGCTGGCGGACATGGACTCCACGATGATCGAGCAGGAGTGCATCGACGAGCTCGCCGCGCACGCCGGCGTCGGCGAGGAGGTGGCCGCCGTCACGCGGCGGGCGATGAACGGCGAGCTGGACTTCGCCGAGGCGCTGCACGCCCGCGTCGCACTCCTCGAGGGCCTGCCGGGCTCGGTCGTGACCACCGTGCTCGCCGAGCGGATCACCGACGCGCCCGGCGGCGGGGAGCTGGTCGCCACGATGACCGCGCACGGGGCACGCTGCGTGCTGGTCTCGGGCGGGTTCACGCCGTTCACCGAGGCGGTGGCGGCGCGCCTGGGCTTCCACGAGCACCGCGCCAACACCCTCGAGGTGGACGGCGACCGCTTCACCGGCAGGGTCGTCCTGCCCGTGCTGGGGCGCGAGGCCAAGGTCGACGCCCTGCGCGAGGTGACCGCCTCCCTCGGCCTGACTCCTCAGGACGCTGTGGCGGTCGGCGACGGCGCCAACGACCTCGGCATGCTGCAGCTCGCCGGCACCGGCGTGGCG
>CAZONQ010000243.1:0-3403 GCA_964581125.1 uncultured Ornithinimicrobium sp.
GCCCGTGCCCGCACCGTCCGCGACGTCTCCTACGAGCTCCACCTGGACCTGAGCCAGGACGACGGCTTCGTCTCGCGGGCGACCGTGCGCTTCGCCGCCGAGCCGGGGGCGAGCACCTTCCTCGACCTGCAGCACGCGCAGGAGGTGCGGGTCAGCCTCAACGGGACGGCCCTCGACCCGGGGTGCTACCACGACGAGCGCGTGCACCTGGAGGACCTGGCGGCGGACAACGAGGTCGTCGTCGTGGCCCGGATGCCCTACGTCGCCGACGGCGACGGGATGAACCGCTTCGTCGACCCGGCGGACGGCGAGGTCTACCTCGGCTGCTACGGCGGCATGGACGTGGCCCGGCGCGTCTTCGCCTGCTTCGACCAGCCCGACCTGAAGGCACCCTTCACGGTGGGCGTGACCGGCCGGCCGGGCTGGACGGTGCTGTCCAACGGCACCTCGACGGGACCCGACCACCACCAGACCTGGACCTTCACCACCACACCGCCGGTGGCGACATACCTCGTGGCGGTGTGCGCGGGGGCCTTCGCCTCCCGCACCTGGGAGCACGCCGGGCTGGCCTTCGGGTGGCACTGCCGGGCGTCGCAGGCCGAGGACCTGGACCGCGACCTGCCCCAGCTGCGCTCGGTGACCGAGGCCGCCTTCGACCACTACGCGGAGCTCTTCACCGAGCCCTACGCCTTCGGCGCCTACGACCAGGCCTTCGTCCCCGGCCACAACTGGGGCGCGATGGAGACGCCGGGGTGCGTCACCTTCCGCGACGAGCTGCTGCCCGCAGGTGTCACCGACCCGGGGCTCGCGCGCCGCCGGGCGACGACGGTCGCCCACGAGATGGCGCACATGTGGTTCGGCGACCTCGTCACCTTCCGCTGGTGGGAGGACACCTGGCTCAACGAGTCGTTCGCCGACTACATGGGGTTCCTGGTCGGCGGCCGGGCGCTCCCGGGGGAGGACGCCTTTGCCGAGTTCGACGTCTCGCGCAAGGCCGGGGGCTACGCGGCCGACGCCCGGCCGACCTCGCACCCGGTCGCGCCGGAGCCCGAGGACGTGCCGGACGTGGACACCGCGTTCAACAACTTCGACCCGATCTCCTACGCCAAGGGCAACTCCTGCCTGCGCCAGCTGGCGTTCTGGCTGGGGGAGGAGACCTTCTTCCGCGGGGTCGACCGGCACCTGACGCGGCACCGGTTCGGCACGGCCACGCTCGCCGACCTGGTCGGCACCCTGCAGTCGGTCACCGGCCGGGACGTCTCCGGCTGGGTGGACGCGTGGCTGCGCACCACCGGGCACGACACCCTCCGCATCGTGCGCGAGGAAGGGGCGGGTATGCCGTCGCTGAGACGGGAGGGCTCCCGTCCCCACCGGCTCCGGGTCAACGGCTACGACCGCCTGGGCGAGGAGGGCCTGGTCGCCGCGTGGGAACAGGTGGTCGACCTGGACGCCGAGGACATCGCGCTGCCCGCCGCCGACCTGGTGGTCCCCAACAGCACCGGCGACACCTTCGCCGCCGTCGCGCTCGACCCTGCCAGCCGCGCCCTGACCCTCGACCGGCTCTCCGCCGTGCCGGAGGACCACCCGCGCACCATCCTGTGGGCGACCCTGCTCGACGAAGCCGTCCAGGGACGGCTGCCGGTGGGCACCCTGGTCGGCCTCGTCGAGCGGCACGTGCCGCCCGAGCCGTCGACCGTCGTGGTGGAGCACGTGCTGACACGCGCGGCCGTGGCCGTGCGCGCCGTCGCGGTGCCCCCGGAGGTCCCGGGGCTGCTCGACCGGCTGGCCCGTGTCGCGGTCGCCATGCTCGAGGACGACCGTCCGGGGCCGGTGGTCCAGAGCCTGGTCGGCACGGTCGTCGGGACGAGCCGGGACACGACGTTGCTGCGCCGCTGGCTGAGGGACGGTGGGCCTCGCGGTGAGCTCGCCCCGGCCCACCGCTGGGACGCGCTGGTCCGGCTCGCCGGGCTGGGCGAGCAGGTCGAGGACCTCGTCGCTGCTGAGCTGCGCACCGACCCCTCGGGCGCCGGGCGGCTGGCCGCGCTGAGTGCCGGCGCTGCGGTTCCGGACGCCCAGGTCAAACGCGCGACCCTGGAGCAGATGCTGGCCGAGGGCACCTCCAACCGCGAGTTTGGGGCGCTGGCGCGCGGGCTCTGGTCGCCCGAGCAGCGCGACCTCGTCGACCCGCTGGTGGCCGCATACCTCGACCGGGCCCCCGAGGTGGCCCGACGCGGACAGGCGATCGCCCTGGTGGTGGGTCGCGCCACCCCGCAGTTCCGGTGGGACGAGGTGCAGCTGGCCGCCCTGGCGTCCGCGGCGGCCCGCCCCGGGCTGCCGCCCGTCCTCGCCCGCACCTGGGCCGACCTGTTGCACGATCAGCGGCGCGTCACGATGTGATCGGCATGTCTCCCACACCCGGCTCGGACCTCTGCCCTGACACCGCTCGGTAGCTCCCCCTGGGTGTTTACGCTGGACACACGCAGTTTGGCGTTGAGACGGTGGCATCTCCGTTCCTTTGGTGAGGAAAGGAAGCTGCAATGAAGCAGAAGATCATCGCCGCCTTCGCAGGTGTCTTCTTGGTGCTTTGGCTGGCGCTTCCAGCACAGGCTGTGGCTCGCGAGGGAGGAACGCTGTATCGGTCCTCGTGCGTCCAGCCGTCCGACCCCTGGGCAAGGTCGTACTCGACTGAGGTGACCTATCTCGCCGGACCAGGGGGCACGTCCCAGTACTGGGACAACGGCCCAGTCTTTACCGCTCGGTACCTGCAGGGGTCCTACAACGGGGGCGATTGGTTCGCTCGGGTCTACTACGGTGCCTTGAGCGATCCGGGGACGTACGCCTACTGCCGGAACCCGTGAGGATCTGGAAGGTCTCGGTTGCTGTCGTCGGGTGCGTGCTGAGCCTGGGGGCGTGCGCCACGCCGGCGGCTGAGTCGGGGCCGACGCCGACCGCGACCGTGGAGCCTGTCGCGTCAGAGTCCGTGCCGGACCCGGAGGCGGTGGCGCGTGACCGTCGGGAGCAGGCGGAGCTGATGTCGGCCTGCCTGACCGACCTGGGGTTTCCGGCGCAGATGCGTGAGGATGGCAGTTTCGAGGTCGGCGAGGTGGTGGCGGATCAGCAGGCCAGCCTGGATGAGGCGATCACGACGTGCACGGAGCAGGTGGGGCAGGGCCAGCCCGCGCGCGAACTGTCGGAGGCCGAGCTCTCGACGCTCTATGACCTGATGCTCGAGGGACGCGAGTGCCTCCTCGACCACGGCTACACGATCTCCCAGCCTCCGACACGGGAGACGTTCGTCGAGACGTACCAGGCAGCCTACCGAGGGGAAGGCGCGCCAGCCGCATGCTGGAGGAAGGGTCTGTCGGCTCTCGGCGTTAGCGTTGAGGTATGCGACCCACGACCG
>CAZONQ010000244.1:0-3395 GCA_964581125.1 uncultured Ornithinimicrobium sp.
GCTACAAGACGCTCGAGGAGGCCCAGCGGGTCGAGTTCGAGGTCACGCAGAGCCCGAAGGGTCCGCAGGCGGACGCGGTCCGCCCGCTCTGACGCCGACGCACAGACCGACACCGGGCGGCCCCCGTCACCACGTGTGGTGACGGGGGCCGCTCGCTGTCCTCGGGGGTATGACGTGCACGCTCACCCGCACACGGCGCCGACCTCCTCGAGCGTGTCCTCGGTGGGCCCGGCCGTGTCCTCCGGGGGCGCGGTCGTCGTGGCCGCGTCGTCCGTGGGGGCGGCGGTCGTGGTCGTGGCGTCGTCGGTGGCCTTGGGCGCCTTGGGCGCCGGGTGGATGGCCTCCCAGACCCGCGCCCGGATGCTCGAGTAGTTGGGGTCGACCGTGTCCGTGTTGGACTCGGTGAACGGCAGGCTGCGCATCGTCCCCTTCTGCACCAGCAGCGTGAGCTGGGCCCAGGCCGGGAGGTCGGCCTGCGGGATGTCGGTGAGCACGTTGTCGCCGACGGCGCCGATGATCTGCGGGTAGCGCTGCACGAGCGTCATCGGCTCGACCTGGTCGACGGCGGCGGCCACGATGCACCGCTGGCGGCGCATGCGGTCGTAGTCGTCGGTCGTGACCCGCGACCGGGCGTAGCCCAGGGCCTGCTTGCCGGTGAGACGCTGGGTGCCGGGCTGCAGCCACTCCACGGAGTGGTTCGGGTCGAGCCGGATGTGGCCGCCGGCGTCGGTGTAGGTCCGGCCGTTGATCGGGATGGCCTCCTTGACGGTGACCAGCACCCCGCCGATCGCGTCGACGAGGTCGGCGAAGCCGTCGAGGTTGACGATCACCGTGTGGTGGATGGGCAGCCCGAGGACGGTCTCCAGGGTCTGCCGGGTCGCGGTGAGGCCGGGATTGGCGTCGCCGGCGAACCAGTCCGGGTGCTCCTCGGCGACCTGCTCGGCCTCGGTCCACACGGCGTTCATCAGGCACTGGTCGCCGCAGTCGTAGCCGTCGGGGTAGAGCCGGTGCAGGGGGCTGTCGCTCGGGAAGGGCACCTTCTGCAGGTTGCGCGGGATCGAGAAGAGCACCGAGTCGCCGGTGTCGGTGTCGATGCTCGCCACGATCATCGTGTCGGTGCGCGTGCCCTCGCGGGCCTCGGCGGCGTCCGAGCCGAGCAGCAGCACGTTGACCCGCGGCAGGTCCGCCCAGGGGTCCTCCGGCGGCCCCAGCACGGACGTGGGCTCCGTGCCGTCCGGGGTGGAGGGCTGCTGGGTGAAGACCTTGTCCATCGCCGTCAGGTGGCTGTCGATGTAGCGCACCCCCACGGCGGCCGGCGCCGAGACGGCCAGGCACAGGGCGGCGGTGAAGCCGGCGAGCGCCGCCCGCTGGCCCCGGGTCGAGCGCCGGGGCTGGCTGGCCAGGGCGGTGAGGGCGACGGAGGCGACCCACACGAGCGTCCCGGCGAGCAGCCCCCAGACGATGAGGCGCAGCAGGTCGCTGTCGGAGGCCGTCTCCAGCGCGGTGGCGGTGAGCCCGTTGCGCCGCACGACGACGGCGAGCGCGACGACGCCGGCGAGCAGGAGGGCGACGATCACCGCGCCCAGGCGCCGCCGCCGGGTGCCGAGCAGGCCCAGCCCGGGGACGACCGCGCTGAGGGCGGTGAGGCCGAAGGCCCTCCCGAGGCCGCGACCGCGGCCGTCGCGGTGGTCGGCCCACTCCGCGCGCGAGCTGAACGCCGCGTGCGCGCCGGCGCGGTCCCTGTCGCGGCGGACGGTCATCGGTGGTGGTCGCCTTTCGGGAAGAAGCAGTCGGTGGAACACCATTGTCCTACCAGGCTCTGCTGGTGCCCCGCTGGGAGGCCGGTTTGGGCAGAGCGCTCGCCGAAGGGTACATTGTCTGCGATCTGGAGGCGTCGCCTAGTCTGGTCTATGGCGCCCGCCTGCTAAGCGGGTTTGGGGTTTAGAGCCCCATCGAGGGTTCAAATCCCTCCGCCTCCGCCGATCACGCGCACGACCCCCGGCCGGGATCCCGGCCGGGGGTCGTGCGCTGTCCGGAGCCCAGCTCGCAGGACCGGGGTGGCGCGCGGGGCGCCGTCGGCCCCTACGCAGGGACGTCGGTGCTCGGGTCGTCGGACGTGGGGTCGTTGGCGGCGTCGGAGGCCGAGCCGGCGTCGTCGGACCCGACCTCCTCCGCGGCGTCGTCATCCTCGCCGTCGTCACCCTCGCCGCGGTCCTCCTCGCCCTCCACGGCGTCGGCCGCGCGGTCGGCCCGCTCGACCTCCTCGGGGCCGCTGCGGCGGACCCGCTGCTCGATCTCGTCGACGTCGTCGCGCAGGTCCTCGACGCCCGGCGGCACCGGGTCCTCGTTGAGGATCGGCGGACCGGTCCGCTCGGCAGGCTCCTCGCCCGGGACGATACCCATGCGCACCTACACCTCCTGTCCGGAGAGGCGCTCCTCCAGGCCCGTCAGCTCCTCGCGCATGGCGGCCGGGAGGTCGTCGCCGAACTTCTCGAACCACTCCTTGATGAGCGGGATCTCAGCCTGCCACTCGGACGCGTCGAACGCGAGCGCTGCCGACACCTCCGCCGGGGTCAGGTCCAGTCCGTCCACGTCGAGGTCCTCCGGGCGCGGCACGCGGCCGATCGGCGTCTCGTCGGCCCCGACGCGGCCCTCGATGCGGTCGATCATCCACTTCAGGACGCGGGCGTTCTCGCCGAAGCCCGGCCAGAGGAAGCCTCCGTCCTCGTCGCGCCGGAACCAGTTGACGAGGAAGACCTTCGGCAGCTTCTCCGGGTCGGCCTGCTCGCCGATCCGCAGCCAGTGCGCCAGGTAGTCGCCGGCGTTGTAGCCCATGAAGGGCAGCATCGCCATCGGGTCGCGGCGCACGACGCCGACGGCGCCGGTCGCGGCGGCCGTGGTCTCCGAGGACAGCGTCGCGGCGATGAAGGTGCCGTGCTGCCAGTCGCGCGACTCGGTCACCAGCGGCACGGTCGTCTTGCGGCGCCCGCCGAACATGATCGCCGAGATCGGCACGCCCCGCGGGTCGTCGTACTCCGGCGCGATCGTCGGCACCTGCTTGATCGGGGTGCAGAAGCGGCTGTTGGGGTGGGCCGCCTTGACCTCGGAGTCGGGGGTCCAGGGGTTGCCGTGCCAGTCGGTCAGCTCGGCCGGAGGCTCCTCCGTCATGCCCTCCCACCAGACGTCGCCGTCCGGGGTGCGCGCCACGTTGGTGAAGATCGAGTGGCCGCGCTCGATGGTGTCCATCGCGACCGGGTTGGTGGAGCGGCCGGTGCCCGGTGCGACGCCGAACAGACCGAACTCGGGGTTCACGGCATACAGACGACCGTCGTCCCCGAAGCGCATCCAGGAGATGTCGTCGCCGACGAGCTCGGCCTTCCAGCCGTCGAGCGTGG
>CAZONQ010000245.1:0-3393 GCA_964581125.1 uncultured Ornithinimicrobium sp.
CAAGGACAGCCGCGAGCACTTCGAGATGCGCACCCACAAGCGCCTCATCGACATCGTCGACCCGACCCCCAAGGCGGTCGACTCGTTGATGCGTCTCGACCTGCCGGCGGACGTCAACATCGAGATCAAGCTGTGAGCACGACGATGACTGCTACGACCACCACCAGCACGCGCACCGTCAAGGGCGTCCTCGGCGAGAAGCTCGGCATGACCCAGGTCTGGGACGCCGAGAACCGCCTGGTCCCCGTGACCGTCGTCCAGGCGGCCCCGAACGTCATCACCCAGGTCCGCAACGCCGAGACCGACGGTTACGACGCGGTGCAGCTCGCCTTCGGCGCCATCGACCCGCGCAAGGTCACCAAGCCGCTCAAGGGCCACTTCGAGAAGGCCGGCGTCACGCCGCGTCGTCACCTCGTCGAGCTGCGCACCGCGGACGCGGGCGACTACGCGCTCGGCCAGGAGGTGACCGTCGAGACCTTCGAGGCCGGCCAGACCGTCGACGTCACCGGCACCACCAAGGGCAAGGGCTTCGCCGGCGTCATGAAGCGGCACGGCTTCGCCGGCGTCTCGGCCTCGCACGGTGCGCACCGCAACCACCGCAAGCCCGGCTCGATCGGTGGCTGCGCCACCCCGGGCCGCGTCTTCAAGGGTCAGCGCATGGCCGGCCGCATGGGCGGCGTGCGCCAGACCACCTCCAACCTGACCATCCACGCCGTGGACGCCGACAAGGGTCTGCTGCTGATCAAGGGTGCCGTCCCCGGCCCCCGCGGCGGCGTCGTCCTGGTCCGCACGGCCGCGAAGGGGGCGTGACCTCATGAGCACCGTCACCATCACCAAGCCGACCGGCGGCGACGCCGGCACCGTGGACCTGCCCGCCGAGCTCTTCGACGTGCAGACCAACGTGCCGCTGATCCACCAGGTCGTCGTCGCCCAGCTGGCCGCCGCCCGCCAGGGCACGCACGCGACCAAGACCCGCGGCGACGTCCGCGGCGGTGGCAAGAAGCCCTACCGCCAGAAGGGCACCGGTCGCGCCCGTCAGGGCTCGGTCCGCGCGCCGCAGTTCGCCGGCGGTGGCGTCGTGCACGGCCCGCAGCCGCGCAGCTACGCCCAGCGCACGCCCAAGAAGATGAAGGCCGCCGCCCTGCGCGGGGCGCTCTCGGACCGGGCGCGCCACGGTCGCATCCACGTGCTCTCGGCCGTCGTCGAGGGGGACACCCCGTCGACCAGGACGGCCTGGGCCGCGCTGAGCGGCCTCACCGAGCGCCCCAACCTGCTCGTCGTCATCGACCGGGCCGACGTGGTCGCTCTGAAGAGCCTGCGCAACCTGCCGGACGTCCACGTGCTCTACGTCGACCAGCTCAACACCTACGACGTGCTCTGCGCCGACGACGTGGTCTTCACCCAGGTCGCCCTCGACGCGTTCGTCGCGGGCGCGCCGCGCGGCAGGGCCGTCGCCGAGGCCGCGGCCGGCACCACCGAGGAGGACAGCAAGTGAGCATCCCCGCCGTCAACAAGGACCCGCGCGACATCCTGCTCTCGCCGGTCGTCTCCGAGAAGTCCTACGCGCTGCTGGACCAGGGCAAGTACACCTTCCTGGTCGACCCGCGCGCCAACAAGTCCGAGATCAAGAAGGCCGTCGAGAACATCTTCGGCGTCAAGGTCAGCTCGGTCCACACGCTCAACCGCCCCGGCAAGACCCGGCGCACGCGGTTCGGCACCGGCCGTCGCAAGGACACCAAGCGCGCGATCGTGACGCTCAAGGAAGGCACCATCGACATCTTCGGCACGCTCTGAAGCCGCGGACGTCGAGACGAGAACGTATAAGGACTGCATACCAACATGGCTATCCGTAAGTACAAGCCGACGACGCCGGGCCGCCGCGGCTCGAGCGTGGCGGACTTCGTCGAGGTGACCCGAACCACCCCTGAGAAGTCCCTGGTCCGGCCGCTGTCCAAGACCGGTGGGCGCAACGCCTCCGGCCGCATCACCACCCGGCACATCGGTGGTGGGCACAAGCGCGCCTACCGCGTGATCGACTTCCGCCGCGCCGACAAGGACGGCGTCAACGCGAAGGTCGCCCACATCGAGTACGACCCCAACCGCACCGCGCGCATCGCGCTGCTGCACTACACCGACGGCGAGAAGCGCTACATCATCGCGCCGAACAAGCTCAAGCAGGGCGACGTGGTCGAGAACGGCCCGTCGGCCGACATCAAGACCGGCAACAACCTGCCGCTGCGCAACATCCCGGTCGGCACCGTCGTGCACTGCATCGAGCTGCGCCCCGGTGGCGGCGCCAAGATCGCGCGTTCCGCCGGCACCCGCGTCCAGCTGGTCGCCAAGGAGGGCAAGATGGCGCAGCTGCGCATGCCCTCCGGCGAGATCCGCAACGTCGACGCGCGCTGCCGCGCGACCGTCGGCGAGGTCGGCAACGCCGAGCAGAGCAACATCAGCTGGGGCAAGGCCGGCCGCATGCGGTGGAAGGGCAAGCGCCCCACCGTCCGCGGTGTCGTGATGAACCCGGTCGACCACCCGCACGGTGGTGGCGAGGGCAAGACCTCCGGCGGCCGTCACCCGGTCAGCCCGTGGGGCCAGCCGGAGGGTCGTACCCGTAAGCCCAACAAGCCGAGCGACAGCCTCATCGTGCGTCGTCGCCGGACCGGCAAGAAGCGCTGAGCAGGGAGCTAAGAAGACATGCCTCGCAGCCTGAAGAAGGGCCCGTTCGTCGACGACCACCTGGCCAAGAAGGTGGACGCCCAGAACGAGGCCGGCACGAAGAACGTCATCAAGACCTGGTCCCGCCGGTCGATGATCACCCCCGACATGCTCGGCCACACGCTGGCCGTGCACGACGGCCGCAAGCACATCCCGGTCTTCGTGACCGAGTCGATGGTCGGCCACAAGCTCGGTGAGTTCGCTCCGACCCGCACGTTCAAGGGTCACGAGAAGGACGACAAGAAGGGTCGCCGTCGCTGATGACTACCCAGACCGAAGGAAACACCATGGAAGCCAAGGCCGTGGCGCGCTTCGTGCGCGTGACGCCGATGAAGGCCCGCCGTGTCGTGGACCTGATCCGGGGCAAGAGCGTCCCGGAGGCCGTGGCCCTCATGCGGTTCGCCCCGCAGAGCGCCAGCGACCCCGTGCTCAAGGTCCTGCAGAGCGCCGTGGCCAACGCGCGCTTCGCCGCCGACCAGACCGGCGAGGCGTTCGACGAGACCGACCTGGTCGTCTCGGCCGCGTACGTGGACGAGGGCCCGACCATGAAGCGGTTCCGTCCGCGCGCCCAGGGCCGCGCCAGCCGCATCAACAAGCGCACGAGCCACATCTCGGTGCACGTCGCGCCCCGCTCGACCAAGGGAGGTGCCCGCTGATGGGGCAGAAGATTCACCCGAC
>CAZONQ010000246.1:0-3392 GCA_964581125.1 uncultured Ornithinimicrobium sp.
AGGCGGTGTGGGTCGACACGCGCGCCACGACCCCGGTGTCCCCGAGCCGCAGCATGAGACTGCCGCGGTCGGAGAGCACCTCGGGGGCGACGTCGCCGAGCCCGAGGTCGCGGGCGAGGGTGCGGGCGGCTCCCCGTGCGCGCCGCCGCACCGGTCCGGGGCTCTGCGGCGGGGTCCGGGGGTCGGCGGTCACCGGTCGGCCGGGGGCCGCTCGCGCCACGCCCGCTCGAAGGGCAGCCTCCAGGCGTGCGGGGCGACGAGCTGGTGGATGGCGTTGGGGCCCCACGTCCCGGGCTGGTAGGGCTTGGCCGGGGGCGGGTTCTCCAGCAGCGGGGCCGAGCGTGCCCACAGGCTCTCGATGCCCTCGGCCGTGGTGAACAGGGTGTGGTCGCCGCGCATCGCGTCGAGGATGAGCCGCTCGTAGGCCTCGAGCACGTCGTCGGCCGCCGCGGTCTCCCGGGTGGAGAACTGCATCGACAGCTTCTCCAGCTTCATCCCCGGACCGGGACGCTTGCCGTAGAAGGACAGCGACACCTTGGACTCGTCCGCCAGGTCGAAGGTCAGGTGGTCCGGGCCGGCCTGCCCCACGCCGGAGTGCGCGGGGAACATGGTGCGCGGCGCCTCCTTGAAGGCGATCGAGATGATGCGGGCGCCCTCGGCCATCCGCTTGCCGGTGCGCAGGTAGAACGGGACGCCGGCCCAGCGCCAGTTGTCGATGGCGCAGCGCAGCGCGATGAAGGTCTCGGTGTCGGAGTCGCGGGCGACGCCCTCCTCCTCGAGGTAGCCGACGTACTGTCCCCGCACGACCTGGGCCGGGTCCAGGGGGAGCATCGAGCGGAAGACCTTGTTCTTCTCCTCGCTGATGGCCCCGGGCTCCAGCGCCGTCGGCGGCTCCATCGCGACGAACGCCAGCACCTGCAGCAGGTGGGTGACCACCATGTCCTTGTAGGCGCCGGTCCCCTCGTAGAAGCCCGCCCGCCGCTCCAGCCCCAGGGTCTCCGGGATGTCGATCTGCACGTGGTCGATGAAGTTGCGGTTCCAGATCGGCTCGAAGAGCCCGTTGGCGAAGCGGAAGGCCAGGATGTTCTGCGCCGCCTCCTTGCCCAGGAAGTGGTCGATGCGGAAGATCTGCTCCTCGGAGAAGGTCTCGTGGACCCGGGCGTTGAGCTCGATCGCGCTGGTCAGGTCGGTGCCGAACGGCTTCTCCATGACGACCCGGGCGCCGTCGACCAGGCCGGCCTCCCCGAGCAGCTCGACGACCGGCAGCGCCGCCCTGGGCGGGACGCTGAGGTAGTGCAGCAGCCCGGCCCCCTCGCCCAGCTCCTCCTGCTGCCGGCGCACGGCCCGGGCGAGCCCCTCGGCGCCGGCGCCCGTGGGCACGTAGTGCAGCCGCTCGGCGAAGGCGTCCCACTCCTCCTGGGTCAGCCGGCGGTTGCCGAACTCCTCGAGCGCGCCCCGGGCGAACGCGCGGAACGCGGCGTCGTCCAGGTCCTCCAGCGACGTGCCGACGACGCGGATCTCCGGGGCCAGGTGCGACCCGCACAGGTAGGCCAGGCCGGGCAGCAGCTTGCGACGGGCGAGGTCCCCGCACGCCCCGAAGAGCACCAGCACGTGCGGGACGGCGGTCTCCGTCCCCTGCTGGGTCGCGCCGAGCCCTGGGTAGGACGTCGTCTGGGACAGCGGATCGATCCGGTCGCTCACCCTCGGGAGTCTGGCAGCAACGCGCTCGGCGTGTCGAGGGAGACGCTCACCGGCCGCGGACCAGGTCCGCGGCGATGACGCCGGCCAGCCCGTCGAACTGGTGGCCGCCGCGGTCGTGCAGGGTGACCTGCGCCGACGGCAGCCGCGCCGCGTGCAGGGTCAGGTGGGCGGGCGGGACGACCTCGTCGTCCCGGCAGTGGTGGAGGGAGAGCGCGGTGCCCGGCTCCGGCCCGTCGAAGGCGTAGTCCGCGACGTCCCAGCCGTCCGACGACCAGTCGGGCATCGCGAGGAGGACGGCGCGCGGCGGTGCCGTCGCGCCCTCGGCCAGCACCCGCAGGAGCACCGAGGCCCCGAAGGAGTGGGCGGCCAGGAGGTCGTCGGGGTCCGCCGCGGCGAGGGCCCGGCGGACCGGGGCGGCCCACGCCGCGAAGGACATGTCGTCCTCGGGGAGGAGGGGCATGGACACCTCGGCGCCCGCCGCCTCGCCGAGGGCGTCCGCGAGGGCGCGGTCCTCGACCTGCGCGCCGGCTCCGTGGAGGAAGAGCAGGCGCATCAGGCCAGCTCCTCGGCCGGGGCACCGTCCTCGACGTCGTCCCGGCCCCGTGGCCGGCGGATCTCGGCGATGGTGCTGTGGCTGGACATCCCGCCGTCGACGACCAGGAGCTGACCGGTGACGTAGCGGGACTCGTCCGAGGCGAGGAAGACCATGAGGTTCGCGACGTCCTCGGGCTCGCCGATGAAGGGCAGCGCATTGTGCCGGCGGATGCCGTCGATCATCTCGGTCGGCAGGTTGTCGCGCAGCGCCGGCGTCATGACGGCACCCGGCGCCACGGCGTTGCAGCGGATCCGGTGCTCGCCGTACTGCGTCGCGACGTACTGCGTCAGCCGGATGACCGCGGCCTTGGCCGTGCCGTAGGCGGTCTGGGTGAAGTCGCCCGAGATGCCTCCGACCGAGGCGGTGTTGATGATCGAGCCGCCGCCGGCCTCGACGAGGTGCGGGATCGCCAGCCGGCACCCCAGGACGGTGCTGCGCACGTTGAGCCGCATCGTCCGGTCGAACTCGTCCAGGTCCATCCCGACGACGTCGAGGTCCTTGCGCGGGTCGCTGCCGCCGACGTGGTTGCACATCACGTCGAGCCGGCCGAACTCCTCGACGGCGCCGTCCACCAGCCGCGCCAGCGACTCCTCGTCCGTGACGTCGACCGCGAGGCCCACGGCCCGACCCCCCGCAGCCCGGACCTCCTCGGCCGCGCGCACGGCGTCCTCCTCGCGCAGGTCGCCGACGACGACGGCCGCGCCCTCGGCGGCGAGCTGCAGCGCGGCGGCCCTCCCGATGCCGCTCGCCCCGCCCGTGATCACCACGACCTTGCCCTCGACCCGACCCATCGCTGCTCCCTCTCTCCGTGCTCCTGCGGTGTGCGCCCACCCTGTCATGCGGGCCCGTCGGACCACGAAGGGTCGCGGCCGCACAGCGCCACGAGCCGCTGGACCTGCGAGGCCCCGTCTGCCACGTCTACCGCAGCAGCGCATGGTCAGAGCAGGCACGTGCAGAAGCCACTCACGTGAGTGGTGGCGGCACGCGTTCCGGCGCGGGCGCGTGCAGAAGTCACTCACGTGAGTGGTGCGGGCACGACGGCGGCACGGGTGAGGTCGAGGGCCCCCTGCTCCCCCGACCTCACCCCTGGGCCGGG
>CAZONQ010000247.1:0-3382 GCA_964581125.1 uncultured Ornithinimicrobium sp.
GGGTCCTCGCGCAGGGTCCGCAGGAACAGGGTCGACAGGCGCATCGCCACGAGGGTGCTCTCCTTGATGGGGCTGGTATGACCGTCCGAGCGTACCCGGCCGGCCGGGGCCGCCACGACGGGATTGCCGTCAGCGCCGGCGGGCGAGGTCGGACACCCCGTCGAGCAGCCGGTCGACCTCCTGCTCGGTGCTCCAGGGCGCCATCCCGACCCGGACCCCGCCCGCCTCGCCGAGGCCGAGCCGGTGGCTGAGCTCCCAGGCGTAGAAGTGCGACGCCGGGGCGTTGACCCCCAGCGCGGCCAGGTGCCGGTGCACGACGGCCGGCTCCACGCCGTCGAGCGTGAAGAGCAGGGTCGGCGTGCGGCGGGCGGCGCGGGACCAGACCGTCACGCCGTCGATCGCGCCGAGCCCGGTCTCGGCGCGCTCCCGCAGCCGGTCCTCGTGGGCCCCCACGGCCTCCAACGACGCCCGCAGGCGCCCGCGCCGGGTGGCTGCCGGCACGGCGACCGCGCCGGAGACCCTCCCCAGGTCCGCGATGAGGTCGACCGCGGCGGTCGTGCCGGCGAGCAGCTCGTAGGGCAGCGTGCCCAGCTCGAAGCGCTCCGGGACCCGGTCGGGCGAGGGCAGCAGCTTGTCCGGCCGCAGCCCCTCGAGCAGGTCGGCCCGGCCGCAGGTGACGCCGAGGTGGGGGCCGAGGAACTTGTAGGGCGAGCAGGCCATGAGGTCGGCGCCGAGGGCCTCCCTGTCCAGCGGCGCGTGCGCGGCGAGGTGGACGGCGTCGACGTGCACGAGGGCGCCGGTCGCGTGGGCGGCGTCGATCACCGCCGGGAGGTCGGGCCGGGTGCCGACGAGGTTGCTCGCGCCCGTGACGGCCACCAGGCGGGTGCGGTCGGAGAGCACGGCCTCGACCGCCGCGACGGGCAGCTCGCCCGTCGACGGGTCGACCTCCGCCCACCGGACCGTGGCCCCGGACGCCTCGGCGGCCACGACCCAGGGGCGCACGTTGCCGTCGTGGTCGAGGGAGGTGACGACCACCTCGTCGCCCGGACCCCAGCCGTGGCTGCGGGCGAGGGTGCGGGCCAGGTCCATCGTGTTCGCCGTCATGCTCCGGCCGAAGACCACCGTCGCCGGGTCGGTGCCGAGCAGGTCGCCCATCGCCGCCCGCGCCTCGCGCACGACCTCCTCGGCCCGGCGCTCGGCCTCGGTGACGGTGCCGCGGTTGGCGATCGAGCTGGTCAGGGTCGTGGCGACCGCCTGGGCCACCGCCGCGGGCGTCTGCGAGCCGCCGGGCCCGTCGAAGTGCGCGGTCCCGCCGCGCAGCGAGGGGAAGAGCTCCCGGACGGCGGCCACGTCGTAGGTCATGGCGTCACCGTAGCCAGCCGGTCCTACGCTCTTGCCATGAGGCTCGACCCCACCGACCTGCTGCCCGTCCGGGACGCCCACCTGACCGGCGACCTGCGCTCCTGGCGGGACGTCGAGCTGCCCGGGCTCGGCCGCAGCGCGGAGATCTACGCCTGGCTGCCGCCGGGCCACGACGAGGGCGTCGAGCGCTACCCCGTGCTCTACCTCCACGACGGGCACAACATGTTCCTGCCCCGGCGCGCCTCCGGCGGTGTCGCGTGGGACGTCGACCGGGCGATGACGGATCTGGCGAGCGACGGCATACCCGCGATCGTGGTGGCCGTCCCCTGCCACCCGACCGAGCGGGGCGAGGAGTACACCCCCTACGCCGACGCCGAGCTCGGGGGCGGTCGGGCGGCGGACTACGCCGCGTTCCTCGTCGACCACCTCAAGCCCGCCGTCGACGCGGCGCTGCGCACCCGTCCGGAGCCGGAGCACACGCTCGTGGCGGGGAGCTCGCTCGGCGGGCTGGTCAGCGCCTACCTGTGGACGACGCGGCCAGACGTCTTCGGCGCGGCCGGGATGTTCTCCCCCGCCTACTACTGGCCCACCGAGGAGCTGGGCGAGCGGTGCCTGCGCGACGTCGAGCGGGCGCTCCTCGAGGACGGCGTGCCCGGCCGCGTCTACCTCGACGTCGGCGGGCACGAGCACCACCTGGACGCGCACGTCGAGCAGCTCTACGTCCAGCACGCCGAGCGGCTGCTGGGCGCCCTGCGCAGGGCGGGCGTGCCGGTCCGCTACGTCTACGACTCGCAGGGCTACCACGTCGAGAGCGCGTGGGCGCGCCGCTTCCCCGCCGCCGCCGAGTGGCTGCTGAGGGGGTATGCCGTGGCGCCGCCGCCCTCCGTGCGGGCCGACCTCGCGGCGGCCGGGGCGCCGGAGGACGGGGCGTGAGCGTGGCGGACGTGCGCCGCGCCCCCGTGGACCCGGCGCTGCGCACCCGCGCCAACCTGCTGCTCCTGCTCACCTCGGCCATCTGGGGGCTGGGGTTCGTCGCCCAGCGGCTCGGTGCCGACCACATGGGGGCGATGAGCTTCAACGCCGCGCGCTTCGCGATCGGCGCGGTGTCCCTGCTGCCGCTGATCTGGTGGTTCGCCCGGCGCGGGACCGCCGCGCCGGTCGTCGTGCCGGAGGCGCCCGCGGGCGAGGTGCTCGACGAGGTGCCGCCCACCTCCGGCGCGCAGGGCTCCCCGTGGCTGCCCGGGCTGGCCGCCGGCGCCGTGCTCTTCACCGCCGCAGGGCTGCAGCAGGTCGGGCTGGCGACCACGACCGCCGGCAAGGCGAGCTTCATCACGGGGCTCTACATCGTGCTCGTGCCCGTGCTGGGCCTGGCGGTCGGGCAGCGGGCGGGGCGCGCGACCTGGCTCGGGCTGGGGCTCGCCGTGCCCGGGCTCTACCTGCTGAGCATGACCGACGAGCTGACGGTCGCGGCGGGTGACCTCCTGGTGCTCGTGGGCGCCGTCTTCTGGGCGCTGCACATCCTCGTCATCGACCACTTCGTCCGGACGGTCGACGCGCTGCGGCTCTCGGCCGCGCAGTTCGCCGCGTGCGCGCTGCTGTCCGCCGGCGGGGCCCTGCTGGTGGAGGAGCAGCCCTTCGCCGGGCTCGGCCCGGCGCTGTGGGCGGTGCTCTACGGCGGGCTCTTCGCGGTCGGCGTGGCCTACACCCTGCAGGTCGTCGCCCAGCGGCACGCGAAGGCGTCCCACGCCGCGCTCCTCCTCAGCCTGGAGTCGGTCTTCGGCGCGGTCGGCGGCTGGCTCCTCCTCGACGAGGTGATGAGCCCGCGCATGCTGCTCGGGTGCGTGCTCATGATGACGGGCATCGTCGTCTCGCTCCGGGGCACGGGGAGCCCGCGCGACTGACCCTTGCGCCCCTGCTCCCGCTGCCCCCCCTGCTCCCCTGCGCCCGCTGCCCTCCCCCCTGCGACCGAGCGCACGCTCTGCACGGTCTTGGTGTGCAGAGCGTGCGCCCGGTCGGGGTG
>CAZONQ010000248.1:0-3356 GCA_964581125.1 uncultured Ornithinimicrobium sp.
ACGATGACGGCGTTCTTGACCATCTGCGCCTTGACCAGGCCGAGCACCTCGGTGCGGAAGTCCTCGCGGCGGTCGCTCCAGCGCAGCCCGCCGCGCGCGACCGCGCCGAAGCGCAGGTGCGAGCCCTCGACGCGCGGGGAGTAGACCCAGATCTCGTAGGCGGGCCGCGGCTCCGGCAGCATCGGCAGCTCGGTCGGCCGCAGCTTCAGCGAGACGTCCGGCTTGTGCGCGCCGTCCTCGTCACGCTGGTAGAAGTTGGTCCGCAGGCTGGCCTCGACGACCGCCGTGCAGGCGCGCAGGATCCGGTCGTGGTCCAGGCTGCTGACCTCGTCCAGCTCCTTCTCGATCGCGGCCACCACCTCGGCCGCGCGGGCGTCCCGCCCCTCGGCGTCCAGGTCGAGCGCGGGGTCGTAGCGCGTCGCGAACAGCTCCACCAGCGCCCGGGCCACCTCCGGGTTGGCCACGAGCGCCTGCTCGACGTAGTCGAGGCTGTAGGTGCCCACCTGCCGGACGTAGCGGGCGAGGGTGCGCAGCACCACCACGCGGCGCCAGTCCAGCCCGGCCGCCAGGACGAGGGAGTTGAGCTGGTCGGACTCGGCCGCCCCACCCCATACCGCGGTGAAGGCGTCCTCCAGGTCCGCCGCGACCTGCTCCTCGGTGCGCTCCTCGTCGCCGGTCCACCGGGACTCCTCGTCGGCGCGCAGGCCGAAGTCGTAGACGTGCGCCGACCAGCCGTCGCCCTCGACCTCGTAGGGCCGCTGGACGGTGACCTCGAGCCCGAAGTGCGCGAAGACGGGCAGGACCCCGGTCAGCGACATCGCGTCGGTGCGGTAGATCTTCATCCGGCGCTCGCCGGGCGCGTCCTCGGCGGCCCGGTAGAGGTGCGGGCGCGCGGTCCCCTCCTCCGCCCCGCGGAGCTCGGCGAGCCGGGTGACGTCGAAGTAGGCCTGCTCGCCGCCGAAGTCCTCCTTGTAGGCCTCCGGGAAGGCGCCGGCGTAGGCGGCGACCAGGTCGCCGGCCGCGCCCTCGTCCTCGACGTCGGCGCTGACCACGTCCGTGAGGTCCTCGTCCCACGTGCGGGTGACCTGCTGGAGCCGACGCTCGAGCTCGACGGGGTCGACCTCCGAGGGGCTGTCCTTGGGCAGCTTGACGGTGAAGTGCAGCTGGGCGAGGGGCCCGTCGCCCACGCGGGTGGCGTAGTCGGACAGCTCCCCGCCGTAGCTCTCCTCCAGCAGCTGCTGGACCCGGAGCCGGTTGGCCGTGTTGTAGCGGTCCCGCGGCAGGTAGACCAGCGCGCTGACGAACCGGCCGAACTCGTCCCGGCGGGTGAAGACCCGGGCGCGCGGACGCTCCTCGAGGCGCAGCACCGCCTCCGCGGTCCGCTCGAGGTAGTCCACCGAGGCCTGGAAGAGCTCGTCCCGCGGGAAGCCCTCGAGCACGCTGATGAGGTCTTTGCCGGAGTGGCTGTCGGGCGCGTAGCCGCTGCGGCCGAGCACGTGCTCGACCTTGTTGCCGACGATCGGCAGCCGGGTCGCGGACTCGGCGTAGGCGGTCTGGGTGAACAGCCCGAGGAAGCGCTCCTCGCCGATCACCCGGCCCTGGGCGTCGAAGCGGCGGATGCCGACGTAGTCCAGCGGCACCGAGCGGTGCACGGTCGCCCGGGTGTTGGCCTTGGTCACGGTGAGCAGGCGGGCCTCGCGGGCGGTCACGACGGCCTCGGGGCGCAGCGGGCTCAGCGTGGTCGGCCGGCCCTCCCGGTCGCGCAGGATGCCCAGGCCGCTGCCGGGCACCGAGCGCAGGTAGGCCTCGTCCCCCTCCTCGACGAGGTCGTAGGAGCGGTAGCCGAGGTAGGTGAAGTGGTTGGCGTCCATCCAGCGGAGGAACTCCACGGTCGGCGCCACCGTGGCCGGGTCGACGGTCTGCGGCGGCCCGGCCTCGAGCTCGGCGACGATCTGCCGCGCCCGCTCGCGCATGGGCCGCCAGTCCTCGACCGCCCGCCGCACGTCCTCGAGGACCCGCTCCAGGTCGGCGCGGAGCTGCTCGCGGGCGGCCTCGTCGGTGATCCGGTCGACCTCCACCACGATCCACGACTCCGCGCGACGGCCCTCCCCCACCTCCCGCGGGTCGGTGCCGACGACCTCGCCGGTGGCCTCGTCGACGACCATCTGCGGGTGGAGGAGCTGGCGGGCGGTCAGTCCGTGGCGGGCGATCTCGCCGAGCACCGAGTCGACGAGGAAGGGCATGTCGTCGGTGACGACCTGGACGAGGGTCCGACGGCCGGTGAAGCCGTGCTCCTCGGCGCTGGGGTTGAGCACCTGGACCGCCGCGCTGCCCGGCGTGCGCGACGCCGAGAGGCCGGCCAGGGAGCGGGCCACCGCCTCCCGCTGGTCCGGGTCACGGTGCGAGGCCTCCTCGGGTGCGTGGTGGTAGAACCTGTCGACCAGTGTCTCGGCCATCGCTCCAAGCGCTCCTTGCTTCCTAGCTCGTGTCACCCAGCCAGCGCACCTCTGCGTGCGCGGACGCACCGCAGCGGACGTCCGGAGCCAGCCTACTCGCCTGGGGACGACGGCCGCAGCGGGGGCCCGGAGGTCCCTAGAGTGGGGTCATGGACCGTCTGCAGCCCGGCGTCGCCGCACCCACGTCGGCCGACGCGGACGTCTCGCGCACCGCGGCCCTGGCGGCCCTGGACGACCTGCACGACGCCGCCGCCGACCTCGGCTGGGACGAGGCGACCGGGCTCGTCGACGCCCTGGTCGACCACCTGGCCCACCTCCTGGTCGACCTGGCCGACGGGGCCACGACGCCCACCCGCCGCCCCGTCGTGGTGGGCGCGATCGGCGGGCCGGCCCGACCGGTCGACCACGCGTCGTGCCGGACGGCGGCCGCCGCGCTGCGCCGGGTGGAGCGGGTGCTGAGGGCGGGCGCGCCCGGGTGGGCACCCGCGGCCGGCGACGTCGCCCTGGACCTCTCCGAGCTGCTCGACCAGGTCGCCGACCGGCACCGCACGGGCCGCCTCACCCCGTCGGACAAGAGCGTCGTCCTGCGCCGGGTCAACGTCCTGGCGCGCCGCCTGCGGGCCCTGACCTGACGCCGCCCGCGCCGCCCGCCGGGCCCCGCCGACCGCTAGGTTGAGCGGTATGCGGATCACCGAGACCGTCGTGCACCCCACCGACCCCTGGGCCACCTTCGAGATGCTGACCGACCCCGGCTACCAGGAGCTGCGGTGCGTCCGCTCCGGCGCCACGGACCAGACGGTCACGGTCGAGAGCGACGACGGGGCCACCGTCGTCACCACCCGTCGGCACCTGCCCAGCGACGGGGTGCCCGACGTGGCACGCGCGTTCGTCGGCCCCACG
>CAZONQ010000249.1:0-3354 GCA_964581125.1 uncultured Ornithinimicrobium sp.
CGTAGACCGGCACGAGCTGTTTGCTGACCCCGAGGGTGATCGGGTGCAGCCGCGACCCCGTCCCGCCTGCCAGCAGAATCCCACGCATGACCTCACCCTAAGGCCACCCCACGGAGCGGACTCTCGACGGAATGGCGAATGGCCCGATCGGTCCGGGAATGCTGACCGGTCGGCCATTGCCCGGCACGAGGAGCGCGTCATATCTTTCCGTCTATCCGACGACGACGTCGGTGCTGGCACTCTTCGGAAGAGGACTGGACATGCGAAGCAGGGCAGGGAGGGCCGCTCTCGGGGCGGCCGTGGCGACGGTGCTGACGACGAGCGCACTCGTGGCGCAGGCGGGGGAGACCCCGTTGCCGGACGGCACCAAGAGGTTGGCGGGCCAGACCCGCTACGAGACGTCGGCGGCGATCTCCATGGCGTCGTTCTCGGCGCCGGTGGACGCCGTCTTCGTCGCGACCGGGTCCGCCTACCCGGACGCCCTCGCGGGCGGGCCGCTGGCCGCCCGGACGGGTGCGCCGGTGCTCCTCATCGGCAAGGACAGCATCCGGGACGCCGTGCGGGACGAGCTCGTGCGTCTCTCCCCCGGCACCGTCTACGTGCTCGGGGGCTCGGCGTCCGTGAGCAACTCCATGGTCCGGGAGCTCGGCAGCATCACGGGAGCGACGGTGGTGCGGCTGAGCGGTGAGGATCGTTACGAGACGGCGGTGGACGTGTCCCGGCACGGCTGGACTTCCGCCTCCACCGTCTTCCTCACGTCTGGACGCGCGTTCCCGGACGCCCTCAGCGGCGGCGCGGCCGCCGCGCACCGTGACTCCCCGCTGCTGCTCACCAACCCCAAGAGCCTGAGCGCTCCCACCCGCTCCGAGCTGGTCAGGCTGTCACCGGCGACGGTCTACGTCCTGGGCGGCACCGCTGCGGTCTCCGGCTCGGTGGTCTCGTCCGTGCGGGCGGCGCTCCCGGACGCTCGCGTGGTCCGGATCTCCGGCGACGACCGCTACGCCACCTCTGCGGCGATCGCCGACCGGATGTGGCCCTCGGGCGCCGCGGCCATGTTCTTCGCCTCCGGCCTGAAGTTCCCCGACGCGCTCAGCGGCACGCCCGCGGCGCACGTCAACGGTGCTCCTCTCCTGCTCACGAGGCAGGGGTGCCTACCGAGGGACGTCATCGACCTGCGCGACCAGTTCGCCCCGGCGACGCAGGCTGTGCTGGGCGGCACGGCCGCCATCGCCGACACCGCCCTGCGCAAGGAGTGCGGTGCCAACCGCTACTCGGGCAGCGGCGACGACGTCATCCCGATCACCAAGCCGGGCGGCGCGGACCGGCCGGCGATCGTCTCGGCCACCCACGACGGGAGCTCCAACTTCATCGTCTGGGGCCTGGACAGGAACCTGTCGCAGACCGACCTCCTGGTCAACACGATCGGCGACTACCGCGGCAACGTCCTTCTCGACGAGTCGTTCGGCACGATCACGCCCAGCCGTCACCTGTCGATCCAGGCGGACGGCCGGTGGACCGTCTCGGTGCGGAGCGTCTCTAGCGCCCGCGCGCTGGGCTCGAGCACCTCGGGCAGCGGGGACGACGTCCTCTCCTGGACGGGCTCAGCACGCACCGCGCGGTTCACGCACGACGGCTCAGGCAACTTCATCGTGTGGGCCCTCCAGCGGGACGGCACGATGATCGACCTGCTCGTCAACGAGATCGGCAGCTATGACGGGACGGTCGCGATCCCCTCCGGCACCCGGCTGCTCACCGTGGAGGCCGACGGCGGCTGGACCATCACGCTCCGCTAGGTGGGGCGGCGCCGCCCCTCGAGGTATGCGGTGAGCCCGACGCTCTGGTCGGTGGGGACGAACCCGGTCGCCTCGATCTTCGCCAGGTCGAGGGTCGACCGGGCCGGTCGCGGTGCGACCGGGTCACCCTTGCCGGCCGCGTAGGCCTCGGTCGTCGTGCCCGTCACGGCAGCCGGGTCGGCGCCGGCGAGCCGGTAGACCTCCCGGGCGACGTCCGCCCACGAGCCCGGCTCTCCGCCGCTGGTGAGGTTGTAGGTGCCGTACGGAGCACCTGACGTCAGCAGGTGGGCGGTGGCCCTGGCCAGGTCGTCGGTGAAGGTGAGTCGACCGACCTGGTCGTCCACGACCGACGGGGCCACGCCCCGGTCGGCGAGGTCGGCCATGGTCTCGATGAAGTTCTTCCCCCGGCCCACCACCCAGGAGGTGCGCATCAGGTAGTGCCGCGGCACGACCGAGACGGCCAGGTCCCCGGCGGCCTTGGAGGCGCCGTAGACGCCCAGCGGCGCGAGCGGCGCGTCCTCGTCGTAGCTGTCCCCGGTGCCGTCGAAGACGTAGTCGGAGGAGTAGTGCACCAGGGTGAAGCCGTGCACGAGGGCCGCGCGCGCGAGCGCAGCGACACCGGTCGCGTTCGTCGCCCACGCCTCCCGGCGACCATCGAGGGTCTCGGCGGCGTCGACCGTGGTGAAGGCTGCCGCGTTCACCACCGTCCCGACGCCAGAGAAGTCGAACGCGGCGACGGCGTCCGCGTCCGACAGGTCCAGCTCGGCGCGGGTCAGGCCCACGGCACCCGGGAGCGCGGCCACCAGGGCCCTGCCGAGCTGCCCGCCCGCGCCCAGGACGAGGGTGCGCGGCGGCAGGACGGGCACGACGTCCGCCAGGCGGGGGTGCGCCCGGTCCTTCGCAGAGATCTCCGCCCTCTCTAGCGGGATGGGCCAGTCGATGGCGACCGTCTCGTCGGCCAGGTTGAGCATCGTGTAGGCGGCGTCGGGCGACCAGTGGTCGTTGACGAGGTAGGAGTAGACGGTCTCGTCGACCAGGGTCTGATACGAGTTGCCGACACCGCGAGGCACGAACACGGCGGTGCGTTCGTCGAGCTCCTGCGTGTGCACCGTCCCGAACGTGGGTCCCTGGCGCAGGTCCACCCAGGCGCCGAAGACCCTGCCGTGGACGACGGAGACGAACTTGTCCCACGGCTCCGCGTGGATCCCCCGGGTCACGCCGGCGCGGCCGTTGTGGGCGACCGAGTGCTGCACGGGCCCGAAGTCCGGCAGCCCGGCCGCGACCATCTTGGCCCGCTGCCAGTTCTCCTTGAACCAGCCGCGGGCGTCGCCGTGGACCGGCAGGTCGACGACCAGCAGCCCCGGGATCGCCGTCTCCCGGACCCTCGGTCCGCCGCTCACGCTCACTGCCCCTTCGCGGCGTAGGCGGCCTCGACTGCGGCCTTCTTGGGTCGCCACCAGTCGGCGTGATCTCGGTACCAGTCGACCGTGCGCACCAGGCCCTCCCCGAACGACGTGAACCGTGGCTCCCAGCCCAGCTCGGTGCGCAGCTTGGTCGAGTC
>CAZONQ010000250.1:0-3352 GCA_964581125.1 uncultured Ornithinimicrobium sp.
TTTTCACGTCACGACGCGCCCGCCCCAGCACCCACCAGATGAAACCCCGAGGCTACCGAGTGTGCGGTAAGAGGCCACCACCCCCGCCTTCCGGCCAGCGTTCCGTCGCGGACGGTTTCGGCAGGCCCGCCCGACAAGGGCCCTAACTCCTTGATCAGTGGCGCTTCCGATCGCTGGATAGACCATGGCCCGCCGTGCGCTGCGGTACCGCGATATGCACACCACGCGGCACCGCAGCGGAGGCTCTTATGGCCGACCGGTCACCTCGAAGGACCGGCTACCTCGCGTGAGGGACGCTGCGTGGAGCGTATGACGCTCTGCTCGTCGCTGGCTGGTTCGGAGGCGCTCGCCGGCAGCGTCTGGCTTCGGCCTGCGGCGATCCGGGTCCGACGCGCTAAGTCGCCGGACCAGCCTGGCCTGGTGCCTGGCCGCGTCGGGGTCTTTCATGGGCGGTCCGGTGGGGTGGGGGTCGGTGGGTGGGATGTCGTGGGCGGCTCGCCAGACGGCGATGTCACCGATGAGCGGGCCGTCGACGTGGGCGGGCAGGATCCGCTGCCAGGGCATGCGGTCAGCGGCGCCGGCCTGCTGGGCTTCGTCGGCGACGCGCTGCTTGAGGTCGTCGATCCGCTGGGTGAGTCGGTCGAGGTAGTCGCTCGTGCCCGTGTTCTGCCGGAGCGCGGGTGGGACGTCGGGCAGCCAGGGCAGGGGCGCGTCTCCGTGTGACGGTGGGATGGTCCCGGTGATGCGCCAGGTGAGGGCGGCGGCGGGGTCGTGGGCCTCGGTGAGGGACTGGGTGCCGCGGTACCAGGTCGCCTCCTCGAGCACCTGTTGTGGTGGTGTGCCGTCGACCCAACGCAGCGCGAGCTGGCCGCGTAGGTGGGGGTAGGCCGGTTCCCCGGTGAGGCCGGGGATCCACCGCTCGAGTGCGTCGTCCAGCGCGGCCACGCGCTCGTGTCCGAGGTGCTGCTGGGCCAGGACCGGTAGGGCGTCCTGGTAGGCCAGCACCGCCTGCCGCAGCAGCTGAGCGGCGTCGCCGCGCTCGACCGTCGTGGCGGACAGGGCGCGGCCGTCGCGGGCCAGGATGTCGGTGAGCAGCTCCCGCGGCTCCACCGTGGTGTCCAGGACCTCGGGCCCGACACCGTCCAGTGAGGCGGCGGGCGTGGCGAGGTAGAGGTGGTTGGTCTGACGCCCACGGGAGAGCGCGACGTACAACGCCTGGCGCGACTCGGAGCCGGTGAGGACGGTGTGGGTGGTGTCGACGGTGGCGCCCTGGGCACCGTGGATGGTGCTGGCGTACCCGAGCTGCACGTGCTCGCTCACGTACGTCGTCGGCAGGGTGACGTGACCCGGCTTGCTCCCCCTACCGTCGCGATGACGCTCGACGGCGAGCGTCCCGTCGGGATGCACGTCCAGGACGTCCCATCGGTCGCCGTTCTTGACCCAGGACCCTTCGGCGGTACGCAGACTGCGATCGTTACGGCGGGTGATCACGGTGTCCCCGGCGCTGGCGCGGGTGCCGTCGGTCAGGGTCACCTCGCGCCCAGGCGGCTGCCCAATGGTGTCGAGGCGGTCGGTCCGGGCGCGCTGGTTCAGCTCGCGCACGGTGTCGCGAGTCGCGGCCAGCAGCAGGCTGGACAGCCCGGCCTGCTGGTCGGCCGCCCAGGCGGCGTACGCCGCCTCGACCACCTCTCCGGTGTCACCGGCGTGGACCCGGTCCCGGTCGAGGTAGTACTCCAGTCCGGCGGGGTCACCGTCGCGGATCGCGAGGGTGGCGGCGCCTTCGGCAGGATCGGTGAACCGGTGCAGCTCGGTCAGCGTGGCGGTGGTGCCGTGCGCGTAGCCCTGCTCAGCCAGGTCCCGGAAGATCCCGCCGGCCGCGACGGCGGCCAGCTGCTGGTCGTCCCCGACCAGGCGCACGCTGCCACCGGCATCCACCACGGGGCGGACCACGGCCGCGAGGTTTCGGGTGCCGGCCATCCCGGCCTCGTCGATCAGCACCAACGTCCCTGGGCCGACCGCTCCACCCACGGCAGTCGTCGTGCCCGTCCCCGGTGAAGCACCTGCGACGGTGGTCTGGTGGAGGTACTTGGCAAGGGTGTCGGCATGGATGCCGGTGGCGCGGCCCAGCTCCTCGGCCCCGACAGCGGTCGGGGCCAACCCGAGGACGGTGCCCCCGGAGGTCTCCCACGCGCGGGCGAGCACCCGCAGCGCGGCGGTCTTGCCCGCCCCGGCCGGGGCAAGGGCGACCTGAACCCGGCACCCGCTCGTGGCGAGGTTGCGGACCATCGCGGTCTGCGAACGGTCCAGACCCGGCCCGTCCGCAGACTGGGCCGCCAGCACATCCTCCACGACGACTGGGTCTGCCTGGCGGCTGTCCCGACGCAGTCCCAGGGCGAGCAGCTCCTCCTCCGCCGCCAGGATCGCCCGGGAGGTGTAGGCCTGGCTGCCGTGCACGACGTGGGCGGACTGTCCATCCGGGCGGCGCAGCACCTCTGGCTCGCCCAGCTCCGGTGGCACCCCGACGGGCACCGAGAAACGGTGCAGGACCCACCGCTCGACCTCACGTGCGTGTTCCTCGAGCCGGGCCAGGGGCACCTGGGCGGTGCGGAGCTGGCGCAGCGTCTCGGCCCGCACGTGCCACACCTGCCACGTCGCCCGCGACCCCTCCAGCACCTTCACGACGCGGGCGGCGAGGAGCTGAGGGCGCACGCCCCCACCCCTGAGCGCAGGTATGCGCCCCTGGAGCGTCTCCACCCGCTGACCTGCGGCAATACGAACGTCTCCACCACGCTCCGGGGTGCGTCCCCACCCCGCCCCCACCGCTCTCTGGACCATCTCCTCCGGGCTGCGTGCCGCGGGGGAGAGGACGGCGGTGGCCTGCTCCCGCCAGGTCTGGCGTTGCTCGGCCTCGGAGCGGGGTTCGTGCTTGCCCGGGCGGGTCTCCAGGTTCGCCTGCTGAGCCAGCGCCCGCGACTCGACCGTCGTGGGCGTGCGTCCGTGGTCGGCCCGGAAGGTCGAGGAGAGCTCGCGCTGCCGGGCCTCGATCGCCTGCCGCCGCGACGACCACGCGGACAGCAACCCGGGGTCGATGCCATCGATCTCCCGCACCGGCCGCTTCCCCTCCGGTGAGGGACGCTCGGCGAACCGGACCCCGAGCCGGTCGACGAGGCCTGCCTCGAGGTGGGTGTTGTAGTGCTCGGAGGCCATGACCTTGGCCTTGAACAGCATCCGCCCGTCCAGGGTGAGCCACCGTCCGCCCTCCTCGGGCAGGGACTGCACCTTGTTCGAGACGACGACGTGGGTGTGCAGGTCCGGGTCCCCGGTGCGGGAGTCGCGGTGGTCGAACGCCGCC
>CAZONQ010000251.1:0-3271 GCA_964581125.1 uncultured Ornithinimicrobium sp.
GGCCGGCTCCTCGGCCGCGCCGCCGCCGCCGGAGGCCTCGCCGCCGATGACGGCGAGCTCGCCGCCGACCTCGACGGTCTCGTCCTCCTGGGCGAGGATCTTGGTGAGCACGCCGGCCACGGGGGAGGGGATCTCGGTGTCGACCTTGTCGGTCGAGACCTCGAGCAGCGGCTCGTCGACCTCGACCTGGTCGCCCTCGGCCTTGAGCCAGCGGGTGACGGTGCCCTCGGTGACCGACTCGCCCAGGGCGGGCATCGTGACGGTCTCGCCGCCGGAGACCTCGCCGCCCCCGGACGGGGTCGACTGCTCCTGCGCGGGCTGCTCCTGCTGCTCCTGCTGCTCCTGGGAGGACTCCTCCTGCGCAGGCTGCTCCTGCTGCTCCTCCTCCTGGGCCGGCTCCTCGGCCTGCTCCTGCTGGGCCTCCTCGGCCTGGCCCCCGCCCTGGTCGCCGCCGCCGGCGGACTCGGACGCGTCGCCGACGACGGCCAGGTCGGCCCCCACCTCGACGGTCTCGTCCTCCTCGGCGAGGATCTCCAGCAGCGTCCCGGCCACGGGCGAGGGGATCTCGGTGTCCACCTTGTCCGTCGAGACCTCCAGCAGGGGCTCGTCGACCTCCACGCTGTCGCCGACGCTCTTCAGCCAGCGGGTGACGGTCCCCTCGGTGACGGACTCACCGAGGGCGGGCATCGCTACACGTTCCGACATGTCTCCAGTCTCTCCTCGTCCGGGGGTTCGAAGTCTACGCAGTTGTGTCGCCGCGGGTCAGGCGTGGGCGTGCAGGGGCTTGCCGGCCAGGGCCAGGTGCGCCTCGCCGAGCGACTCGTTCTGGGTCGGGTGGGCGTGGACGAACTGCGCCACGTCCTCGGGCAGCGCCTCCCAGCCGACGATGAGCTGGGCCTCGCCGACCTGCTCGCCCATGCGGGCGCCGACCATGTGCACCCCGACGACCGGGCCGTCCGGGCCGGAGCGCACGAGCTTGACGAAGCCGGCCGTGCCCAGGATCTGGGACTTGCCGTTGCCGCCCAGGTTGTACTCGTAGGTCTGCACGGCCTCGCCGTGCACCTCGCGCGCCTGCTCCTCGGTGAGGCCGACGGAGGCGATCTCCGGGTCGCAGTAGGTCACGCGCGGGATCTGCGCGTCGACGACCGGCTGGGGGTCGAGCCCGGCGATGTCCTCGGCGACGAAGATGCCGTGCGCGAAGCCGCGGTGCGCCAGCTGCAGGCCCGGCACGATGTCGCCGACCGCGCGCACGCCGTCGACGTCGGTGCGCAGCCGCTCGTCGGTCGGGACGAAGCCGCGGTCGACGGTGACGCCGGCCTCCTCGAAGCCCATGCCCTCCGTGCGGGGGCCGCGGCCGACGGCCACGAGCAGCAGGTCGGCCTCGAGCACCTCGCCGCCCTCGAGCTCGACGCGCACGCCGTCGTCGTCCTGGGTGGCGGACGCGACGCGGGCACCCGTCCTGGCCGTGATCTTCCGCTTGCGGAAGGCCCGCTCGAGGGTCTTGGACACGGCCGGGTCCTCGGCGGCGACGAGCCGGTCGAGCGCCTCGACGACCGTCACCTCCGAGCCGAAGCTGCGCAGCACCGAGGCGAACTCCACGCCGATGACGCCCCCGCCGAGCACGATCGCGCGCGCCGGGACCTCCTCGAGCGACAGCGCCTCGTCGCTGGTCATGATCCGGCCGCCGACCTCGATGCCGGGCAGCGTGCGGGCGTAGGACCCGGTGGCGAGCACGACGTGCCTGCCCCGCAGCTCGCGGTCGCCCACGGTGACCGTGCTCGGCGAGCTCAGGCGGCCCTCGCCCTCGACGTAGGTGATGCCGTCGGCGGCCTTGACCAGCCCCTGCAGACCCTTGTGGAGGCGCCCGACGACGCCGTCCTTGTAGGTGTGGACCGCCCCCAGGTCGATGCCCTCCAGGGCCGCGCGCACGCCGTACCGTCCCCCGTCGCGGACCGCGTCGGCGACCTCGGCGCTGTGCAGGAGCGCCTTGGTGGGGATGCACCCGCGGTGCAGGCACGTGCCGCCCAGCTTGTCCTTCTCCACCAGCGCCACGCGCTGGCCGAGCTGGGCGGCGCGCAGGGCGCAGGCGTAGCCCCCGCTGCCGGCGCCCAGGATGACGATGTCGAAGTCTTCGGCAGGCATGCGGCCATCCTGCCACCCCTCTTCCCTTCCGCGGCGTTCACCCCCACACTGGCCGCATGCGCACCACGGACCCGCTGCTGCAGCCGTTCCGGCTCAAGGGGCTGACGCTGCGCAACCGGGTGGTGAGCACCTCGCACGAGCCGGCCTACAGCGAGGACGGGCTGCCGGGGGACCGCTACCGCGCCTACCACGTCGAGAAGGCGCGCGGAGGCGTCGGGCTGACGATGGTCGGCGGCTCGGCGGTCGTCTCGCCGGACAGCCCGCCGGCCTTCGGCAACCTCGAGCTCTACCGCGACGAGGCGGTCGCGCCGCTGCGCCGGCTGGTCGAGGAGGTCCACGAGCACGGCGCCGCGGTGATGATCCAGCTGACGCACCTGGGCCGGCGGTCGAGCAACTACACGGGGGACTGGCTGCCGCTCGTCTACGCCTCGCCGCTGCGCGAGCCGGCGCACCGCGCCTTCCCCAAGGCCGCGGAGGACTGGGACCTGGACCGGATCGTGCGCGACTACGCCGAGGCCGCGCAGCGGTGCGTCGAGGCCGGGCTGGACGGGATCGAGCTCGAGGCCTACGGGCACCTGCTCGACGGCTTCCTCTCGCCCGCCACCAACCGGCGCACCGACGCGTGGGGCGGGAGCCTGGCCCACCGGGAGGCGTTCGCGCGGCGGGTGGTGCGCGCGGTGCGGCAGGCGGTCGGCCCCGACCTGGTCCTCGGCGTGCGGATGTCGATGGACGAGGACCGCGAGGGCGGCCTGGACCGCCAGGAGGCGCTCGCCGCGCTGGGCTCCTACGTCGCCGACGGCATCGACTTCCTCAGCGTCATCCGCGGCACGATCGACACCGACGCCACGCTCGCCCGCGTCATCCCGTCGATGGGGACGCCGGCCGCGCCCTTCCTCGAGTTCGCCGGCGAGGTCCGGCGCGAGGTCTCGGTCCCCGTCATGCACGCCTCCCGGATCGCCGACGTCGCCACCGCCAGGTATGCCGTGCAGGAGGGCCTCCTCGACCTGGTCGGCATGACCCGCGCGCAGATGGCCGACCCGCACCTGGTCGCCAAGGTCGCCCGCGGCGAGGAGGAGCGCATCCGGCCGTGCGTCGGCGCCAACTACTGCCTCGACGCCATCTACGAGTC
>CAZONQ010000252.1:0-3221 GCA_964581125.1 uncultured Ornithinimicrobium sp.
CGCGGCCGGCAGGTCGGCGTCGGCGAAGACGACGTTGGGGTTCTTGCCGCCGAGCTCCAGCGCGACGCGCTTGACCGTCCCGGCGGCCGCGGCCATGATCCGGCGACCGGTGGCCAGGCCGCCGGTGAAGGAGACGAGGTCGACGTCGGGGTGCTCGGTGAGCGGGGCGCCGACCTCGGCGCCGGTGCCCAGCACGAGGTTGGCCACGCCGGCGGGCAGCCCGGCGCGCTCGAGCGCGCCGAGCAGCCACACCGCGGTCTGCGGGGTCAGCTCGCTCGGCTTGAGGACGAAGGTGTTGCCGGCCGCGAGCGCGGGAGCCACCTTCCAGGCGGTCTGCAGGAGCGGGAAGTTCCACGGGGTGATGAGCGCGCAGACGCCGACCGGCTCGTGCACCACCCGCGAGGACACGTGCGGCAGCCCCGTGTCGACGACGCGGCCGGCGACGCCCTGCACGAGGGCGGCGAAGTGCCTGAAGACCGCGACGACGTCCTGCATGTCGATCCGGGACTCGACCAGGCGCTTGCCGGTGTCGAGGGACTCCAGCCGGGCCACGTCCTCCAGCTCGGCCGCGAGCAGGTCGGCGACGGCGGTGAGGACGGCGGCGCGCCCGGGGGTCGGCGTGGTCGGCCAGGGGCCCTCGTCGAAGGCCCGGCGCGCGGCGTCGACCGCCGCGTCGACGTCCCGGGCGTCGCCCTCGGCGACGGTGGCCACGACGGAGCGGTCGGCCGGGCAGGTGATCTCCCGGGTCGCGCCGGAGGCGGCGTCCCTCCAGCCTCCGTCGATGAACAGTGTCGGCATCCGGGGCTCCTGGCGGTGGTGGCGGTGCCCGGTCCGGGGACCGGCACGAGATGGATAACGATCGTTACCGTCGTGGTAACGGTCGTTATACTTCCAGCATGTCCGCCACAGCGCAAGGGGTCCCCGTGAGGGAGCGGCTGCTCGACGCCGCGGACCGTCTGCTCTTCGTCGACGGCTTCATCGCCACGCCGGTGGACGTGATCCTCAAGGAGGCCGGGGCCTCTCCCCCGAGCCTCTACCGGCACTTCGGCAGCAAGGACGGTCTGGTGACCGCCGCGCTCGAGCGGCGGCTGGCGATCTGGACCCGGGTCTGGGACGAGGCGGTCGAGGCCGCGGGGGACGACCCGGTGGCGAGGGCGTTGTCGGTCTGGCCGGCGCTGCGGGACTACCAGACCCACCACCTGGAGGAGCGCTGGTGCGCCTTCAGCGGCACGACGGCCGCCATGCAGCAGCCCAGCGAGCAGCTCACGGCCGTGCTCGACGCGGAGACCAGCCTGCTGCGCACCCGCACGACGGAGCTGGTCGACGGGTTGGGCCTCGGGCCGGAGCAGGCGGAGCGGCTCGCCGGCCAGCTGGTGATCGCCTACCTGGGCACCATGGCGATGATGCTCCGCGAGCCCTACCTGGCGGCCATCGACGACGGCGAGGCGACCGCCCGGGCCCTGGTCGAGGCCGCTCTGTCCTGAGGGCTCAGTCCGGGAAGGGCCAGCCGGAGGGGCGCCACAGCGTCAGCGCCGTGGAGCCGGCGCGGGCCTCGGGGCGGGTGCCGGCGCGCAGCGCGACCACCTCGCCCGAGCGGCCCGCGGCGAAGACCCGCGGGCTGCGGCCGACGGCCTCGCGCAGCGAGTGGTTCTCGGCGGTGAGCTCGGCCAGCCGGGAGCGCATGGCCTCGACCTGGGTCTCCAGGTCGAGGATGCGCTGGATGCCGGCCAGGCTGACGCCCTCGCCGGAGAGCCGCTGCACCTCGCGCAGCCGGTCGATGTCGCGCGAGGAGTAGCGGCGCCCGCCGCCGCGGGTGCGGGACGGGGTGACCAGGCCGAGCCGGTCGTACTGCCGCAGGGTCTGCGCGTGCATGCCCGCCAGCTCGGCGGCCACCGAGATCACGTAGACCGGGGTGTCCCGGTCGGGACGCTCGATCACGCCTGCGCCCTCCTCATGAGCTCGGCGCGCGGGTCGGTGCTCCCGTCCTCCTCACGGAGGGTCTCGACCGCCTCGCGGGCCTTGTCGGACAGCCGCTGCGGCACGACCACCTGCACCTTGGCGAGCAGGTCGCCGGTGCCCCTCTTGGCCTTGACGCCGCGGCCCTTGACGCGGAGCACGCGGCCGGACGGGGTCCCCGGCGCGATCTTGACCTTGACGGTGCCTCCGTCGAGGGTCGGCACCGGCACGGTCGCGCCCAGCGCCGCCTCGGCGAAGGTGACCGGCAGGTCGACGGTGAGGTTGTCGCCGTCGCGGCCGAAGACCGGGTGCGGGTGCACCGTGACGTGCAGGATCATGTCGCCGGGCTCGCCGCCGGGCACGGGCGAGGGCTCGCCCTTGCCGCGCAGCCGGATCCGCTGGCCGTCCTTGACGCCGGCCGGGATGCGCGTGGTGATGCGGCCGCCGTCCGGCTTGCTCAGCGTGACGGTCTCGCCCGCGACGGCGGCGTGGAAGTCGAGCGTGGTGCTCGCCTCGACGTCGCGTCCCTTGGCGCTCCCCGGACCGCCGTAGCCGCCGGGGTAGCCCTGGCCGGCGTAGCCGCCGCCCGGGAAGCCCTGCCCGCCCTGCTGGAAGCCGCCGGCGCCGCCGAAGGCGCCGAGCAGGTCCTCGAGATCGATCCCGCCTCCGCCGCCGGTGGAGAAGCGGACGTTGCGGGCACCGCCGCCGCCCCCGCCGAACATCTGGGCGAAGACGTCCTCGAAGCCGCCGCCGGCTCCCGGGCCGCCGGGCCCGCCGGCGGTGAAGCGGGCGCCGCCGCCCATGGCGCGGACGGCGTCGTACTGCTGACGCTGCTCGGGGTCGGAGAGCACCGCGTAGGCCTCGCCGATGTCCTTGAACTTCTGCTCCGCGGCCTTGTCACCCGGCTTGGCGTCCGGGTGCCACTCGCGGGCGAGCTTGCGGTAGGTCTTCTTCAGCGTCTTCTCGTCGACGTCCTTGGGGACGCCGAGGATCGCGTAGAAGTCCTTCTCCATCCAGTCCTGGCTGACCATGGGTCCTCACCTCCTCCTTCGGTGCTGCGTGACGTGCGTGGGTCTCGTGGGCGCCTGCGGTGACCCGACGGTATGCGGTGGGGCCGGCGGGGAGCCAGCCCCACCGCATACCTCGTGGTGCCCGGGTGCTCAGGCCGGGTCGGCGACCGCGACGCGGGCGGCGCGGACCACCCTGTCGTTGACGACGAAGCCGGGCTGCATCACCTGGACGATCGTCATCTCGGTCGTGCCCTC
>CAZONQ010000253.1:0-1846 GCA_964581125.1 uncultured Ornithinimicrobium sp.
CACCCCAGCCGTGCTTCCTCATACCCCCAACCTAGAAGCCACCACCGACAGACCCTCCCGGACGCCGGGACCCCGCTGCGGGCGACGAAGGTAAAGGTTTGACCAATTCTGCCGCCGGAGGGCAGACATCGGACGTCTGGTTCTCTAGGGTTGCTGTCCATGCCCTCCCACCGCGCATCCCTGCTCGCCCTCGCGTGCGCCGCGGCGCTCGCGGTCCCTGCCACGGCCTACGCCGCGGACCCGCCCGAGCGGTTCGGCACCGACAGCGCCGACCCGCAGATCCCGGACCCGCCGGTGGACCGGCCCGCCGGCGACCCGACCTGCTCGGTGGAGATCCTGCACCACGGCTTCGACGACTACTCGGTGCAGCGGCGCGACTTCGAGATCCCGGAGTCGTGCGGCGACGAGTGGACCTCGGCGGTGCTCACGCTCGAGGGCTCGGTGGCGGGCCGGCAGTACGACCGCGCCGGCTGGATCCAGGTCGACGACGCGACCGTGATGCGGCTGTCCACGCCCGAGCCGAGCGCCGACGGGATCAGCTGGAGCGTCGAGCGCGACGTCACCGCATACCAGGACGTCCTGGACCCCGGGACCAACGAGGTCGCGATGTATCTGGGCAACACGGTCAACGAGACCTACACCGGCGTCTTCGACGTGACGCTGACGCTGGACCTCTACGCGGGCGACGCCCCGGCGGACGTGCCCGACGAGGTCGTCACCTTCGCCGGCGCGGACAAGGACGGCGCCGACCTCGTGCACACGGTGACGATGCCGACCAACTCGACCAGGGTGGTCGGGGAGGTCTACGCGATCGGCTCCGGCGGCGGGTGCGAGGAGTTCTGGGACACCTCCGCGCCGGCCGAGGCGGGCACGTGGTGCCCGGACGGCCACCCCTACCGCGAGGTGCAGGTGCTCATCGACGGCGACCTGGCCGGGACCGCGCTGCCCTACGCCGTCGTCTACACCGGCGGCTGGTCCAACCCCTACATGTGGATGCCGACCCCCTCGCCCTACGCCTTCGACATCCCGGCCCTGCGCTACGACCTCACCCCGTTCGCCGGGCGGCTCAACGACGGTATGGAGCACGAGGTGCGTTTCCACGTGGTGGGCAACCCGCCCGGGGCGTCCGGCTGGTCGCTCATGCCCAACCTCTTCGCCTGGACCGACGACTCGGTCGACCAGATCGAGGGCGCGGTGACCCAGGTCGGCACCGACACGCTGGTCCGCGACGAGACGCTCGAGGGCGACGCGACGGAGGGCGGCCGGACGACCGGCCACGACACCCAGCAGGTCGTCACCTCCGGATGGCTCGACCTGCCCTCCGGGCGCGTGCTGACGACCGTCACGCGCGACCTGACCTGGGACTCGGTGCACTCGTGGACCGCGGGCGAGGAGCGCGAGGACATCGACGAGACCTCGCTCGACACCGAGCGCGTGCTGCAGCAGAAGGTCTCGCCCAGGGGCAAGGTGGGGCCGGGCACGGAGACCGCCCGCACCGTCGAGTGGTCCAAGGTGGGCTACAGCACGCTCGAGCCGCGGGACGACATCGAGGGCGCCCTGCAGGTCTACACCGAGCTGGACATCGACCACACCACGATGGACACGACGGCACGCGTCACGCCGCACGGCAAGATCAACGTCGTCGACCGGACCACGGCCACCAACAGCTACGAGGGCTGGGGCGACTGGACGGCGGGTGTGCCGCGCACGGAGCGCGAGGCGACCGCCGGGTCGACCGCGACGTTCACCGTGACCGGCAAGAACGGCAAGGCGACCTACAGCAGGACGCTCGAGTCGACGAACGGCTGGTACGTGCAGTAGCCGACCGGCTCAGCTCCCGCCGGCG
>CAZONQ010000253.1:1946-3220 GCA_964581125.1 uncultured Ornithinimicrobium sp.
GGCGAGGCTGTCCAGGTCCCGCACCGCGTAGCGGTGGTGCTCCCACTCCTCCTCGAGGATGGTGCCCAGGCAGGTCAGGACGGTCTCCTCGATCCGGGGATCGTGCGGGTTCCTGCGCGGCCGGCCCAGGTCGGCCGCGCTGACGCCGGAGAGGTAGTCGCGGACCATCGCCTGCCGGTCGGCCCGCGCCCCCAGGACCTCCTCGAAGGACGGGGGCGCCGTCGCGAAGTCGTCCTCGTCGTAGGCGTCGCTCTCGCTGTCGTCCGCCAGGCCCGCCGGGTGGAAGGGGTGCTCGCGCTCCAGGACCGCGCGACCGAGCCAGGTGTCGGTCGCCATCACCAGGTGCCGGAGCGTCTGCGCCAGCGACCACTCCCCGTCGACCGACGCGTCGACGGTGCCCTCCGGCATCGCGCTGGCCCGCTGCAGGGTCGCGGCCCAGGTGCGCTCCAGCGCGTCCCAGGCGGCGCGCAGCCCCTCCGGGTCCTGCGCCCGCCGCAGCCCGCGGCCGGGGAAGCGGCGGTCCAGCTCGGCGTCCACCAGCGGGACGACGTCCACCCCGTTGACGAGGAGCCGGTTGTCTCCCTCCAGCAACCACGGGCTGTCCAGCTCCATGCCCGCGACGTCGCTGCCCCTCACGACCACGTCGCCCAGGTCGCAGGCGACGAAGCGGGACCCGCGCAGGGTCCGCCCCCGGAAGGTCCGGCCGCTCAGCGGCTCCGGCCGCGTCTCCTCGGTGCTCTCGCTCATGCCGCCCAGACTGGCACGGGGCACCGACACGGCGCGCGCGGTCGACCGTGCGCGTGCGGTCCGTCGACCCTGCGCGGCCGGCGTCAGGCGCCGACGACGTAGATCTGCATCAGCAGGTGGTGCAGCGCCGCGGCCACCACGACGAGCACGTGCCACAGCTCGTGGAAGCCGAGGACGCCCGGCACCGGGTTGGGCCGCTCGACGATGAAGACGACGAAGCCGACGCTGTAGACGACTCCCCCGCCCGCCATGAGCGCGAGCGCGCCGAGCGGCAGCTCCAGCCCGCCGAGCACGAGCACCACCGGCATCCAGCCCAGGGCGATGTAGAGGGTGTTGGTCACGTACTTGGGCAGGTCACGCCAGACCGAGCGGAGCACGATGCCGAGGAGGGCGATGCCCCATACCGTCCCCAGGACCGCCCAGCCGAAGGGGTTGCGGACGAGCACGAGGACCAGCGGCGTCACCGTGCCGGCGATGAGGGCGAAGACCGAGGTGTAGTCGAGCGTGCGCAGGACCTCGTTGAGGCG
>CAZONQ010000254.1:0-3211 GCA_964581125.1 uncultured Ornithinimicrobium sp.
AGCTGGCGTCGATCCCGTGGCTGGCCGAGACCGAGGTGGGGCTGGAGCTGCTGGGCCTGGACGAGATGCAGATCAAGCGGGCGCTGGCCGAGCGGTCGCGCGCCGAGGGTCGCGGTCGCGTCCTGGCTGCGATCGAGGCGCTGGGCCGTGGCCCCTCGTCCTGAGCAGATCCGGCTCGCCCTTGCGGCGGTGGCTGGGGAGGCCGCAGGGCAGGTGCTCGCGTTGCTCAGGGGTGGGCGGGAGGCGACCCTGGCTGCGGCACCGGAGTTGACGGGTGCCTACGTGACCGGCGCGTCGGCCCTGGCGCTGGACTGGTACGAGGAGCTGCGGGAGGAGTCGCGGCTCCGCTCCCGACACCTGGCGGTCGTGCCCGAGTGGGGCCGCGCGGAGAAGTACGGCCGCGCCGTCGCCTGGGCCACCGAGCCGCTGATCGCCGACGCCGTCGACCTGGCCGAGGCCCGTTCGCGGCTGACGTTGGTGACCGAGCACGAGGTGTTCGAGGGTTTCACCGGCACGACCGAGGCGAACGTCCGCGCCGACGAGGCTGCCCGCGGGTGGCGACGTGTGGCGAGGGCCGGTGCCTGCAAGTTCTGCCTCATGCTGGCCGACCGCGGCGCGGTCTACCGCAAGGAGTCCACCGGGCACTTCGCGGCGCACACGTCGTGCCGCTGCGGCGTCGTCCCCGTGTTCCGTGGCGGCGACGAGGGGCCGGAGGCGTCCGTCATCCAGTACGTCGCCAGCAAGCGGCGGACCACCGCGAAGGACCGCGAGCGCATCCGCGCCTACCTGAACGAGCACTACCCCGACGCGCACGGATAGCGCCCCAACATCTCCCCCGGCTTCACGGGGTCACGCCGACGCTGAGCGGTCAATCAGCGGCATCACAGGAGGAACCGGGATGAAGCGTCCCCAGCCCTGGCTCATGTTCACCACCGACCCCGGCGAGGGTGGCGGTGGCGAGACGCCACCCGAGGGCGAGCAGCCCAGGACGTTCACGCAGGACGAGGTCAACGAGCTCGTCGGCAAGGCCCGCACGGAGGAGCGCCGGAAGGTGACCTCGAAGTACGCGGACTACGACGACCTCAAGGCCAAGGCCGAGGCGAGCAGGACGCTGGAGGACCGCGTCGCCGAGATCGAACGTCAGGCACGAGACGCCGAGACCCGCGCCCTCCGAGCCGAGGTCGCCAACGCGAAGGGGCTCACCCCCAGCCAGGCCAAGCGCCTCATCGGCGCGACCCGCGAGGAGCTCGAGGCCGATGCCGACGAGCTGCTCAGGGACCTCGGAGACCGCAAGAAGCAAGGCAACGTCGCCCCGTCCGAGGGCGACAACCCCAACCCAGGCAAGGGAGACAGCGAGGAGCGCGAGTTCGTGCGCCAGCTGTTCGCCCGAGCCGAGTAGTCCCCAAGGAGGACTGAACCATGACCGCATTCGCCACGGGATCGCTCACGATCCCGAAGCAGAAGATCGCCCCGTGGCTGGGTGCGATCAGCAACGGCTCCGCCGTCGCGTCCCTGTCCGGCCAGACCCCGATGACCTTCGGCGAGGGGGAGTCCTGGACCTTCGACATCGGCGAGGCTGAGTACGTCGCAGAGGGTGCCGCCAAGGGCGCCTCGACCGTCACGGCGACCAGCAAGCCCATCAAGCCGTTCAAGTTCCACAAGACCCTCCGCTTCAACGAGGAGGTCCTGTGGGCCGACGAGGACCGGCAGCTCGAGGTCGTCGACGAGATCCTGGAGCTGATCCAGCCGGCCCTTTCCCGTGCCCTGGACTTCGGTGTCTTCCACGAGATCAACCCGGCCACGGGCACGGTCGTCACCGCCATGAACGGCGGCCTGACGGACACGACGAACCTCGTCGAGTACGCCTCGACCGACAAGCCCTACGTGAGCCTGGACGCGGCCGACGCGCTCGTCCTCGCGGACGGCTACGTGCCGCGTGACATCGCCCTGGCGCCGTCCTACGCGGCGAAGTTCTCGGCTCTGCGCGGCACCAACTCCGAGCAGAAGCTGTACCCGAACTTCCGCCTCGGCGTGGAGACGTCCGAGCTGGACGGGCACCGCGCCTCGGTGTCCAACACCGTCAACGCGACGACCGTGCTGGACACCGACACGAAGGTGCTGGCCTTCGTCGGTGACTTCTCCGCGATCCGCTGGGGCGTGCAGAAGTCGATCGGCCTGGAGGTCATCCGCTACGGCGACCCGGACGGGGGCGGCGACCTCAAGCGCTACAACCAGGTCGCCTTCCGTGCGGAGGTCGTCTACGGCTGGGGCATCGCGGATCTCAACGCCTTCGCCAAGATCCACGACCTGACCTGATGCCTCGACTGCGTAACAGCCAGACCGGCGCCGTCGTGAGCGTCTCCGACGCCACGGCGGCCCGGCTGGGCGGCGAGTGGGTCCCGGCCGAGCAGCAGGAGGCCGAGCCCACCAAGTCCAAGCCGGCGCCGCGCAGGCGCACGGCCAAGAGCAAGTCCTGAACGGAGGTGCCACCGTGGCTCTGACGACGACGATCACGCCGGCGGACGTCGCGGTGGCCCTCGGCAGGACCGCACCCGAGCCGACCTCGCCGACGTGGAGCCAGTGGGAGATGTGGATCGGCGACGCGCTGATGCTCGTCCAGGACCGCGTCGACAGGCTGGAGCACGACGAGGGGTCGATCGAGGCGGCCAAGCTGGACTACGTCGTGCGCGAGGCCGTGAAGTACCAGGTGCAGCGTCCTGACGACGCCACGCAGGTCACGGTGTCGGTGGACGACGCGAGCAGGTCGCGGACCTACCGCTCGTCCAAGGGGCGCGTGGACATCCTCGACGAGTGGTGGACGTTGCTGGGGTTGGTCGCCACGGGCGGCCAGGCTTTCGCGGTCGACACGGTCGGGTCCGCGTCGGTGCACCAGCCGTGGTGCTCGCTGTCGATGGGCGCGACGTACTGCTCGTGCGGCGCGGACCTGGCCGGATTCCCGCTGTGGGAGTACTGATGCTCGCCGACGACGTCGCCGCGGCCCTGCCCGAGCTGCAGGCCGAGGCCGAGTCCATGATGCGAGACTCCTGCACGATCACCCGCACCGACCCTGACGCACCGTGGGTCCGCGACGAGGACGGCATCGAGCGCCCACCCGAGCCTGCCGTGGTCTACGAGGGCGCGTGCAAGTTCCAGAGCTTCGTGCCGCACGAGTCGACCCCGGACGTGGGTGGCGCGACCATGACGGTGCAGC
>CAZONQ010000255.1:0-3187 GCA_964581125.1 uncultured Ornithinimicrobium sp.
GCGGTCGTCCTCGTGCTGGCGTGACCGGCTCTCGACGATCGTGCCAGGGCCTCCTCGCTCACGGTGCCGCAGGGTCCTCGCCCAGGAACGCGGCGACCCGGTCTTTCGGCCTGCCGATGATCGCCCGGCCACCGCGCACCAGGACGGGCCGCTGCATCAGCTCGGGGTGCCCGGGACCAGCGTCGCCGGACCGTGCCACGCGGGCTCGCCCGGCCTAGAGTGAGCCCACCGGCAGGAGGGTGACCGTGACAGTGCAGACCATGCGCACCGACGACGAGGCGCGTGCGCTCGTCGACCACCTCCTCGCGCCCGGGCGCACCCGACCCGTCTGCCTGGTGTCGGTGGCGGAGGGGGAGACCACCCCATACATCGACATGGAGGAGGTGGCCGCGGCGCTGGGTGACGGGTTCGACTACGTGCTCATCCCGACAGGTCGTCTGACCTTCATCCTGGAGGACCGGCTGCCGAGAGGTGCCAACGCCTACGGGGGAGCGGCCCGGGTCTACCCGGTCGGGGACGGCTGGCAGAAGGACCCCTACGCCTACCCCCTCGTCCTGTGCCAGAGCCGTCAGGACGGTGCAGAGGCGACGCAGCGGCTGATCCGGGACGGTCAGAGGCACGGCACGACACGGGTCGAGAGCCCGCCGCTCTCGCCCCAGCAGGTGGCGGCCACGGTGCGGCGGCTGGTGCCGCCGACACGTGCGCTGGCCGTGACGCAGGCGGGTGACCAGGTGGTGGTCGACTCCGAGCGGGTGCTCCGCGGCCTGCGCATCGACCAGCTCGTGGAGGAGGACCAGGCGGTCGAGGGAGTGCTCGCGGAGGACCGGCAGCTGGTCCTCGCCCTGCCGCCGCTCGACCTCCGGACCCTCGAGGGGTATGCAGTGGGCACCGTCGTCCTCGGGCGCGTCGCCGAGGTGCACGCGGACCGGGCGGTGGTGGAGCTGGTCCCGCGGGTGACCGCCGTGCTCATGCGCGACGACGTCACCGGCAACCACGTCGACCGGCTCTCCACCCTCCTGGCCAAGGGCCAGGTCGTCGCGGCGCGCGTGGTCCGGGTCGGGCAGCCCGGCGGCAAGCCGTGGAAGCTGCAGATGAGCGACGTGGACGACGACGAGCCGGTGGCCCCGGCGCCACCGCTGCTGCCCGGCGGCCCGCCCTGGCTCACGCCCGAGATGGTGACCGCGCTCGGGGAGCCCGCGCCGGAGGAGGAGGTCGGGGCGCCGCCCGATGACAGGCCGATGCCGGTGCCTGCCCCGAAGCCACGACCGGCGACGCCCCCTTCCGCGGTCCCCGGCCCACCACGTGGGACGGGACCGGACCCGGCGGGCGAGCGGACGGCATACCCGCAGGTCGTGCCGCAGGAGCCGACCGAGCAAGGACCGGAGGACGTGCCCGGCCACGGGCTCGAGCTGCGGATGGCCGAGCTGGAGCGGCTCGTCGGGCAGCTGCAGCGGACCGTCGCGACGCTCGAGCACGGTCAGGCGGGCCTGACCCGCCGGGTGGCCGCCGTCTCGGAGCAGGGGTCCGGGGCGGGCTTCGTCTCCGAGCTCGTGCGGCGCGAGCGGGACGACGCACGGGCCCAGGTGCAGTCGCTGCAGGAGGAGCTGCGACGTCTGGAGGAGCATCGCGACCGGCTCACCCAGGACCTCGCGGCCGCCCGGAAGGAGGCGAGGCGGGCGGCCCGGCAGCTGGCGCGTCAGGGACCTCCGGCCGCCCCGGCCTTCCTCGACGAGGAGGAGGAGCTGCGCTGGCAGGTGCACCGCACCTGGGTGGAGCGCATCCCGGCGGCCGAGAAGGCCGAGCTGCCGCTCGGGGAGTATGTCGTGCTGCCCGGCTTCCTGGAGTCGCTGCGGACCACGCCGGGCGTCGACCTGGCCAAGGTGGCCGGTGTCGTGGTCGACATCGCGACCGGGCGGGTGCACAGTCTCGCCGGACACCAGACCCACCAGCTGCGGGAGTCGGAGAGCTCGGACCGTCACCTCACGCGTGAGGACGGTGCGACCTGCTGGCGGGTCTCCCTGCAGGTGAAGAGCCCGAGTGCCAGGCGGCTGCACTACTGGCAGCCGCCGGGCGGCCGGCCGCCGGAGCTGTCCAGCGTCAGGCTGCACGACGACCTGAGGCCGTGAGAGCCGCGGCAGCCCACGTCGCTCTCGCGGCAGGGGCTGGCGCGGGCGCGACGACCGGACGGCGGTCCCGGCCGGCGTCTTGCAGTCTCCCTGCACGCGGTCAGCGCCGTGGGCGATACTGAGGCATGCGCACTCGTGGATCCGGAGCCCGTCGACCGCTCGCCAGCAGCCCCTTCAAGCGGGAGGCGGAGCCAGAGGTCCAGCGGTTCGCGCTGGACGACCGGGTCTCGCACCAGACCTACGGCCTCGGGCGTGTGGTCGGGGAGGAGAGCGCCGCGGTGACCGTGGACTTCGGGGACAGCCGGCACCGGATCGTCAGCCCGTTCCACAAGCTCGAGCGGCTCTGACGGACGCTCCGCGGCCAGCCGGGTCGAGACTTCACGCCCTGTAGGGTCCGGGGCAGAGAGCCAGCACCAGTGCCGTCGATGCAGGAGCCCTGTCCCATGAGTTTCAACGTCTACCTCTCCGGCGAGATCCACACCGGCTGGCGGGAGGAGATCCAGCGCGGGGCCGAGGCCGCCGGGCTGGACGTCGTCTTCACCGCGCCGGTGACCGACCATCCCGCGAGCGACGCGGCCGGCGACCACCTGGGCGAGACGTCCAGCCAGTTCTGGCGCGACCACCAGTCCGCCAAGGTCAACGCCATCCGCACCCGCACCCTGATCGAGCAGAGCGACCTGGTCGTCGTGCGCTTCGGCGATAAGTACAAGCAGTGGAACGCCGCCTTCGACGCCGGCTACTGCGCCGCCCTGGGCAAGCCCTACGTGACCCTCCACGACGCCGACATCGTCCACCCGCTCAAGGAGGTCGACGCCGCGGCCCAGGCCTGGTGCACGACCACCGACCAGGTGGTGGAGACCCTGCGCTACGTGCTCACTGGCTGAACGGAGCCCTCGCGCTAGTCGCAGGTCGATGTCGCGGATCGTCGACGGCCGTCGTGGGCTTCGACCGGGCGCGCGCTCTGCGTGCTCCGCTGCGACCGGGAGCGCGCTCTGCCCCGACCGGGCGCGCGCTTCGCGGCCTGCTCTGAGCGCCCGAAGTCGGTCATGCACTCTCGGTGT
>CAZONQ010000256.1:0-3183 GCA_964581125.1 uncultured Ornithinimicrobium sp.
CGCACGAGCGCGGACGGCGAGGCGGGCTATCCGCTGCGGCCGACCTTCGCGTGAGCGACCGTCTCGACTGACGTACGGAATGCTGGAGAACTCATGATGTATCACGAGTTCTCTACAACGACCGTACGTAGGTCGTGGTGGTCTGGGCTCTCGAAGGCATAGGGTGAGCGGTGATGCCTGACTACCTCGTCGTCGCGGCCGTGCTCCTGGCCGGCGTGGCCCTCGTGGCCGCCGCCATGGGTGCGCGGCGCCTGCTCGCGCCGCACGACCCGACGCCGGCCAAGGTCACCACCTACGAGTCGGGCGTCGACCCGGTGGGCAGCGGCTGGGAGCAGGGGAGCGTGCGCTACCTCGTCTACACGCTGCTCTACGTCGTCTTCGCCGTCGACGCGGTCTACCTCTTCCCGTGGGCGCTGGTGATCCGGACCGAGCTGGGCGCGGCGTCGCTGGTGGAGATGGCGATCTTCATCGACGTCATCGTCGTGGCACTGCTGCACGTGTGGCGGCGCGGCCTGCTGAGGTGGTGGTGAGGGGCCCGTTGGAATCCACCACGTGTGCTAGTGGAGCGTGTCGTTAGTTCTTAAACGGTTGATGGTTGGGAAGATGGGTCGTGCCGGGGAGGTGCTGCGGGCCAAGATCCGCGCCTTCATCGACGGCTGGAACGACCGCTGCCACCCTTTCGGGTTCTTGGTACTTGAGCGGGGTCTGGTTGTTCATGCTGCGGTCTGCTCTCGTCCTCGGGTGAGGGCGATGTAGACCAGTATGCGGTGCGCCCGCCCGGTCCCGTCGCCCGACCGTCACCGCGGCGGGCCGGTGTTCACCCCGGCGACGACGGGACGCTCCCTGGCGGCCCTCGGAGGGCGCTGAATGATCCCCGAGTCACGGGATCGTGATCGCCTCGATCTGCATCTCGTTGCCAAGACTGGATCTCGTCCGCTAATCTGGTTGACACCGTTCGAGGAGGAGCGACATGTGAACTGCGAGATTCTTGACCGCGTTGACGGCCGTCCTTGTGCTAGCCCTTGGGAGCGCGGCGCCCGCGTCGGCGAACACCGTGTTCTCTGATGGCTATGCATCCTGCGAGCCTCACGACATCTGGGCATGGTCGAACACGCACAGCGGTTCTACGTACACAAGCAACATGCGCGTGTACCCGTACCCTGGGTCGTCCTTCAACACGCTGTTCAAATTCTACACACCGCAGCCGATGTACGTGGAGCGGGACAGCAACCACGGCACAAAGTACAGGATCAGCGCCTTCGGGTACATCTCAGCCACAAATGTGGGGGGCTTTTGCAGCGTCTGAGGGCCGGTGCTGTCGGGTCAGGCCGTAGTAACACTCAGCCACGTGGTTCACTACACCTGTTCGGCCTGCTGAGCGTAGCGGTCGTTACTGGTTGCGCGTCGGACGCTCCGCCGCCGGCAAAGGCCACGAGTGAGACGCAGGTCCAGAGCGACGGGCCGGTGGGTCGCGAGGAGTACCTGGCGGAGCTGGCCAGGATGTACGGTGTTGAGCACCCGCCGCCGGTCGAGGTCATCGAAGAGATCGCCCCGGAGGACGGGCTGACGCCGCGGGGCCGGTGCTTGGAGGAGCGCGGATGGAGCGTCACCTACGAGCGCGGCGGCGGCATCAGCATGGAATCGCCGCCGGAGGAGCAGCTGGAGGCGTTCAACCGCGACCAGTATTTCTGCGACGCGGCCTATCCGTTCGCCCAGCCGGAGCAGAGTGAGCAGGAGCGCCTCGTCGCCTGGTACGAGTACCTGACCGAGACTTACGTGCCGTGCGTCGAGGAGCTCGGCTTCGCCGTGTCTCCGGCCCCCTCGCTGGAGACCTTCATGAGCCAGGGGATCCAGTCGTGGGTCCCCAACTACGAGGTCGGCGCGCAGGCGCGGCAGATGGGCAGGCCGTTTGCCGAGGTCGACGAGCAGTGTCCCCAGACGATGCCCCGCGAGTAGCAGGGTGGTGGCGGGGAGCGCGCAGCTCCTTAGCTGGACCGGTCCGCGACGCCGTCCACCAGCGCCCGCAGGGCGTCGACGGCGGCGCCGGGGGTGAGCCCGTCGAGGAGCGCGCGGGCCTCGTCCGCGCGCCTGGCCAGATGCGGGCGTGCCTGGTCCATCCGCGGTGGCCGCGCAGCAGTTCGAGGGCCTCCGCGAGCTCGGCGGGGTCGTCCACCGGGCCCCGCGTGAGCTCGAGCAGCCGCCGGTCGGCGGGGTCGGTGGAGGTGCGGGCGTAGAGCACCGGCAGGGTGGCCTTGCCCTCGCGCAGGTCGGTGCCCGGGCGTCTTGCCCGAGGTGTGCGCGGGAGAGTCGATGTCGAGCAGGTCGTCGGCGAGCTGGAAGACGACGCCCAGCTTCTCGCCGAAGGCGGTGGGCGTGCGCACGGTCGCCTCGTCGCACCTGCCGAACATCGCGCCGTAGCGCGCGGCGGTCGCGATCAGCGCGCCGGTCTTGTCGGCGAGGGTCTGCAGGCATGCGGTGACGGCGGCCGGGTCGTCGGCGTCACCGGCCAGCGCGGCCCGGCTCACCGCACAAGACCCCGCCACACAAATCGCCCTGTACTGCCGCGAGCCGTAACTCGAACTAGTGCCACTTGGCCAAGTGGCGAGCTGCCACTTCGTGGTCGGCCGTGCTGTTGGCGACAGCGATGACCAGGTCGTACGCGTCGTCGTCAGGTGCTTGAAGATCGATGCCGTTGAGGCCGTAGACCACAATTACCGCGAGCCATCCCAGGCGCTTGTTGCCATCGACGAGCGGGTGGTTGACGACGATGGACTCCAGCAGTGTCCCCGCTTTGGCATCGATGTCGGGGTAGGCGTCACGTCCGAAGACGCTCGCGCTGGGACGGTGAGCCGCGGAGTCCAAGAGGCCGAGGTCCTGGATCGGACCTACGCCGAGGTCCGCTGCCAGGGCGAGCAGATCCTCGGTGGTCAGGTACTCCAAGGGTCAGCGTCCGAGACGCTCGAGCAGGTCGGCGTACCGCTCTCGCCCACGTAAGGACAACTCGCGCACGCGCTCCTCGTGCCCGCGCCGCGCGGCCGCCTCCCGGATCGCCCGCGCCGTGGCCTCCTGCTTGCTCACACCCTCGGCCTCGGCCAGGGCCGCCAAGGCTCGCTCGTCCTCCGGGGACAGTCGCAGAGTCATCGCCATCCGGTCATGGTATCACTCTGGTATCTGACGCTCATG
>CAZONQ010000257.1:0-3166 GCA_964581125.1 uncultured Ornithinimicrobium sp.
GGCTGCCCTTCCGGGCCTTCGTGCTCGACGGCCCGGGCGACGGCGCGCGGCTCGTGATCGACGTCGCGCACCGCTGGTGAGGTGACGCACCGCTGGTGAGGTGACGCACCGCTGGTGAGGTGACGCACCGCTGGTGAGACGCGACCGGCCGGGCGACCGATGAGTTCGGCACGCCCGGCCGGTCTGTGTCAGCGTTGATCCCTTCGAGGAAAGGACCTGCGATGGCACGCACCGTCACCGCCCACCTGTTCCACGCCGTCAACGGCGTCGTCGAGTCGCCCCACGAGTGGCAGTTCGACTCCTTCGGCCCCGACGACATGGCCGGCATGGGCCGCTCGATCGCCGACGTGACCGACGTCGTCATCGGCCGCAAGCTCTGGCAGGAGTGGGCCGACTACTGGCCAGGGGCGACCGACCCGTTCGGCGAGTTCATCAACCCGGTCCGCAAGCACGTCGTGAGCAGCACCCTGGACGACGTGTCCCGCTGGCAGGGCTCCTCGCTCGTCGAGGGCGACCCGGTGGAGCACGTGCGCGCCCTCGCGGGCAACGGCGAGGCGGGCGGCATCGCCGTGACCGGCGGGGTCGAGACGGTCCGCTCGCTCTTCCTGGCGGGCGTGATCGACGCGCTGACGCTGACGACGCACCCCGTCGTGGGTGTCGGCCGACGGCTCTTCGACGAGAGCGTGCCGGTCACCCGGCTGGAGCTGGTCGAGGCCACGAGCACGTCGACCGGCAACGTCGTGCAGGTCTACCGGCTGCGGGGCTGACGGCCGCTCTGGCCGACGTCGCCCGGGCGGGTCGCCGGGACCGATGGCTCGGACCACATTGCTTCTCCCGCGGGCGGTCGCCGGATCGACAGCCCTGGGGCGGGAGTGGCACGACTCCACCGGCGCCACCTTCGACGAGCACCTGAAGGAGATGAGCGAGCGCGGCGAGCTCGTGCACGCCGAGGCGCTCGGCGACCCCCGCGAGTCACGGCTCTTCGGCTGGACCGCGGACGCGCACCCGGTCAGCGACGGCCCGTATGCCGAGACCGCCGAGCACCTGGCCGGGTTCTTCGTCATCGACGTCCAGAGCCAGGAGCGGGCCGAGCAGATCGCGGACTGGTTCGCCCAGCCCGGTGGAACGGTCGAGCTGCGTCCCTGCTGGCGCGGCTGACTAGAAGTTGATCCGCGCCCCCAGCACGACCGTCTGGCCGATCGGCAGCCGGAAGTAGGTCGTCGGGTCGGCGGCGTTGCGCGCCAGCAGCTCGAAGAGCCGCTTGCGCACCTGCCCCATCCCCGGCCGTTCGCTGCGGTGCACGGTGATCCGCGACAGGAACCAGGTCACGTCCCGCAGGTCCACGTCGATCCCCTCGTCGTTGGCGAGGGCCAGCGCCGCCGGCACGTCCGGGTGGTCGGAAAAGCCGAACCGCGCCGTGACGTGCGTGATGTGGTCGTAGGGGTCGCCCAGGTCGTCGACGACGACGCGCTCCTCCTCCGGCACGTGCGGCACGTTGACCGTCTCCATCGTGACGATGACGACGTCGTCGTGGATGACGTGGTTGAAGTGCACGTTCTCCCGCAGCGCGAGCGGCGTCGTGACCTTGTTGGGGTGCAGGAAGACCGCGGTCCCCGGCACCCGCAGGATCTTGGCGTTGCCGTGCACCTCGTCCAGGAACGGCCCGAGCGGCCCCTCGAGCTTCTCCCGCCGGGCGGTGACCAGCTCGCGGCCGCGCGCCCACGTCGTCATCACGGTCGCCACCGACAGCGCCACCGCGAGCGGCAGCCAGCCGCCGTGCAGCACCTTGGCGATGTTGGCCGAGAAGAACGCCACCTCGAGCACCCCGAAGACGAGCGCGAAGGCCACCACCTGGGGCCAGCGCCAGCGGAGGGCTGCCACGGCATACACGCAGAAGAGCGTGGTGGTGAGCATCAGGTCCATGGTGACCGCGACGCCGTAGGCGGTGGCCAGCCGCTCCGAGGCGCGGAAGGTGAGCAGGAGCAGCAGCACGCCGCCGAGCAGCAGCCAGTTGACGCTGGGTATGTAGATCTGCCCGCCCTCCTGCTCGCTCGTCTGCCGCACGGTGAGACGGGGCAGGAACCCCAGCCGCTCGGCCTGCCTCGCCACCGAGTAGGCCCCGGAGATCACCGCCTGGCTCGCGATGATCGTGGCCATCGTCGCCAGCACGACGAGCGGCAGCTGCGCCCAGCCCGGGGCCAGGTGGAAGAACGGGTTGGCGGTCTCGTGGCTGTCCCGCAGCACCAGCTGAGCCTGCCCGAGGTAGTTGAGCGTCAGGCACGGGAAGACCAGCGCGAACCACGCCCACATGATCGGCACGCGCCCGAAGTGGCCCATGTCGGCGTAGAGCGCCTCGGCGCCGGTGATCGACAGCACGGTCGCGCCCATCGCGACGAAGGCGATGCCGGGGTGGTCGAGCACGAAGAGCCAGGCGTGGTGCGGCGAGAGCGCCACGAGCACCCCGGGGTCGGCGACGACGTGGACCAGGCCGAGCGCGCCGAGCGTGACGAACCACACCACCATGACCGGCCCGAAGAAGCGCCCGACGTGGTGCGTGCCGAAGCGCTGCACCGCGAAGAGCGCCACGATGATCGTCGCCGCGACCGGCACCACGATGCCGCTCAGGCTCGGCGTGGCCACCTCCAGGCCCTCGACCGCGGAGAGCACCGAGATCGCCGGCGTGATGAGGCTGTCGCCGAAGAAGAGCGAGCCGCCGAAGACGCCGAGGACCAGCACGAGCGCGTGCCGCCGCCCGCCGACGCGGACGCTGCGGTGCGCCAGGTGGGCCAGCGCCATGACGCCGCCCTCGCCCTCGTTGTCGGCGCGGAGGATGAAGCCGAGGTACTTGCAGGACACGATGAGCGTGATCGACCAGAAGACCATCGACACCACGCCGTAGACGTTGCCGGGGGTGGGTCGGACGATCCCGCCGTCGAGGGCGAAGACGGTCTGCAGGGCGTAGAGGGGGCTCGTCCCGATGTCGCCGAAGACGACGCCCAGCGCCCCCAGCACGAGGGGCGCCACCGACCCGGCCGAGCGGGTGCCAGCGGATGTCACGAGCGGCGATGCTACGCCTGTCCCTGCACTGGTGGCGCGTCGACGAGGCGGGTGCCCCGCGCGCACCTCAGGATGGGGGTATGGAGATCCTTCTGCTGGGCGGCACCGC
>CAZONQ010000258.1:0-1315 GCA_964581125.1 uncultured Ornithinimicrobium sp.
GGCGGCGAGCACGAGGGCGTCGGCCCCCACCGAGCCGGGCGCCTCGTCGGTGAGCTGCAGAGCGGTGCGGATGGTGTCGGCCATGAGCGACGTCCTTTGTCTGTAGTGCCTGGTTCTGTCCGCCCCCGAGACTAGGCCACCGGCGGGATGACTAGTCTGACGGGCATGACCGACTCCATGACGAAGACGTCCCCGCTCCACGACAAGCACGTGGCCCTGGGCGCGAAGATGGCCGACTTCGGCGGCTGGTCCATGCCCATCGAGTACCCCGGCGGCGGCGTCGTCGCCGAGCACACCGCGGTGCGCGAGCGGGTCGGGCTCTTCGACGTCTCCCACCTGGGCAAGGCGCGGGTCGGCGGGCCGGGCGCGAAGGACTTCGTCAACGCCTGCTTCACCAACGACCTGGACCGGATCGAGCCCGGCAAGGCGCAGTACACCATGTGCTGCGCCGAGGACGGCGGCGTCGTCGACGACCTCATCGCCTACCTGCGCGCGGACGACGACGTCTTCCTCATCCCCAACGCCGCCAACAACGCCGAGGTGGTCCGGCGCCTGCGCGAGGCCGCGCCCGAGGGCGTCACGGTCGAGGACCAGCACGAGGACTACGCCGTGCTTGCCGTCCAGGGGCCGCGCTCGGACGAGGTCATGCAGGCGCTCGGCCTGCCCACCGGGCACGACTACATGAGCTTCGTCGACACGGAGTGGGAGGGGAGCCCGGTCACCGTGTGCCGCACCGGCTACACCGGCGAGCGGGGGTATGAGGTGGTGTGCCGCGTCGAGGACGCCTCCGCGCTCTGGGACGCCCTGGTCGCGGCGATGGAGCCCTTCGACGGGCTGCCCTGCGGGCTGGGGGCGCGCGACACGCTGCGGACCGAGATGGGCTATCCCCTGCACGGCAACGACCTGTCGCCGGAGATCACCCCGGTGATGGGCCGCTCGGCCTGGGCGGTCGGCTGGTCCAAGGACGCCTTCTGGGGCAAGGAGGCGCTCACCGCGCAGCGGGCGGCCAAGGAGAGCCGCGTGTCCAAGGGGCTGCTCGTCACCGGGCGCGGCATCCCGAGGCCCGGCTGCGCCGTGCAGGACGCCGACGGCGCCGAGATCGGCGTCGTGACGTCCGGGACCTTCTCGCCGACGCTCAAGCAGGGGATTGCGCTCGCGCTCATGGACCGCGGTCTCGAGGACGGTCAGGAGGTGGTGATCGACGTGCGCGGCCGCACGGTCGAGGCCAAGGTCGCCAAGCCGCCGTTCGTCCAGGGCGGCGCCGGGTCCTGACCCAGCCCGACCGGGCGCGGCGTGCGGAGCGTGCGCCCGGTCG
>CAZONQ010000258.1:1415-3162 GCA_964581125.1 uncultured Ornithinimicrobium sp.
GGGCGTGCAGAGCGTGCGCCCGGTCGGGGGAGGGGCGTGCAGAGCGTGCGCCCGGTCGGGGGTCCCCGGTCGGGGTCTCAGACGGTGCCGACGATGGGGGAGGAGCTGAGGTCGAGCACCCGGCCGGCCATCACGGCATACACCCGCGAGGAGACCGCGGAGACGCGTTGGTTGACCTGGGCGAGCAGGTCGACGTAGAGGCGCTCCTCGGGGTTGTCGGGCAGCCGGCTCCAGGAGGGGTCGTCGGTGACGGTGACGATGTCGAAGGGCATCGCGCGGAGGGCGACCGACAGCTCGTCGAGCCGGTCGTCGACCAGCTGCCGGGCCCGGTGCGGGTGCGACCAGAGCATCTCCTGGTCCAGCACGCCGCGCAGCCACCCGCCGAGGTCGTCGATGAGGACCGGCTGGCGGGAGCCGAGCAGGGCCCGGGTGAGGTCGAGGGTCTCGAGGGTGCGCCAGTGCTTGGGGCGGCGCTCCTGGTGGCGGGCGATCCGGGTCGCGAGGTCGAGGTCCTTCGCGGGGTCGGGAGCGCGGTAGGTCGCGACGAACGTCACCTGGGGGTGGTGCGCGAGCAGGGCCTCGGCGTGGCGGGACTTGCCGCTGCGTGGTCCCCCGAGCACGAGCGTCGTGGTCATGGGCGAGCTCTCCTCCGTCGGACGGCGTCGGCCGCACCGCTCACGGGCTGGGGTGCGTCGCGCACATCATAGCGACCCGCCCCGGCCCGTCCGTGAGCCGGGGCGGGGCCCTCCGTGGGGCCTCCGACGCCCGTGCAGCGCGTCTGCACGGGCGGTCCGTGGGTCAGCGCCGGCCGCCCCCGAGGATGCTGCCGAGCACGTCGCCGAGGATGCCTCCGCCGGAGGAGGACTGCCGTCCGGTGACACCGCCCAGGGCGCCGCCGAGGACGTCCTGCAGGATCTCGGTCGGGTCCACGCCGCCGCCCTGCGCGGCCGAGGTGGGGGCCTGCTGCTCCGGCCGCCCCTGGCCGAGCGGGCCGCCGGGCTGGCTCGTCGTGGGGGAGCCCCCGGCCGGTGCGCCCTGGCCGCCCATCGCGCCGCCGACCCGCTTGGCGAGCCAGGACAGGACGATCGGCGCCAGCAGCGGCAGGAGCTTGCGCACGAGGGCGCCGGTCTGCGCGCCGCCCAGCCCGCCGAGCTGGTTGACGACCGCGTCGGTGTTGCCCCCGAAGACGTGACCGACGATCTTCTCGCCGTCGGCGGCGTCGAGCGCGTCGACGCGCACGTCGTCGGCGAGGCCGTCCTGGTGCTGGCCGAGGGCGTCGAGCAACGACTGCGCCCCCGCCGGGCTGTTGGCGTTGGCGCTGAGCCCGCCGAGCAGCGCCGGCAGCGCCGCCTGGACCGCGGCCCGGGTCGTCGCCTCGTCCTCGCCGACCGCCTGGGCGAGCTGGTCGGTCGGTATGGCGTCCATCAGCTGGTCGAGCATGGCTGTCCCTTCGTCGTCGGGCCCCTGTCGCGGAACCGCTCCGGTTGCGACCCTACTGGCAAACCGGCCACCACCGCCTACCGTTGTGGAGATGAGCGAGTCCTACACGTGGAGCTACGAGAACAGCGACGGCACCCCGGTCGGCGATCTGGGCATGGCGTCGGTGACCTTCCCGACCCAGGCGGACGCGGAGGCGTGGCTGTCCGACGAGTGGGGCACGCTGGCCGACGCCGGCGTCCAGGCGGTGACGCTGCGGCGGGGCGAGGAGGTCGTCTACGGGCCGATGAGCCTCAGCCCGGCGGACTGA